>CAZZYA010000008.1:8036-33695 GCA_964658115.1 uncultured Rudaea sp. | reverse complement strand
GCATGCTAATGAGCTGGCGTTGCTGTATTTCCTGCAAGGCGACACGGGCACGCGCGATGCGCATCAGTGCGGGGCTACGTCGTACGCCGGTGGAACCTACTTGCCGGTAACGACGTGGACCGTCTTCCGCTACGATTTGTATAGCGACATCGTCCCGACCAGCGTGTGTCCCCGCAACTGGACGGACTTCGCCACCATCGGAGCGCTGCAATTCGTGCCGGCCTTAGACAGTTCGTCCACGGGTGGCGCGACGTTCGCCATCGATTGGATGCGCCTGACCGCACCGGCTACCGCCGCGCAGAAAGTTCTGGTGCAGTGGACCGACACGGGTTACTCCGGAACTTATTCGCTGACCCTCAACGAGACCGGATCGAACCCGGCATCATTCGTCCTGGCGACCGCCGTGAGCGGCAACAGCTACAGCGCCGACGTGAGTTTTTTTCCGCCTGGCCAATACACCATCACCGTGAGCCGGACCGCCGGAGGCGCCACTTCGAACAGCGCGGCGTTCCGCATCAACAGCCCGCCGTTGCCGGCTTTGACCAAACCTGACGTGCATGGCGACCAGTCGAGAAATTTCGCGAGCGTGGTGATGGGCAATCCGTGGGGTCCGATCGATGCCGGTGATTTCCTGCCGGGGAATGGCATTGTCAACTTCAAGGTCGTACCGCCGAACAGTTCTTACTTTTCGTATAAACCGGGCGCCTTTTACGGCAGGCCGACGAACTCCGATCCGGAGTGGTTCATGAACACCACCAATCACGCGATCGACACCAGCCTGTATCGCTCGCTGTGTTTCACGATGGAAGATTACGGACCGCGCTTTATCGGCGAGGGATCCATCGCTCGATTTTTCTGGGGCACCCTGTCATCCGGCGCGATCACGACATCGCAGGACATTCCTCTGTACGCCGGACTGAACGAATACTGCTTTGCCGATTTAGCGCTGGTGCCAACAGAGACCGGTGGTACCGGCGGCACGTGGTCCGGTCTGAAAACACTCTTCCGCGTCGATCCGCATGAATTTTCGGTATCGACCGCCTGCGTCAACAATCCGAGCCCATCGAATTGCCACGACGTCGAACTGGACTCGGTTGTGCTCGCTCCCTTTTACACGGCGGCGCCGGGCTTCACGTTTTCGTGGACTGTCGCCGACAGCGACGACTCCTCGGTCAACGTCAGTCTCCATTTGGTGTCGGATGCGTCCGGAGCCTCGACATCCATCTACAGCGCAAGCGCGGCCACCAGCGCCGGGGGCACGCCAGGACAATACGCGTGGCCGGGTTCGGGCTCGATCAATTACGGGCTGTATCACGCCGTGATCGTAGGTGACGATGGCCGCAACAGCGTTGCGCAAACCTCGAGCGGTCCACTACTAATCGGCCCCAGCGATGGCATATTCCGCAACGGTTTCGATGTGAATTGATCGCATAGCAAGCGCGACGCGTTCGACGCGATTCTCTTGTCGCGCACAAGACGCGATAATGGCGCGTTCGTTCAATGTGGTTTTCTGATGTCGACTCGCGCCATCCTCGTTCTTGGTATGCACCGCTCCGGCACCTCAGCGGTTGCGGGCGTGCTTGGTTTGGCCGGCGCCCATGTCGGCGATGCGGACGAGCTGTTACCTGCGCACGAAACGGATAATCCCCGGGGCTATTTTGAACGCCCCGCTCTCAACGCGCTTCACGACGATTTGCTGAGTTGCACCGGTCATGCGTGGAATCGAGTCGCCTATCACGATGCGTCGCGCATCGACGTAACCTCCTGTGGAATATCTCTGCACAAACTAAAGTCGCTCGTCGAAAGCGTCGGCGCGGGGCCGCTGCCGTGGCTCGCGAAAGATCCACGTGCTTGTCTGCTGATGCCGGAATGGAATCGACTCGTGCCGGACGCCGCGTACGTCGTCGTTGTGCGTGACCCGCGCGAGATCGCCGGTTCGATGATCCACGGCGCGAGAGGCACGTTCACTTCGCGCTTCGTCATCGCGCTGTGGGAAAAATACTTGCGCGCAGCGCTCGCCGGATTGCGAGGTCGCCAAGCGGTTTTCGTCGATTACGCAACGCTTCTGCAATCGCCACTCGAACAATCACAACGGTTAGTGTCGGCCCTGCGCGCAAGGAGCGTCGAAGGTGTTGTGACACCAACTTCGGACCAGCTTGCTGCGTTTCTTAGTGTTCATCTCAATCGCAGCCGGACTTCGATCACAACTCTTATCAATGATTCGCAGCAACAATTGTATGACTGGCTGACCGCGCAGTCGCAGGCGCCCGGGAATGTGAGCGTCGAGGGATTTCCAGACCTGCCCGCGCCCGACGCGGAACTCGCCGAATTCGAGGCGGCATTCGATTACCATCTCAATCACGGCAAGTTTCTGGCAGCCGACGAGACCAATAAGCAGCTTCGCGCGATCGATGCACGGCTCGCCGATCATTCTTCTGAGCGGGAGCGCTGGGCAGCGGCGCTGGAAACCGAGCGACATCGAGCCGACACGGCGCAAATCGACGCGGCATCGCAAAGAACCGAACGTCATCGCGCCGAAACAGAAGTCATCGTGCTGCGCAGTGAATTGGAATCTGCGAATCGGCAGTCGGAGCACCTCGCTGTCGAACTCAATCGCACCGAACATGCTCGGGCACAGCAGCACCACGACAGCGAGATCGCGCTCGATCGCAGCCGACGGCATATCGAGGCGCTCGAAGCGACGGTGAATGCCTTGCGCTCGTCATTGTCATGGCGACTGACGGCGCCGTTACGCTGGCTTGGTGCGCCGTCACGCGGTGTGGCGCAATCCGAACCTTTTTTGTACCGGTTGTATTACCGAATGCCCGGCCTGTCGGCGGCGCGCAAACGATCGCTCATTCTGTGGCTGCATCGTCGTGCGCCGTGGCTCACTCGAAACACGCTGTCCTACAAACTATACGAACAAACGCAAACGTTAATCCGCGATCGCGAACAAAGTCTGCATCGTCGTGTAAATCAGCAACGCATGACCGAGCCGCGCGCGCGCGAAATGATAAGTTCGATCAGCGATCCGCCGTTGATTTCGATCGTGATGCCGGTATACAACGTCGACCGCCGTTGGTTGCTTGCCGCGGTCGAATCGGTGCGGCGGCAGTTTTATCCGAACTGGGAACTTTGCATTACCGACGATGCGTCGCCGCGCGAAGAAACGCAGAAAACGCTGCAAGAGATCGAGGCGTTCGGCGATTCGCGCATCAAGATACGTCGCCTCGATGAAAACCTCGGAATCGCCGGCGCCTCCAATGCCGCTCTGGAAATCGCTACCGGCGAGTTCGTCGGTTTGCTGGACAACGACGACGAGCTCACGCGCGACGCGTTGCTCGAAGTGGCGCTACGCATTACATCCGACAACCCCGACCTGATCTATTCGGACGAGGACAAGCTCGACGAGAATGGCAATAACGTCGAGCCGTATTTCAAGTCCGACTACAGCCCCGACTATCTACTCTGCAACAACTACATTTGCCATTTCAGCGTGATCCGGCGACAGCTTTTCATCGAGGCCGGCGCGTTTCAACCGGGTTTCGACGGCGCGCAGGATTTCGATCTGATGTTGCGCGTTTGTGAGCGCGCGAAAAGCGTCGTCCACATTCCGAAGATCCTGTATCACTGGCGCAAGATACCCGGTTCCACCGCCGCGACGAGCGCCGGCAAACCGTATACACACGAAGCAGGCCGACGTGCCGTTGCGGCGGCGCTGCAGCGACGCGCGGTGGCCGGCGAATCGCAATCGGGTCCTTTTCCGAATACCTATCGTGTGCGGCGTGACATCGGCGGCGAACCGCTAATCAGCATTCTGATTCCGTTTCGCGACAAAGGTTCTCTGCTGGACAAGTGTCTCGATTCCATTCTTGCCAAAACCGACTATGCAAATTTCGAAATCGTCGGTATCGACAATGGCAGCGTCGATCGCGCGACCCACCGCCTGAAGGATCGCATGAGTCAGCGCGATGCGCGCGTACGTTTCATCCAGTACGACGCGCCGTTCAACTTTTCGGCGATCAACAATTTTGCCGTCAAACACGCCCGCGGCGAACATCTGGTTTTTCTCAACAACGACACTGAAGTGATTTCCGGCGAATGGCTGCGCGCGATGCTCGAACATTCGCAACGCGCCGACGTCGGCGTCGTAGGTGCGAAACTGCTGTACGCGGACAACACGATTCAACATGCCGGCGTGATTCTCGGTCTCGGCGGCATGGCCGGGCACTCGCATCTGATGTCGCCGGCGCATCATCACGGATATTTCTCGCGTCCGCAGTTAATCCAGAACGTGAGTGCCGTGACGTTCGCCTGCGCGATGACGCGCAAGACGGTGTTCGAGGAATTGCACGGACTCAACGAAACGGAGCTTGCGATCGCATTCAACGATGTCGACTATTGCCTCCGCGCGCGCGAGGCAGGTTATCTGATCGTCTATACACCGTACGCCGAGTTGTACCACCACGAATCGAAATCACGCGGTTATGAAACCGATTCAAGCAAGCGCGATCGTCTTGCTCGCGAGACTGCGTACATGCGTCAACGTCATCGGGAAATCATGGAAAAAGGCGACCCCTATTACAACCCGAACCTTTCATTGACCAACAACTTCGAACCCAATCCGCGTTACGCGGACGAATTGCCGTTGTGATGCAATGATCGCCATCGCGATCGTCAACTACCGCACGACGGACGCAACGCTGGAGTGCCTGCGCGCACTGCTCACCGACGATGCCGCGAACATTCGCATACATCTGCTCGACAACGGATCCGGCGAAGAGGCCGTAACGAAGCTGCGCGATTTTTGCGAGAGTACCGGCCACGGATGTATCCGCTTCGGCGTCGCCGAAACGAATCTCGGTTTCGCGGCCGGAACGAATCGTTTGTTGGCCGAAATCCTTGCGGACGCGGCGGTCGATGCGGTCGTCCTGCTCAACAGCGATACCAAACCTGTGCCCGGCTTCATTGATGCGATGCGCGAGCAGCTGGATCCAATGCGCAATGTCGATCTCGTCGCCGCACGCTTGCTGGATGCGAACGATGGCAGCGTCGATAGTCTCGGCATAACTTTGTTCAGCTCGACCCTCGCCTCAAACAGAAAACGCGATGACGAAAAACTGCTTGGACCCAGCGGTGGCTGTGCGTTGCTGACGCGCCGTCTGCTCGAAGATCTGGCATCGACGCACGGTGAGTGGTTCGACGAAGCATTTTTCTGTTACGCGGAAGATACCGACCTCGCGGTGCGCGCACGCTGGCTGGGCTACACGGCCGCGTACGCAGCGGGCGCGGTTGTCCATCACGCGCGGTCGCTATCCTCGGGTGGGCCGGACAATGATTTCGTTCTCTACCACGGCATCCGCAATTCACTGTGGTGGCTGATCAAGAATGCTCCGCTCGCGTGGTTTCTACGCTCGTTGCCTTGGTTTTGCGCGTTGCATGTCGGCATTCTGGTTCGCCATATACGACGCGGTCGCAGTGGCGTGGTCTGGCGACTCTATCGCGACGCGATCACAGGGTTCGGTGCGATGCGTCGCAAGCGCGCAACGATTCGTCGAACGCGGCGTGTGCCGGCGTCCGAATTCGCGACGTGGGTCGATCCGCACTTTTACCAGCGCGATTACGTTCGTCGCGCGTGGGGCGAATTGTTCAAGCCGAAACGTTAGCGCAATGCGTCGGCAAGTTCTGCGCGCAGATCTTCGATGTCTTCGACACCGACAGACAAGCGAATCAGTCCATCGCTGATACCGAGTCGTTTGCGATTGGCGGCCGGCACGGACGCATGCGTCATGATGGCCGGATGCTCGATCAGACTTTCCACGCCACCCAGCGATTCGGCAAGAGAAAACAAGGTGCAGCGTTCGAGCGCGCGCGTTGCTTTGCGCAAGCCGCCTTTCACGACGACTGAAATAATGCCGCCGGGGCCATCCATCTGGCGTTTAGCGAGCGCGTGCTGCGGATGTGATTTCAGGCCCGGGTAAATAACGCGTTCGATGGCCGGATGCTTTTCGAGCCAGGCGGCGAGATCGGCGGCGCTTTCGCAATGAGCGCGCATGCGCAGATGCAATGTTTTCAGACCTCGCATGGCGAGGAATGCATCGAACGGACCTGCGACCGCGCCCACCGAGTTTTGCAGAAAACCCATCTGCTCCACGAGCGTCTGATCATCGCCCGCGACCACGACACCGCCGACCATATCGGAATGCCCGTTGAGATACTTCGTCGCCGAATGCAGCACCAAGTGTGCGCCGAATTCGAGTGGACGCTGCAACATCGGCGAGCAAAACGTGTTGTCGACGACGAGAATCAAGCCGTGTTTTTTCGCGAACGCGCCAAGCTTGCCAAGATCGACCAGCTTCAGCATGGGATTGGTCGGCGTTTCCGCCCAGATCATCTTGGTGTTCGGCTTGAGCGCGGCTTTTAGCGCTGCCGCGTTGTTCAAATCGATGAAGGTGAAGTCGAGTCCGGCACTGCGTCTGCGCACGCGTTCGAACAAGCGATAGGTGCCGCCGTACAGATCGTCCATCGCGATGACGTGGCTGCCGCTGTCGAGCAGATCGAGCACGGTGGCCGCCGCGGCGAGTCCGGACGCGAATGCATATCCGGCACGACCGCCTTCGAGGTCGGCGACGCAGCGTTCGTACGCCATTCGCGTCGGATTTTGCGTGCGCGAATATTCGTAGCCCTGATGCACGCCGGGACTTTTCTGCACGTACGTCGATGTCGCATAGATCGGCACCATGATGGCGCCGGTCGACGGATCGGGACGTTGCCCGGCGTGGATCGCGCGCGTGCCGAGGCCGAGCGCGGTGCGTTTCGTGACCATGATTTTCTCTCGTTTAATGCACGCGACGACGCAGGTAGTTCAACAGATCGATTCGCGTGATGAGACCCAGAAATTTCGCACCGTCGACGACGATGGCGACATGTCCCGCATCGAAAATAGGCAGCAGCGATTCGATCGAGGATTTCACGTCGAGCACTTGCAGCCGGCTCACCATCGCGGTCGAGACGGGATCGTTGAATTTCGTTTCGTCGCCGTACACGTGAATGAGCGCGTCGGATTCGTCGAGAATGCCGACGATGTTGTCGCCGTCCATCACGGGGAGTTGCGACACGTCGTACAGCTTCATGCGCTGATACGCCGTCATCAGTTTCTCGGCCGGTCCGACGACGACGGTGTCGCGTTGCGAAAACGGACGCAGGATCAGGTCGCGCAAGTCGTTGGATTGTTCGCGTTCGAGGAAGCCGTTGTCGAGCATCCAGTAGTCGTTGTACATCTTCGACAGGTACTTGTTGCCTGTGTCGCATACGAACATGAGAACGCGCTTGTGCGCGGTCTGTTCGCGACAGTATTTCAGTGCGGCCGCCAGCAGCGTGCCGGTTGACGATCCGCCCAGAATGCCTTCTTTCCGCAGAAGTTCGCGGCCGGCGAGGAAGCTCTCCTTGTCGGTGATCGCATAGGCTTTTTTCACGCGCGAAAAATCGGAAATGCTCGGCAGGAAATCCTCGCCGATGCCTTCGACCATCCACGACGCCGATTTTTCCGACAGCGTGCCTTCGTTGATGTATTGCGCGAGGATGCTCCCGACTGGATCGGCGAGCACGAGCTCAACATTCGGCGCGGCCTTGGAGAAACAGCGCGATAAGCCCGTCATCGTGCCGGATGAGCCGCAGCCGAAGACGATGGCGTCGAGATTGCCGTCCATCTGGCGCAGGATTTCGGGCCCGGTCGTTTCTTCGTGCGCGCGCGGATTGTCGGGATTGCCGAACTGGTTGATGAAATACGCGCCGGGCGTTTCATGCGCGAGGCGCTCGGCCATATCCTGGTAATACTGCGGATGGCCTTTGGCGACATCGGAACGCGTAAGGACGACTTCCGCGCCCATCGCCTTCAAATTGAAAATCTTCTCGCGGCTCATCTTGTCGGGCACGACGAGAACGAGCTTGTAGCCTTTCTGCTGCGCGACGAGCGCGAGACCGATGCCGGTATTGCCGGCGGTGCCTTCGACGAGCGTGTCGCCGGGTTTGATCTTGCCGGCTTTCTCGGCGGATTCGATCATCGACAAACCGATGCGGTCCTTGATGGATCCGCCGGGATTGGCGTTCTCGAGCTTCAGGAAAAGTTCGCATTTTCCACAATCGAGATTGTGCGCTTTCACGATCGGCGTTTCGCCGATCAGTTCGAGCACGCTGTTGTGGATGGTCATGCAAACCCCGTCGTCGAACGATTCGCGCGAACCGCGAACGAAACGGCGAAATAATACAGCATCACGGCAATTCGCTGCGTCCCGCGGTGAACGAATCGAGCCTGCTTGACGCGTTGCGCGACGCGAGGGTAAGGCCGGCGCGCCGTCATGCGGCGCACCGGCGAGGAAAGAGTCAGTGCTCGGGAACGCGGAGTCGTTCCCACATCGTGATGAGCTTGTCCTTGGCCCACAATTTTTCTTTCTTCATGTTGTGCAGTGTCGTGTCGTCAAGCGGCAATACGCCAAGTTCGGCATCACGCACTTTGCTATCGAGCTCCTGATGACGCTGGTAAAGCGAGCGGAACTCGTGATCACTCTTTATCAGACTTTCGACGTCTTGTTGCTGGTTCTCGAACATCAGCCGACCTCCTCTTCGCGTGGGCACGACGTCATCGCGCGAACGCGCTGACGCACTGTGACAGGTTGGATGGAATGGATGGGTGGCACAAGCGAATCGCGGTAGCTGTTTGCCTGCGCACCGCCCGCCGATGTCGGCGAAGTCTGCGGTCTTGTTTGCGCAGCTATTTCGATCATGGACTCGCTTTTCGTGAGTGCCGCCGCAGCGGAATCCGCGAGCGACGACTTAACCCTACTCTCCAAAAAACCGTCCTGCAACGGAAATTTTTTCCCGTTTCAAGCGATTGAATCGCGGCGATTTTTTCAGCGACGGTTGTGAAGATTTAGTGAGCGCCGGCCGGCTCGGTTAGCGCGGCGCATCTTCCAGAATTACATCGACGCGGCGATTTTTCGCGCGCCCTTCTTCGGTGCCATCGTCAGCGACCGGATTGTCCTGGCCGAGTCCGACACTGCTCATACGACTAACCGCGACGCCGGCCGCGATCAGTGCATCACGCACCGAATCGGCGCGTTTCTGTGAAAGGATCTGGTTCGCATTCGGGTTGCCGCGACTATCGGTGTGGCCTTCGATGCGGATCGGTTTGCTCGCATCCTTGTTGACGAAAGCGACAAGTTTGCCGAGGCTCGCTTTTGCTTCCGGTCGCAGCGCCGCACGACCGGGCGCGAAGGCGACATCGTCGAGCGTCATCTGCATGCCTTGCGCACCGCGCGTTGCGCGCATGTTCTGCAGATGGCCGCGCAAATCGGCGGCGGCCAGTTCGGCGAGCTGCGCTTCTTTGCGCGCGAGTTCGGCTTCTTTTGCTTGCGCATCGGCGACGCGTTTGGTCTGTTCGGCTTGCGCGCGCGCGGCGTCCGCAGCCGCAGCGCTTTGTTCGCCTTCGACGCGCAGACGATCGGATTCTTCAGCCTGCACCATGCTGGCGATACGTTGCTTCTCGGCATCCATGCGCGCGCTTTCCGCTTCGCGGCGGCTCGCTTCGAGCAACATGCGATCGTGTTCGCGATCCAGTTGCGTGACGCGGCGTTCGGCATCGACGGCTTGCGCGGCGGCGTACGCGATATCGACGCGGCGTTCGGCCACATACAACCGATGCGCGTGTTCGGCTTTGCCGCCCGAAGAATCATTCAACGCTTGCACCGACTGCTCGGCCAGCGCGCGTTCGGCGGGCGCGAGATTGCCCAGCGTCGGATCGCCGGCCAGCGTATTGAGACTGGCGCGCAGACGTTCGTAATCCAGATCCTGTTTCGCGGCATAGACGCCGCCTGCGGCGAGCAACAGCACGAGTGCGAACCAAAGACGCTTCATTGCCGTTCTCCGCTCGGTGCTGCTGTCGGCGAAACGCCGTTGACGATGTCCTGCTGTAGCTGTGTGTTTTCGCGAGCGCGGTTGTCGGCTTTTTCGCGAGCTTTCCCGAGGCGCGATTTCACCATTGCCAGTTCGCTGTCGACGCGCGATTCGGCGACGAAGCGCGATGCATCGTCGTAATGGTTTTTGTCAAAACTTGCCCTTGCCTGACTCAGCCGGTCTTCGGCGTTGCGCAATTCCAGTGGCGCGTACGTCGGCGCTCCGGAGGCGCGCGCGTCGGCCAGCATTCGGCTGGCGTCATCGATGCCGATATTGGGAGGCTTCGTTGGCGTGCACGCGCTCAAGATCAGCGCCAAAATGCCGACAACTCGATGGATTTTTGGCGCATTTGGTGTCATAACATCCGGGCCGCTGACGAGGGGATGAGTCAGGCGGCTATTGTGGGAAACGCGCACCGCGATGGCAATGGCGGCAGGCCCGGTTTTCGCATCCAGTTTCCCTGGTCTGCGCCGCGATGGCGCAAAAACGCAATGAGAGGCGGGTCATGGATATCGGTTATTTCCTGAAGCTCATGACGGAGAAAGGCGCGTCGGACATGTTCCTGACGACGGGCGCTCCGGTGAACATCAAGGTCGAGGGCAAGCTTTATCCGCTGGGCAACACCGGATTGCCGGGCGGTATGGTGAAGAAAATCGCCTATTCGCTGATGGACGAAGGCCAGGTGCCGCAGTTCGAGCGCAATCTGGAATTGAACCTCGCCATCGCGGTGAAGGATGCCGGCCGTTTCCGCATCAACGTTTTCAAACAACGTGGCGAAGTCGGAATGGTGATTCGCGCGATCAAGAGCGATATCCCGACTGTCGAGCAACTGCGACTGCCGGTGCTGTTCAAGGAAATCATCATGGAGCCGCGCGGGCTGGTGCTCGTGGTCGGCGCGACCGGGTCCGGAAAGTCGACGACGCTCGCGGCGATGATCGATCATCGCAATTCCAACACCTCGGGACACATACTCACCGTCGAGGATCCGATCGAATACCTGCATCGCCACAAGAAATCGGTGGTGAACCAGCGCGAAGTCGGCCTCGACACGCACAGCTATCACGAGGCGCTGAAGAACGCGATGCGCGAAGCGCCGGACGTCATCATGATCGGCGAAATCCGCGATGAAGAAACGATGGAAGCGGCCATCGCGTTTTCCGAAACCGGCCATTTGTGTCTGGCGACGCTGCACTCGAACAACGCCGATCAGACCATCGAGCGTATTCTCAATTTCTTCCCCGAGGCAGCGCACAAGAACATCCTGATGAACCTGTCGCTGAATTTACGCGCGGTTATCAGCCAACGTCTTGTCATCGGCAAGGATGGTCGCCGCACGCCGGCAGTGGAAGTGCTCATCAACACGCCGCATATCCGCGATCTGTTGCGTCGCGGCCAGGTGCACGAGATCAAGGAAGCGATGGAACGCAGTCTGGAAGAAGGCATGATCAGCTTCGACCAGTCGCTATTCGGTATGTACAAGGAAGGCAAGGTCGAGCTCGAAGAGGCGCTCAACAAAGCCGACTCGCGCGATGGTCTCGCACTCAAGATTCGCCTCGCCGAAGGCGGCGGCGACAATCCAGTGCACGATCCCTACGAAGCGACCGCTTACTGACGCGTCGAACCGCCATCGAGCAGTAGTGCGCCGGGGAAGCGCGGATCTTCACACGCGCCGGCGCCAGATGTCGCGCCGAACAGCATGAGTGGCGCGACATCCTTCGTGCGTCGTCGCACTTCCATAAGCACGCGCACCACGCGCGAAAATGCTTTCGCGAGATGCTCGTACAGATCGGCGAACGTCGTGCGCAACGCGTGCGCGAGCTCGTGGTACGCCTGACTGCCCATCGACATGAAGTAGTCCAGTCCGACCATGCGCCGCTGCGCCTGTTCTGGGTACAAACCCGCAAGAAGCAGGCAACGATCGCCGACGTCGCGCAATTCCGCGTGCTGACGTTTTCCACACTGCGAACGCGCGAGCAGGTAGTCGATGGCGACGGCGTTGCGATGCAACTTCGTATCGCGCGTGTGCCCGATCAAAAGAAAAACGAGATAGCTTTCGAGTTCTTCGCCGAGCGGCGCGGCGGCATCGCGTTCGGCTTCGTGGACAAGATCGACCCAGAGCGCCGTCGGGGTTTCTGTCAGAATTTCGCGCATGCGTCGAACTCCTCGCCAGTCCTGACGCTATCGCTGCAAGTCACGCGCCGCCGCGATGCGTACACAACCTTATCGACGAAGCGGCGCGGAAATTCAATACGTAGCGTGAAAAGTCGCTGGCAGCCTCGGCACGCGAGTGCTAGCAAGACCTCATAGAAAACACGTCAGAGTTTCGGTGCGTCCGGCTGATTTTCGGGCTTTGCTTTTTCGAACGCGTCCATCGCCATGCACGCGTCGAAAATTTTCTTGATGTGCGGAAACTCGGTCATGTCGACCGACCAGCGATAAGCGTTGTAGACCTGCGGCACCAGGCAGATATCGGCGAGCGAGGGTTCGTCGCCCTCGCAAAATCCACCGGTGGACGGATTCGTCGCGAGCAGCGTTTCGAATCCCTTGAAGCCTTCGGTGATCCAGTGTTTGACCCAGCGATCGCGCTCGACCTGTGGCGCATTGAACTCGTGTTCGAGATATTGCATCACCGCGAGGTTGTTGATCGGATGGATGTCGCACGCGACGATCTGCGCCAGTCCGCGCACGCGCGCACGTTCGCGCGCGTTGGCCGGCATCAGTCGATGTTCGCCTTCGTAGGTTTCCTCGAGATATTCGACGATGGCCATCGATTGCCGCACGATGCGTTCGCCATCGATCAGCGTCGGCACCTTTCCTTGCGGATTTAGCGCGCGATATTCCTCGCTGCGATGTTCGCCACCGTTGTTGATCAGACTGACCGGAATCAGTTCGTGCGGCAAGCCTTTCAGGTTCAGCGCGATGCGCACGCGATACGCGGCACTCGAACGCCAATAGCTGTACAGCTTGATCCGCTCAACGGCCATGCCGATCTCTCCCCTGGGACGTGCGCAGACTAACGCCAGTGCCGCGCAAAGAAAAGCGTGGCACCACTCGACCGTCGCCGTTTTGCAACCGTTTACTTGGCCAACCGCTGCAGCAGTTCGTGGTGGAAGCGTGCCGGATCCTGCATCCACGAGGCATGGCCGAGATCGGCGAACGTCACCAGTTGGCAGTGCGGGATTTTCGCCGCCGCCTCGCGCGCCAGGATGTCGTAGTGGCCGAGTTTCGCTTGCACATCCGGTGGCGCAAACTCCTTGCCGATGGCCGTCGTGTCCTTGTCGCCGCTGATGAGCAACGTCGGCACGCGCAGATCGGCGAACTCGTAGAACACCGGCTGGGTGTAGATCATGTCGTACAGGAGCGCGGAGTTCCAGGCGACCCGATCGCGATCAGGCCCGGCGAACATGCCCGCGTACATCTGCACCCATTTGTCGAATTCGGGTTTCCACTGACCGACGTAATAGGTCTTGCGTTCATAGTCCCGGACGCTGTCCGCCGTGGTCTTGCGTTCGCGCTCGTACCATTGATCGACGCTGTGCCACGGAACGCCTTTCGCTTTCCAGTCTTCCAGGCCGATGGGGCTGACCAGCACGAGCTGTTCGACCGATTGCGGATACGTCAGCGCATAGCGCACCGCCAACATGCCGCCGGTGGAATGGCCGAGCACGATCGCCGTGTCGATGCCCAACGACGTGAGCAGCGCATGCGTGTTCCCGGCCAGTTGCTGGAAGGTGTATTGATAATGCTCGGGCTTGGTCGATTTGCAGAAGCCGATCTGGTCCGGCGCGACGACGCGATAGCCCGCGTCGTGCAACGCATGGATCGTCATCTCCCAGCTCGCGGCGCAGAAATTCTTGCCGTGCAGGAGAACGACCGTCTTGCCATTGCCGTGCTCGGCGGCAATATCCATGTACGCCATGTCGAGCGGCACGCTTTGCGACATGAACCGGTAATGCGCAACGGGATACGGATAGTCGAATCCCTGCAGTTCACCGCCGTACGACGCATCGGCGGCATGCGCATCGACGGCACCGAGCGCGATAACGAATGCGAGCAATTTTGCGAGCACCATGACAATCCTCCGTAATCGTCAGACGTCGCATGGTACGACGTCTGCGTGGAAGTCTCACGCCTTGCGGATTTCCTGCTCGATCGCGCCGAAAATACTCGCGCCGTCTTTGTCGAACATCTCGATGCGCACTGTGTCGCCGAAGCCAAGAAATGGCGTCGTGGCCTTGCCGTTCGCGATGGTTTCCAGCATGCGCCGTTCGGCCAGGCACGACGCGCCGCGCGACTCGTCCTGATTGGCGACCGTCCCCGACCCGACGATGGTTCCCGCGCTCAGCGGACGCGTTTTCGCGGCGTGGGCGATCAGATCGGCAAAGCTGAATTGCATGTCATCGCCCGCTTCGGGCGAACCGAAGTCGTTGCCGTTGATGCGCGTCACGAGCGGCAAATGAATTTTCGATTCTCGCCAATCGGCGCCGAGTTCATCCGGCGTGACGAACACGGGCGACAACGCCGAGCGCGGTTTGGATTGCAGGAATCCGAAGCCCTTGGCGAGTTCATCGGGAATCAGGTTGCGCAGCGAAACATCGTTGACCAGACCGATCAGTTGAATGTGTGACGCGGCGTTCTCTGCCGACACGGCCATCGGTACGTCGTCGGTCACGACGACGACTTCCGCTTCCAGATCGATTCCGTATTCGGCGCTCACGACAAGCACCGGATCGCGCGGTCCGTAAAATCCCGCGCTCACCGCCTGATACATCAGCGGATCGCTGTAAAAACTTTTCGGCACTTCCGCACCGCGCGCACGGCGCACGCGTTCGACGTGCGGCAAATACGCACTGCCGTCCACGAATTCGTACGCGCGCGGCAACGGTGCGGCGAGCGCGGAAAAATCCAGCGCGAAAACGTCTTCGCCATTCACGGTTTCCGCGTGCGTCGCGTTGAGCAACTCGTACACCCGATTCAGACGCGGCGCGACATTGCTCCAATCCTCCAGCGCCGCCTGCAATGTGCGTGCGCTGTCGCTGACGCGCACCGCTTTCTTCAGTTGCTTGTCGACGACGACGAGCGTGCCGTCCCTGCCGCCTTCTTTGAGGCTCGCGAGTTTCATGCGTGTCCTTCGTTTCAGCCTTGCGGCGCGTGGAAATGCTTTTTCAAACCCTGCCAGCAGGCGAAATATTCGCGCTGCAAGTGCGGCGACTCGAGCGCCTGTTTCGTCGGTCGAATCACATTGCGCGTTTCGAACATGAACGCCATCGTATCGACGACATGATCGGGCTTGCTCGTGTCGGCATGCGTCGCCTTCTCGAAACTCGCCGCATCCGGGCCGTGACCGCTCATGCAGTTGTGCAGGCTCGCGCCGCCAGGTATGAAACCGCCGGCTTTCGCATCATAGGCGCCGTGCACGAGACCCATGAACTCGCTCGCGATGTTGCGATGGAACCATGGCGGACGGAACGTGTGTTCGGCGACGAGCCAGCGCGGCGGGAAAATCACGAAATCCATGTTCGCCACGCCCGGCGTGTCGCTCGGTGACGTAAGCACGGTGAAGATCGACGGATCGGGATGGTCGTAGCTGATCGATCCGATGGTGTTGAACAGGCGCAGATCGTATTTGTAAGGCGCGTAATTGCCGTGCCACGCGACGACATCGAGTGGCGAATGCTCGATGCGCGCCGACCACAGTCGCCCCTGGAATTTCGCGACCAGTTCGAATTCGCCGTCGGCTTCTTCGAACGCGGCGACCGGCGTAAGAAAATCGCGCGCATTCGCCAAACCGTTCGATCCGATCGGTCCCAGTTCCGGCAAGTGCAAATGCGCGCCGAAATTCTCGGCGACGTAACCGCGCCCCTTGTCATCCGGCAATTCGACTCGAAAACGCACGCCGCGCGGAATGACGGCGATTTCCTGCGGCTGCACGTCGAGCACGCCGAATTCGGTGCCGATACGCAGCCGACCGAGTTGCGGCACGATCACCATTTCCGCATCGGCGTTGTAGAAGAAACGGCCATGCATCGGACTGTTCGCGGCGAATTCGTGGATGCCGACGCCAGACTGCGTCGCGGCGCTCCCGTTGCCCGCCATGGTGAAAAGACCATCGATGAAATCGGCCGGCGTTTCCGGAATCGCGAGCGGATCCCAACGCAATTGGTTCGGCGTCGCGGGCACGTCGTCGAAATCATTGTGGAAATGTGGACTTTGCAGCATCTCGAACGGATGGTGCATCGCGGACGGCCGGATCCGATATAGCCAGCTACGCCGGTTCGCATGACGCGGCGCCGTGAACGCGGTGCCGGACATCTGTTCGGTGTAAAGACCGAGCGGACTTTGTTGCGGAGAGTTCTGTCCGCGCGGCAACGCATCGCGCACCGCTTCGGTGGCGAACTCGTTGCCGAAGCCGGACATGTACCGATCGCGATCGGGTTTGGCGGGCGTCGCTTCGCGCAACGGGACGACCTTGTCGCTGACGGCGTTCATCTCACAGCACGCCGCGTTTCATCTGCTCGCGTTCGATCGATTCGAACAGCGCCTGGAAATTTCCCTCGCCGAAACCGAGGTTTCCTTTACGCTGAATGATCTCGAAGAAAATCGGTCCGAAAACATTTTGCGTGAAAATCTGCAGCAGCAGTTTTTTCTTGGTTTCGGTGTCGGCGTCGATCAGAAGCTTGTTCTTGCGCATGCGCGCGACGTCTTCGCCGTGACTCGGTATGCGTTCGTCGACGATTTCGTAATATGCATTCGGCGTATCGAGGAATTGCATGCCCTGCTCGCGCATCGCCTCGACCGTTTCGTAGATGTTGTCGGTGAAGCACGCAATGTGCTGGATGCCCTCGCCTTTGTATTCGTCGAGGTATTCGTTGATCTGGCTTTTCGGATCGGACGATTCGTTGAGCGGAATGCGCACCATGCCATCCGGCGCGGTCATGGCTTTCGAGACAAGACCGGTTTTCGCGCCTTTGATGTCGAAGTAGCGGATCTCGCGAAAGTTGAACAGGCGTTCGTAGTAATCCGACCACTTCGCCATGTTGCCGAAGAAAAGATTGTGCGTGAGATGATCGATGAACGTCAGTCCAAAACCTTTCGGATTGCGGTCTCTGACGAGCCACACGTAATCGGCATCGTAGACGCTGCCTTTGGCGCCGTAGCGATCGACCAGATACAGCATGCAATCGCCGATGCCCTTGATGACCGGTGCCTGCACGGCTTTCGTCGCGGCCTTGCTTTCGATTTTCTCCGCGCCGTTTTTCACCGCCTGCTCGCACGCCTGATCGGCCGGCAAGCTCACGCGAATGGCGAATCCGCACGCGCTCGGGCCGTGCGCCTCGGCGAAATCCGCGGCAAAAGAATTCGGTTCCTCGTTGACGAGGAAATCGCACGAACCTTGTCGGTAAACCGTGATCGCCTTCGTCTTGTGGCGCGCGACCGCGACGAAACCCATCTTTTTGAAGGTGTCGTGCAAAAGCTTCGCGTCGGGTGCGGCGAATTCGACGAACTGGAATCCGTCGACGCCCATCGGATTTTCGAACTGCACCGGCTGCATACCGGTGTTGAGCTGTGCGTTCATGGCCGACTCCGCTATGCCATTTTGAGTACGCATAGTGTACGGCGAAAGGCGTTAAACGGTGCCGATCACGGTGCGCACTTCGAGCAGTTCGGGGAAGAACGTCAGATCGAGTGCTTTTTTTAGGAACGACACGCCCGACGAGCCGCCCGTGCCGCGTTTATGGCCGATGATGCGTTCCACCGTTTTCATATGCCGGAAACGCCAGAGCGTGAAGCTTTCCTCGACATCGACCAACTGTTCGCACAAATGATATTCGGCCCAGAACTGCGTTGGATTTTCGTAAATGCGACGCAGTGGTTCGATCAACGCCGCACAATGCGCGTGCGGTTGCGTCCAGTCGCGATCGATGCACGCGCGCGGAATCGCGTGACCCGCGCGCGCGAGAAACATCAGGAATTCATCGTACAAACTCGGACTCTCCAGCGCCGCGCGCAATTCCTGTGCTTGCGCATCATCGTGCCCGAACACCTTCAGCATCTGTGCGTCTTTGTTGCCGAGCATGAATTCGATAAGCCGGTACTGCAGCGACTGAAATCCCGACGCGGGCCCGAGCACATGCCGGAACTGCATGTATTCGCTCGGCGTCAGCGTTTCGAGCACGGCCCACTGCTCGAACAATTGCCGCTGGATCTGCTTCACGCGCGCGAGCACTTTCAGACATGCGTCGACCGCGTCGGCGCGCAAATAAACCAGCGCTGAGCGCAGTTCGTGGACGATCAGCTTCATCCACAATTCGGCGACCTGATGCTGGATGATGAACAGCATTTCATCGTGATGCGCCGGATCGGACAGCGGCTTTTGCGCCGACAGCAGCCGGTCCAATTGCAGATAGCCGCCGTACGTGAGGCGATCGCGCAGATCGGTTTCCAGACCCGGCTCGAATTCGCGCTGGTTCGATTTCGTCATATGAACATGGTAAGGGCTATCGTGTGACATCGCCACGACGCCGGCGGTTTTGATGCAGGCCGCCTTGCCAATGTCACCGCCGGCGCTTTTAATGGCGCCCCGCTTTCGAGGAACATCGCGTGTCCGTCGTCGCCACGTTCGAGATCGAATACCTGCAATACCTCAACCCGGACGGTGAACTCGTACGCACCGATCTGCCCGATTTCGCCAAGGACGTGAAGCAGCTCGTCGAGTTGTACAAGATGATGAGCTTCGTGCGCGTGTTCGACACGAAATCGATCGCGCTGCAGCGCACCGGCAAACTCGGCACGTATGCTTCGTGTCTGGGCCATGAAGCCGCGCACGTCGGCGTCGGTTCGGCGATGCAGGAAGACGATGTGTTCGCGCCGATGTATCGTGAATACGGCGCGCAATTCTGTCGCGGCGTGAAACCGCGCGAGGTGCTCCTTTATTGGGGCGGCGACGAACGCGGCAACGATTTCGCCGGACCGCAAAACGATTTCGCGTGGTGCGTGCCGATCGCCACGCAATGCCTGCATGCGGCCGGCGCGGCGCTCGCATTCAAGATCCGCAAGGAACCGCGCGTCGCGGTCAGCGTCGTGGGTGACGGCGGCACGTCGAAGTCCGATTTTTATGGCGCGATCAACGTCGCCGGCGCGATGACGCTGCCGCTGGTCACGGTCATCGTCAACAATCAATGGGCCATCTCCGTTCCGCGCAAGGCGCAAACCGGCGCTAAAACGCTGGCGCAGAAAGGCATCGCCGCCGGCATCGAAAGTATACAAGTGGACGGCAACGACATCATCGCCGTACGCGGCGCGATGGATCACGCGCTAAAACGCGCCCGGCACGGCCACGGCGCGACATTGATCGAAGCGGTGACGTACCGTCTTTCCGATCACACCACCGCCGACGATGCGCGCCGTTATCGCCCCGACGCGGAAGTGAAAGACGCGATGACGCGCGAACCGCTGAAACGTCTGCGCGTGTATCTCGAAAAACAGAAAGCGTGGAGTGCGGCGGACGAGGAAGCGTGGAAAATCGATTGCGGCAAACGCGTCGACATCGAAGTAAATGCCTATCTCGAAACGAAATCGCAAGCGACCGCGGCGATGTTCGATTTCACCTACGCCGAACTCCCGCCCGATCTGCGGGAGCAACGCGCCTTTGCGCTGTCGCTCGATGCGCGGAAGCACTGAGTCATGGCCCAGATCACACTGATCGAAGCGGTCACGCAGGCGCTGGCGTGGGAAATGAAACACGACCCGTCCGTCATCGTGCTCGGTGAAGATGTCGGCATCAACGGCGGCGTATTCCGCGCCACCGCCGGCTTGCAGAAAGCGTTCGGCGAACAGCGCGTGATCGATACACCGCTTGATGAAACCACGATCGCCGGATTGACCGTCGGACTCGCCGCGCAAGGCATGAAACCCGTCGCCGAAGCGCAGTTCGAAGGATTCATCTATCCGATGCTCGATCACATCATCGTGCACGCTGCGCGCATGCGTCACCGCACGCGCGGACGACTCACGTGTCCATGCGTTTTCCGCGCGCCGTGGGGCGGCGGCATCCGCGCGCCCGAACATCATTCCGAAGCGAACGAAGCGCTGTTCACGAACGTGCCCGGATTACGCGTCGTTCTGCCATCGTCGCCGAGTCGTGCGTACGGTTTGCTGCTCGCCGCGATTCGCGATCCCGATCCGGTCGTCTTTTACGAACCGAAACGCATCTATCGTCAATACAAAGAAGAAGTGCCCGACGATGGCGAAGCGCTGCCGCTCGACGTGTGCTTCGTATTGCGTGACGGCAGCGACGTCACGCTCGTCACGTGGGGCGCGCAAGTGAAAGAAACGCTCGAAGCCGCCGACGCACTCGCGCAGGACGGCATCAGCGCCGAAGTGATCGACGTCGCCACGCTGAAGCCACTCGATTTCGACACGATCCACGAATCCGTGCGCAAAACCGGCCGCTGCGTGATCGTCCACGAGGCGCCGAAGACGGCCGGTTTCGGCGCGGAAATCGCCGCGCGCCTAGCCGAGCATGCGATGTACGATCTCCTCGCGCCAGTCGAACGCGTCACCGGCTACGACGTGCACACGCCGCTGTTCCGGCTGGAAATGAAATATCTGGTGAGCACACAACGCATCGTCGATGCGGCGAAGAAAACATTGGCGGCAAGTTAATCATGGCTGACACGAAAACCTTTTATCTCCCCGATCTCGGCGAAGGATTGCCCGACGCCACCGTCGTCGAATGGTTCGTCAAACCCGGCGACAGCATCACGCTCGACGAACCGCTGGTGTCGATGGAAACGGCGAAAGCCGTCGTCGAAGTGCCGGCGCCGTATTCGGGCAAGGTGGCGAAGTTGCACGGTAAAGCCGGCGATGTGATCGATACGGGCGCGGCGCTGGTCGATGTCGAGATCGATCCGAATCTGCCGCAGCGCGCGGAAGCCGAATCGACCGGGCATCATCATTCGCCGAAACAGCCCGCGAAGGGTCCAGGCTCACCCGCGCCGGACGACAAGAAAAAAGTCATCGCGTCGGAAGACGGCGGCGAAATTTCGACGAACGAAAAGAAACCGGCCGACAGCGGCACCGTCGTCGGTGCGGTGGAATCGAGCGACCGCGTCGTCAACGAACAAGCTGTCGCCGTCGGCGGCGTGAAAGCGGTGCCGGCGGTGCGCGCCCTTGCGAAAAAACTCGGCGTGGAACTTTCGCGCGTCGCTCCGAGCGGTGCGGATGGTGTCGTCACGATGGCCGATGTGAAAAAGGCTGCAGCCGACGGCACTGCGCGTCCGCAATCGGCCGCAGCCACGCAGCGCGCATCTGCGCCACAAGCGCCTATACGCACGGCGACATCCGCATCCGGACAACCGATGCGGACATCGCCGCCGAAATCTGAACTCACGTTCGGTCAACCCGATCAGTTGAAAGGCGTCCGCCGCAACATGGCGCGCGTGATGGCCGACGCGCACGCGAAAGTCGTGCCGACGACGCTGTGCGACGACGCCGATATCCATGCCTGGCAGCCTGGCAACGACATCACCGTGCGCCTCATCCGCGCGATCGTCGCCGCGTGCAAGACAGTGCCCGCATTGAACGCGTGGTTCGATGGCGACAATCTCATGCGCACGCTGCATCCGCATGTCGATATCGGCATCGCCGTCGACACGGAAGACGGTTTGTTCGTGCCGGCGCTGCGCAATGCCGACGTGCTCGATGCGAACGGATTGCGTGCAGCGATCAACCGCATCCGCGACCAGGTTCAGAACCGCAGCATTCCACCGGAAGAATTGAAGGGTTACACGATCTCGCTGTCCAACTTCGGTGTGTTCGCCGGACGCTACGCCACGCCGGTCGTCGTGCCGCCGTGCGTCGCCATCGTCGCGGCGGGCAAACTTCGACATGAGGTCGTCGCTGTGATGGGTTCGATCGAAACGCACCGCGTGATTCCGTTATCGCTCACGTTCGATCATCGCGCAGCGACCGGCGGCGAAGCCGCGCGCTTTCTCAAAGCGATGCTCGACGATTTGAAGCTGGCGCGCTGATTCGCGATGGCGTCGCGCAGGACGGATTACACAAGAGTCACGGCGAACGATCGCGCGTTGGTTCGCGCGGCGCTCGATGCGCGCGCGTTCGCGCACGCGCCGTGGTCGCAATTCAAGGTCGGCGCTGCGGCGAAATTCGGCGGCAAATTCGTGAAAGGCTGCAATGTGGAATTCGACGTTTACGGCCTGACCAACTGCGCGGAACGTACCGCGATATTCGCCGCGTTCGCATCGGGCGCGGCACGCCAACCGATGACGGCGATCGCCATCGTCACCGATACGCCGCATGCCGCCTCGCCCTGCGGCGCGTGCCGGCAAGTGATGTTCGAATGCGGCGGTGCGGACTTGCGCGTGATCCTTTCGAACGTGCGCGGCGAGGTTCGCGTCGCGCGCATGGGTGATTTGCTTCCGGGCGGATTCGAGCTTGAACCGTTGGCAAAGCGCACCGCGTCGCGCAAAATGACTGCTCGCAGAAAACGTTGAGGCCTATCGAATGCACCGCAGCCGAATCTCCGCGTTTGTTTTGGATTGCAACGTCGACGATCTTGCCACCGCAACCGAGTTCTGGAGCAAGGCGCTCGGCCGCGCCGTCGCCAGCGCGGATCAGGACGGCGACGGAAAGTACGCCGAACTGAAAACCGATGCGGACGAGCCGTTTCTTTTACTGCAACGCGTCGATCATGCCGCGCGCATCCATCTCGACATCGAAACCGACGACATCGATGCGGAAGTCGCACGACTCGAAACGCTCGGTGCGAAGCGCATCGAGTTCGTAAAACGCTGGTGGGTGATGGAAGCGCCGACCGGACATCGCTTCTGCGTGGTGCGCAAGCAGCGGGCGGAGTTTGGGGCCGCATACGAGCGAGTGGAACAATTAGGCGTTCGCTAACGCTTCGAGCGCGGATTGGCTGGCTTCTTTTGCGGCCTTGGGGTCCGCGAAGCCTGCCTTCTCAACGATGACGTTCTTCTTTGCATCGAGCACTTTGAAGGCGAACGACTTATTTTCGTCGCGGAACACGACCGTTTGAAACGTCGGTTTTTCCGAACGCGTTCCAGTCGCGGCAGCCTTCGCCTCGTTAAGGCGAAGATCTCGCAGACCGACGGCCGAGCGCAGCGTCGCGATTCGCTCGCGCGCAATCGCACGTACTCGTTCTGCACCTTTCTGCAATTTGTCTTCCACTTCCTGCGGATTTGCCATCAGCCGTTCGTATTCAGGACGAAACTGTGCGATTTCGTTATTGATCGCCTGAAACGCATGTTTTTTGACTGTTCCCCATCCTGCGGCATCGCCTTGATTGAACGCTTGCGAAATCCGACCGCCCAGCGGTTGAAACACTTCAATCAGTTGGTAGAGAACCGAACCCTTCGCTTCCTCGAAATTTTCCGGGCGAGAAGAATCCGTAACTACTTGCATGATCGCTTTTTCCAGCGCTTTTTCGCCGCCCTCGAATAGCGGAATCGTATTGTTGTAGCTCTTCGACATTTTGCGACCATCGAGCCCAGGCAACGTCGCGACGTTTTCGTCGATCAACGCTTCGGGCAGCGTGAAGTAGTCGCCTGCATAAATGTGGTTAAAGCGCTGCCCGATATCGCGCGCCATCTCGATGTGTTGCACTTGATCGCGCCCGACCGGAACCTTGTTCGCGTTGAAGACGAGAATGTCGGCGGCCATCAGCACGGGATACATATACAAACCGGCCGTTATGCCGGCGTCGGCGTCTTCGCCGTTCGCGCGGTTGGCATCGTTCGCGGCTTTATACGCATGCGCTCGGTTCAGTAGTCCTTTCGCAGTCACGCACGTCAGCAACCACGTCAGTTCCGGAATCTCGGGAATATCGGATTGACGGTAAAAATATACTTTTTCCGGGTCGAGACCGCAGGCGAGCCAGCTCGCGGCGATTTCGAGTGTCGATCGCTGAATGCGCGCGGGATCGTCGGTTTTGATCAGCGCGTGATAGTCGGCGAGGAAGAAAAACGATTCGACATCGGGCGTGCGGCTCGCGGCGATCGCCGGCCGAATCGCGCCGACGTAGTTGCCGAGATGCGGTGTGCCAGATGTGGTAATGCCGGTCAGGACACGCGTTTTGTCTGCCATGAACTTTGTCAAATTCCGCTGAACAGGACGTCCAACGCACGCACGATTATCGCGCGTTCCGCGTCGAGATTGGCGACAAATTTCTTCAACTGGTGTGTGGCAATCGCGCCGACTTGCTGGGTAAGCATGACGACTTTCACCGACTCGATCTCGAATTGCGGATTGAGTTGCGCCGCCGGCTTGCTTTTTAGCGCCGCCGCTTTCGTGAGCGGAACGACAACGCGCGTCGGCAACTCTTCGAGAAATTCCGACTGGACGACAAGCAGATAAGGAACGTGCTTTGCGCTGGACGAGTTGGAATTGCGAAACACATCGAAACGGCGCGTCACCACGGGCGCAAGCCGTCATTCCAAACGCCGTGTTCCTCGACGTACGCGTTATACGCTTCGATCGCTTCGCGATTATCCTTCAACCATTGCTCGGCGCGATTTTTCCGCACCACACCTTCCAGGTGGTTTTCGAACTCACGCGACAGATTGAGCTTGAGCTCTCGCGCCGCGTCGAGCAGGTCGGTTCGAATCGATACATTGGTCGCTTTTCGCAAATGCGATGCACGCGCCATGTGCCTATCCTATGCGCATAGATGATGCGCATAGGATAGTGCCGTAATATTTTTGAGGCAAGCTAACCCCGATGGCAATGGTGCCGCGTTTCACGATCATCCAACAACAAAGGAGTGGTCATGAAAACGCTGCTATCTGTCGCTGTCGCTTTGGGTTTGTCGGTTTCGGCATTCGCCCGAGCCGGTTCGCTGGTTGACGTGAAGGTCATCGATCGCGACTCCGGCGCGCTGCTCACGCCGCACTACAGCGACGGGAAATATTTCATCGCCGGCGTTCCCGGCCATCGTTACGGCGTGCAGATGCGCAACCGTACGAGCGCACGCGTGCTCGCGGTACTGTCGGTGGACGGCGTCAATGCGATAACGGGTGCGACCGCGAGTCCCGATCAGGACGGCTACGTACTCGACGCGCACCAGTTCACCGAGATCGACGGCTGGCGCAGAAGCATGAACGAAGTTGCCGGCTTCAACTTCACGGCGCTGAGCAGCAGCTACGCGGCACGCACCGGGCGGCCCGATAACGTCGGCGTCATCGGCGTCGCAGTGTTCCGCGAAAAGATGTCGCGTGAACGCGAGGACAAAATCGCGGCGCAGGCGCGCTACTCGGAGCCGGCGCGTGACACCGCACAGAATTCGCCGCCTCCTCCGCCTGCCGCGTCGGCACCAATGCCTGCAGCCCGCGAAGCGGCGGCGAGCGGGGCAATGAAAAGCGAAGTGGATACGCGGCGTGCGGACAACGCGCTGGCCAAACCGATGCCGACCGAATCGCTCGGCACCGGACACGGCGCGCGCGAAGACTCCGTCGTTTCCTACACCCGCTTCGAGCGCGAAAGTACGACTCCCAACGAGATCGATTCGGTGTGGTACGACAGTTACGGCAACCTCGTGGCGCGCGGCATCATCGAGTCGCCGCGACGTGGACCGCAGCCGTTTCCGAATACGTTCGTGCCGGACCCGGCGGGTTGAGGAACTCAGACGCCGACACCTGAGGAGAGTCAGCCGATTTCGCCGCCGAACCT
>CAZZYA010000008.1:0-7936 GCA_964658115.1 uncultured Rudaea sp. | reverse complement strand
GAACGAAGCGCCGCGCAGTTCGCGCGTATTTCTTCGCGGCGTGAGTGACGACGGGCGCACGGTCGTCTCCGTATCGCTGGAGCGCGACGGGCGTTTCGCAGAAGGCTCGGGCAGCGGTCCGGACGGTGCGTTCGTGCTCGGTGCGCGGACGAATGCGAACGGAGCGATCACGTTGACCGCGCAAGCGATCGAGTCGGCGTTGCCGCCGGGATTCACAATCGATTTCAAATGCGGCAACGAGAATCTCGCGCTCGCGAGCCACGTGCAGGACAGTCTCGCCGATCAGTTGCGAGTGGCGACCAGTCCGTCGCTTCCGAATGCGACCGCAGCCACGTTGCGTTACGCCACGGTCGCCATCGACACGGATTCGCTGTTCATGTCGCGACTGTTCTCGAACGACACGACCGCAGCGACGAACTGGATCGCGAGCATGTTCAACTCGATCAACACGATGTACGAACGCGACCTGCAGGTTCATTTGCAGGTCGGCACGGTCATCCTTCGCACGAGTTCCGCGACTGATCCATATACGAGCTTCACGCCAGGCGCGACGTCATCCGAGCTGAGCTTCTTCGGCAACTATTGGCAGACGCATGAAGGATCGGTGCCGCGCGCCTTCGCGGCGTTGCTATCGGGTCAGGAAAGCAGCACGCAGAACAGTTGCTCGGCATCCGGCATCGCGTGGATCGACGCGTATTGCAATAAAGGACAGGCCAACGGCGGACAGACATTCGGCAGCTACAGCGTCAATCAGGTGTGCACGAGCATCGGCATCGATCCGACCGGCACGTTCAACGCGCGCATCGTCGGGCATGAGATCGGACATAACTTCGGTGCGTACCACACACATTGCACCGATGTTTCGAACGGCAACGCGCCCGTCGACACGAACACGATCGACACGTGCTACGCCGGCGAAGCGGGGCTCGGCTGTTACGCCGGCGCGACGTCGTGTCCCGCGGCCATGTCTGGAACGATCATGAGCTATTGCAACATCGGCGCGTGCGCTGGATCGCAAAATCAGCTGCAATTCCATCCGACGCAAATCAACGATGTGCTCAAGCCCGCCATCAATGCGAACACGCCGGGCTGCCTGACGACAACGGCCGACGAAATCTTCGCAGACGGTTTCGAATAAGGTGCGCTGCGTATTAACTGCGTGCTCACGACGTGGCGCCGGCTGTCGTAATACACTCCGTGCGGATTTGGCAGGGGACGTCATGAGCGAATGGTCAATACGTTGCTGCATAACGGCGCTGATGATCGCGTGCGCCAGTTTTTCCGGTGAGCTGTTTGCGAACGGCGAAGCGATCGACGGTTTTCCAACGTACAACGAACGCGTGCTGATGGAGTGGGTGAACCGGGCGCGGTCCGACCCGCAGGCTGATCTCGCGGCTTGTCCATCCGGCAACTGCTTGGATAAAGCCTGCTATGCCAGTTCCATCGCGCCGCGCTACATGACGGACGACTTTAATCATTCGACGCGTTTCCACTCGTCGCACATGATGCTCAACAATTATTTCGACCATCCATCGCATTGCACGTTGAAATCCAATGTGGACAGCCTGTTTCCGGCCACGTGTTCGGGCGCGGCGTCGTGTTCGTGTACGCAGGGCGCGCTCACGACGAACACAGCGACCTGGACCGGACCTTTCGATCGCATCGCTTTGTTCGGTGCTTCGGGGACGGGCGAAATCATCGCCGCCGGTTATCCCGGACCGGACGCGACGTTTTACGGCTGGCTGTATGAACCTGCGGGTTCGTCGACGTGCGGTTTCACGGAGCAGAACGGACACCGCTGGCTCATTCTGGAGAACGACGGCACCACGACCCAAGGCGCTGGTTATGTACCCAGCACCGGTGGTGCAACGTATTCCAATTACGCGACGATGGACTTCGGCAGCACCGCACCGGCACATCCGCAAATTCCGTCCGGCTCACACTACCCGCAGCAGGCCGCGAGCGTCGATGCATATGTGAATTGGTACGACACGGCGGGTCCGAAGCGCGAACAGATCAACGTCGATGGCGTGTGCAGTAATCTTGCGCTAGCTCGCGGTTCAGTGACCAACGGCGCATGGCACGCGACGATCAGCGGCGTCGGCGCGGGTTGTCATCGTTACGTTTTTTCGTTCACGGACAGCTCTGGTAAAACCGTCCTTTATCCATCGACCGGTTCGCTGGCTATCGGCAACGGCGGCGCGCAGTGCCCGGATTGGAGCAGCGCCGCGCCGGCTGCATGCGATGACGAAATTTTCGCGGACGGTTTCGAGTAACGATCACTCGCGCATCAGCGTCGATTTGCCGAACAGACTTTCCACCAGATCGACGGCGAGTTTCGCCGTCGCGTTTTTGTTGTCGAGTGCCGGATTGAGTTCGACGACATCGAGCGAACCGAGTCTCCCGGTGTCGGCGATCATTTCCATCACGAGTTGCGCTTCGCGATAGTTCGGTCCGCCGGGAATGGTCGTGCCTACGCCAGGCGCGATGTCCGGATCGAGGAAGTCGACGTCGAAACTCACGTGCACGTGCGTGTCGGCGTCCACGCCGTCGAGCGCTTCTTCCATCGCGCGGCGCATGCCGACTTCATCGATGTAGCGCATGTCGTAAATATCGATTCCGCTGTCGCGCACGAGACGTTTCTCGCCCGCGTCTACCGAGCGAATGCCTATCTGACGAATGCACGACGCTTCGATCGCGGGAACGTGTCCGCCGATTTCGACGAGTTCCGACGGGCCCAATCCGCACAAGCACGACACCGGCATACCGTGAAGATTGCCGGACGGCGTGATTTGCGACGTATTGAAATCGGCATGCGCATCAAGCCACACAATGCGCAACTTCTTGCCGTTCTCGCGGCAATGCGTCGCCACTGCGCTGATCGAACCGATAGCGAGCGAATGATCACCGCCGAGCACGATCGGCAAACGTTTCGCGTCGAGTTCGCGCTTTACCGCGCGCATCACTTCGCGATTCCATTCGATCACTTGCGTGAGATGGCGATAACCCGCACTCGGCGGCAGCCACGGATTGAGCGGGCCGAACAAATTGCCGCGATCGACGACATCGAGTCCGCGCGACTGCAACGCCTCGGCGATACCTGCCACGCGCAACGCCTCGGGACCCATCGAAGCGCCGCGATCGCCGGCACCGATGTCGGTCGGTGCGCCGATCAGTGAAATCGGTGTGAACTTTGCCATGACGCGCACAAAAATCCGGAAAGATCGATCAGGATAACGACGCGCTCGATGTCGCGCCAGCCCGCCCACCGTATACTTCCCTCGAATATTCGGAGAAGTGCTAATGAGTGGTTTGGTCGATACGATTCTTTCGCACCTGGACGATAGCCAGGTCGGCGCGATCGCGTCGCGGCTCGGCGTCGATCCGACGCAGGCGCGCACCGCGATCGATCATGCGGTGCCGCTCATCGTCGGAAACCTTGCGCAAAACGCGAGCACGCCACAGGGCGCCGACGCGTTGAACGCTGCGCTCGGCGAACACGCCGGCTTTCATATTCCCGATGTGCTCAACGGCATTCTGAACGGATCGAATGGCCAGGGCGTCGGTGGCGCGATCCTCGGTCACATTTTCGGCAACAACCAAGCAGCTGCGAATCAGGGTTTGGGCCAAGTCACTGGACTCGGCCAGCAGAATTCGTCGCAGCTCATGGCGATCCTTGCGCCGATCGTGATGGCGGCGCTAGCCAATCACGTGCAATCGCAAGGCGGCGGATTGTCGAACGTGTTGTCGCAGGAAGCGCAGCAGATCCAGCAACGCGGCGGCGCGGTAGGTGGTCTGCTGAGCGCGGTGCTCAATCATAGCGGTGGTGGAAATCTCGATTTGTCGCAGATGCTCGGCGGCGTGCTTGGCTCGTTCGGCCGGAGCTGATCGATGAAACGATTCGTGCTGGTTTTGATGTCGTTCGGTGGGTGTATCGCCACCGCGCACGCGGATTTGCATCTGGTGAACGTCGGCGGTTCCGCGGGACAAGTCTTCGCGCCGCAGGAATTGACGATCAACGCGCACGACACGGTGGTTTTCGTCAACAAAGGCGGCGGCCACAACGTCGCGGCGAACGACCATTCGTTTCGTTGCGCGCAAGGGTGCGACGGCGACGGCAAAGGCGGCTCCGGCAATGTCAGCGCAGCCAACTGGGAATTTTCCCTCGTCTTCGACACGCCGGGCGACGTCGGCTATTTCTGCGAAGCGCACGGCAGTCCGTTCAACGGCATGTATGGCGTGATCCACGTGATGGCAACCACGCCCGTGCGGCTGATTTCCTTCGGCGTCGACTGACCTATACGGGACGTCTAGACGAAACCGAGATTGCGAATCGAAAAGTTGGGACCAAGGTTAGGGAAGATCGTGTCGATCTGAGAGGTGGAAAGACCGAACCAACTTGCTAATGTGGCCGCGTATTGGTCCACCGACGTCGTCGGAATGAATCGCCCGTTGCCGTCGCCGACATCGTTCTTGTTAGCCGACGGCGTGATCCACCACTGCGGCGCCGTCGGATTCTTGAGGCTAGGCATCACCACGCCGTAAGTCGCGCCGCCGTCGCCGGTAAAGCCGCATCCGTTGCCATAGAACTTGCCACCCTTCACCGCACCGCCCACGACGAGGTGATGCGAACCCCAGCCGTGGTCCGTGCCGCTATTGTTTGGCGAGAAGGTCCGACCGAAGTCCGAACAGGTGAATGCCGTGGCGTTCGACGCCAGATTCACGCTCGCCAGCGCGTTATAAAAGCCGGCCAGCGAGCGCGACAACACTTCGAACAGGCCCGGCTTAGCCACCGAGCCGTGTGCGGCGACTTCATCGCTGTGCGTGTCGTAGCCCCCGGTGCTGACGAAGAATACCTGGCGCGTCATGCCTGAATATCCGGTGACATTGTTGGCCGCTGCGTAGATGAGCTGGGCAACGGTCTGCAACTGCCGGTCAAGGTCGCCGGAGCTGATGCTGCCGGAGGCATCCTTGAAGAACGACGAAAAATCCTTCGCGGCAAGCGCGTTGTTGATCACCGAAGCCGTGGCGATCGAATGATTCATCGTCGCCGCATATGTGCGCTCTATAACGTTGGCCTGCGTTCCGGAAGCAAACAACTTCGTGAACTGCGTGTCGCGCGTGATCGGCCCGTTGTTGCTGGGCGCGTAGGGCGCACCCAGCGTGGTCGCGCTATCGGCGTTCATCGTGTAACCGTTGACGTTCAGTCCGCGCGTAAAGAAGTCCGCACTGTTCACGCCGGTGAGGATCGGCAGCGACGGCTGGCCGGCGGCGACCATGTCGGCGATGCGCCCGCCCCAGCCAGTGAGCGGAACGTTGGTGGGCGGCGAGGCTTGCCAGTAAGCGGTCTGATCGGAATGCGAGAAGAGTTGCGGTGGCGTGCTGGGACTGCCGGCGATCACTTGCGCCTGCGTCACCGGTCCGACCAGCGTGCCGACATTGGCAACGATGGCGGCGTGACCCGCGTTGAAAACCGTCTGAAGTTTCCCCATCGAGGGATGCATTCCGTACTTGCTGCCATCGCCGGAGGTGTGCGTTGCATCGTTCAGCGCCAAGAGTGAATTCGCGGCCAGACCGATACCGCTCGCCGGTCGTGTGACGTCGTAGTTGGTGCGAGCAAGGCCGCTGATCGGCACGATCATGTTGAACGAATCGTTGCCGCCGTAAAGAAAAACACACACCAGCGCCTTATACGACGAGGCGTCGTTCTGCTCGGCCGCCGCCTGCACCAAGCTCATCTGGCCGAACGCCGAATACAGGCTGGCGCCGCCGAGTGCGGTGCAGATCGTATCTCTCAGAAATTTACGACGATCCGGGCGCATGACGGCTCCTATTTCTGGACCATGTATTCGGGCGAAGAAAGAATCAGATACAACGCGCTCTTGATACGCCAGATGCGCCAGTCGGTGCCGGCGTCATCCTGGGTGATCGTGTCGAGATAATCCGTGAGCGTCTGATGCATGAACGGCGACATCTGGTTCGACATGAAACGCTTGTTGTATTCGTCCACGAGCGCGACAGAGGAATTATTGGCGCCGGTGCCGGCGAGCGCTTGATCCTGCGCCTGATCGAATCCGACCAATCCGGTCACGTTGCCAGCATCGCAGGTGTTATTGACATCGAAGTAGGTGATGTTCGCGCCGTACGTGTTCGTCGAGTTCGCAATGGTGCTGTCGGTTTGCAGTTGCAGTTCCGGACCGTACTGATTAAGCGCCGTCATCTCGCCCGCCGGGATGAACGTGGGCTTGAAGAAGTTGAACACGGTCGCGGCGTCCAGCGATTCTTCGGCGACCTGGCCGGTCGTGTATTGCGTCTGGTAACTCGCGTAGCGGTAAGGCTGGTTGGCGTAGTACTCGCCCGGATCCGTCGCGGTGGTGGGAATGTTTTGTCCGCAATAGTGCGTCGCATGCATCGCGCGCCACAGGTGCGTGAGCACCAGCAGGGGTTCGCGTAGCTTTCCGAACGTGTTCGGATTCTGCCACTGGCCAAGCCGCGCTTCCGGATCGAGCAAGATAGCCTGCACCACGGCTTGCAGATTGCCGCGGACGCCAGTGCCGTCGTTGTTGAAGACGGTGGCGACGCGCTTCACATAGGCGGGACTGGGGTTGCTGGTCACCAGGCGCTGGATGAGCTGCCTACCGATAAACGGTCCGACGTTGGGATGGTTGAAGATGTTGTCGAGCGCGAACTCCAAATCCGCCTGCGCCGTCTGATTGTTCGGGACGATGCCATGACCGGACTGGCCGTAATCGAACAATTGCTTGTTCGAGATGTCGTCGGTATGCATTCCGTTATCGTGATAGTTGATGCTATTGGCTAGCGGCACGCCGTCCTGGTCGTACGCCACCATTGGTGTCTCGAAATCTTCGGGGTAGTTCCCGTAAGGCGGGAAACAATAGCTATACGCGTCGTACTGTTCGCCGGCGTCGCAGTGCAGCCAGTTCCATCCAGTGAACACGTGCGCAAAATTGGTTATGGTCTGCTGCGAATAAGTCGGTACCTGCTGTCCGTTCGACAGCGTCGGCGTTCCGTCGATGTTGAGCATTACCAATCCGACGCTGAAAAGCTGGTTGATCTCGCGTCCGTAGTTCTCATCCGGATGGAGGTTTTGCGACGAGTCCGCGCGGCGGTTGCCCATCATGTTGAGGTATACGCCCATGGTCGGACTGAGCGTGACGTCCTCGAGCAGCGTGCGGTAGTTACCGAACGCATCGCGGATAAGGATGTCGTAGTAATAGGACATCCCGCGAGCGAAATTGTAGAGGTTGGAATTTTCCTCCGATGTGACAAAGATTTCGCTCAATGCGAATGCTACGCGTTGGCGAAGTTGGTCCTTGTGGATGATGGCGTTGTTCGCCGGATCATAGCCGCCGAGCGCACCAAGGAACCAAGCCTCCTGACGGTTTTCCTCGCCCGGTTCCTCGCCCAAACCCTGGATCCAATTCATATACGTGAGTTCGTACGTCGGCGGCGTAGTCGTGGCCGAGAACTGGTCTTTGAGCCAGTTCACATACCCGCGCCCGCGAAGCGTCTGGATATCCGCATCCGTCGGCCCGAAGGTCGCCTGGGTCAGGAATCGCGCGGCGTCCGAATCGTTGAACGGACCTGCAGTAACGCCTTCCATGCCGTCGTGAAACAAGGGATCAGGCCCATGGCTCAACGTTGCGGCCGACGCACTGCCGAACGCTCCCATCAAAAACCCGGCAACGAGCGAAAGCCGCCGACTAAACCGGATACCAGACTCGATGCGCATGTTCGTTTTCCCCGCGGACAGCAGGGCAACCCTAACACTCTGGTATAAAAATAAAGTGAACTAGTGCCGGAAACTGTATATACGTTTGTACTGTCTGCGTCCTTTGGGATGGGCTAGGTTTGCGGTAAAAGCTTCCGCTGCAAGCAGCGGGTAACTTTTTGCTCAACGGCAAAAAGTCACCAA
>CAZZYA010000007.1:10033-33815 GCA_964658115.1 uncultured Rudaea sp. | reverse complement strand
ATGACGACGCAGGTTGGCGAGCGCGATGGTTTTCTTGCCCACGCCGGTGATCATCACCAATTCGCCGTTTTCGACGTAAGCACGGGCACGCGAAACAAGCCGGATGATCGGTATCGGCACGATGCTCAAAATCACGATGATTCCGATCGCCATCGGCATTGCTTTCTGATCGGCGGGCGGCTGATGCAGCATCGCGATCAACACGCCGACAGCGGCACTCGCGAAAATGCCGACAACCACCAGCGCGGAAATAATCGGCTTGCGACCGCTGCTTTGCAAAGGCAACTCGATAACGCTCATCGCAATTCTCCGTCTACGTCGACGATGCTTCAGCGCTCGACGATCTCGCGCAACTGGTCGGGATTTTTCAACGACAACAACAGCGTCAACGCGTCTGCTTCGCTGCGCAAGTAGCTGACGCGACGTGGATCGGTGACAACGACCATCGCACGGTCATTATTGCGCAAGCGAAACAGGCCCGTCTTGAGGTTTGGCATTGTCGCGCTCCACCGTTTGCCCGCGGTGTCGAGTTCCGCGTGCTGCGTGAGATCGATCACGCGCAAGCCATGCGCACGCAAATTGACTAAAGCGACAGCGCGCCGTCCGACGCCGGTGCGCACGACCAGATTGTCGCCGACGACCGCGATGCCGGTCCGAAGGATCAGCCAGCGTAGAAAGGTCCACACCGCGATCGCGAAAACGATCGCACCGCCGGCGAAATACAACGGCATCGGATCGTCCGGCATCAGCCATTGCATCGCGATTCCGGCCGCGATGATCACACCGAAGGAGACGGCGGCGAACACAATCAACCACGGCGAGCTGATGGAGGCGGGCTCCACGATGGGAATGTCGATAGCTTGCGACGTATTCGGCATTCGTCGGGCGCGCGAACCGGAGTGAGAAGCAGATTCTAGAGCGGCGTTCTTGCGTGGCCGCGCCGATGTCCGCAATTTGTCCGACTAGTGTCGGATAGGCCCTGATTCACGGTCGTGTGTTAATTTAGGGGTTCGATCAGGACGGGCCACGCCGATGGATCAGCTACGCCGCACCAAAATCATCGCCACGCTCGGACCGGCGACGGACGCGCCGGGCATGCTCAAGACGATTCTCGCCGAAGGCGTCGATGTCGTGCGCTTGAATTTATCGCACGGGGCGCCGGACGATCACAAACGTCGCGCCGACGAAGCGCGCGCTGCGGCAGCCGAACTCGGTCGAGAAGTCGCGGTGCTCGCCGATCTGCAAGGACCGAAAATCCGCATCGCGAAATTTTCCGCTGCGCCGGTGATTCTCGAACCGGGCCATGCGTTCGCGCTCGAGTGCGATGCGAACGCACCGCCGGGCGATGTCGATCGCATCGGCGTGAGTTATCTGAATCTGTACAAAGACGTAAAGACCGGCGACACCTTGTTGCTTGACGACGGACTCATCGCGCTGAACGTCGATCGCATCGACGGCACGACGATCCGGACCACCGTACTCGTTGGCGGTCCGCTGTCCGATCGCAAAGGGATCAATCGGCTCGGCGGCGGATTGTCGCTTACCGCGCTGGCGGAGAAGGACAAGACCGACATCAAGCTGGCCGCGCAACTCGGCGCGGATTTTCTGGCGGTGTCGTTCGCGAAGTCGGCCGCGGATATGGATCAGAGTCGCGCACTCATGCGCGCTGCGGGTGGCAACGCGGCGCTGGTCGCGAAGATCGAGCGCGCCGAAGCGATTGCAGCGCTCGGCGAGATCATCGATGCGTCGGACGCGGTGATGGTGGCGCGTGGCGACCTCGGCGTGGAAATCGGCGACGCGGAATTGCCCGGCATCCAGAAGAAAATCATTCGCGAGACGTTGGCGCGCAACAAAGTGGTGATCACCGCGACGCAGATGATGCAGTCGATGGTCGAATCGCCGATTCCGACGCGCGCCGAAGTGCTCGACGTCGCCAACGCGGTTCTCGACGGCACCGATGCCGTGATGCTGTCGCAGGAAACCGCAGCGGGCAAGCATCCGGACAAAGCGGTGGCGGCGATGCGTCGTGTGTGTCTCGGCGCGGAACGCCAGTTCGAGTCGACGTGGGATCTCATTCAAGGCGCGACGGCGCTCGAGCGTCCCGATCAGGCCATCGCGCGGGCGGCGATGTTCATGGCCGTGCAGATCGGTGTGCGCGCGATCATCGCGCTGACCGAATCGGGTGCTACGGCGCAGTGGTTGTCGCGTTACCGTTCCAGTGTGCCGATTTACGCGATGTCGCGTCGCAAGAACGCGCGGCGTCGCATGATGCTGTATCGCGACGTCACGCCGGTCGATTTCGATCCGCACGGGGTAGATCCCGCGCACGCGGCGAAGGCGGCGGTGCAGCATCTGTTCAACATGGAACGCTTGGTCGAAGGCGATCGCGTGATCCTGACGACGGGCGATCACACCGGGCAGCACGGCGGAACGAACACGTTGAAATTGCTGCGCGTCGGGCCGGGCGGTGTCGCGGAAGGGTTGGGCGATCTATGAAAAAAATCATTGCGGTGCTGATGATCGGCGTCGCCGGTTCAGCCATGGCCGCCGAGCGCGTACAAGTGATTCCGCCGGAACGTCTCGCCAATTATTGGCTGTTGCAAACGAGTTCGGCGTCGGCGGCGAGCGTGCCGAATTCCGGCGTGAATCTCGATGCTCCATCGTGCGCGGCGATTTCTTACGTTGTGGAAAAAGACGGCAGCACGAGTCACGTCGCGTTGGAACGCGTGGTGCCGCAAGGTGATCTGGGCAAGGTGGCGTTGAACGTGGTGTCCGGCATGCATTTCGCGGCGGCACCGTCGAACATGGGCAAAGACGCGGTGTATACCTATGTGGTCATGCCGTTCAATCTACCGGGCGCGCAATCGACCAACGTCGAAGACAAAGCGACGCGTGCACGCGTGACCGATGCGTGCAAGATCGAAGGATTCACGCAGCGCCACGCGCCCTGACGCCGCGTTTCGACGCGTTCGTTTGATGTTTCTTTTTGGCGCACGCGGCAATTTCGCTCGCACACCGTTTGCAGGGGTTCTATAATTCGCGCCCTCGCAGCCGGCAACGGTCGCAGCGTCCGGAGTTAATCTATGAGCATCGACCAATTGGAATCCATCGCGCAGGCGATGGTCGCGCCCGGCAAGGGCATCATCGCAATCGACGAATCGACCAGCACGATCAAGAAACGCTTCGACGCGGTCGGCATCGAGAACAGTGAAGACAATCGCCGCGCGTATCGCGAGATGCTGCTCACCGTGCCGCAACTCAACCAGCATATTTCCGGCGCGATCCTGTACGACGAAACGATTCGCCAATCGACCAGGGCCGGCGTGCCGTTCACGAAGGTGATGCTAGATGCGGGCATCCTGCCAGGTATAAAAGTGGACAAAGGCCCGCAACCGCTCGCCGGCTTTCCGGGAGAAGTGGTGACGGAGGGTCTCGACGGCTTGCGCGAACGTCTCAACGAATATGCGCGCCTCGGTGCCAAGTTCGCGAAATGGCGCGCGGTCATCACGATCGGTGACGACATGCCGAGCGGCACCTGCATCGAAGCGAACTGCCATGCGCTCGCGCGCTACGCGGCGCTGTGTCAGGAAGCGGGTATCGTGCCGATGGTCGAGCCCGAAGTGTTGATGGACGGTGATCACGATCTGGAAGTCTGCTACGACGTCACCGAAGCCACGTTGCGTTCGCTGTTCGGCTCGCTGTACGAACAGAACGTGATGCTCGAAGGCACCATCCTGAAAGCGAGCATGGTCGTGTCCGGCAAAAGTTGCGCGGATCAGGCCGATGCGGAAGAAGTCGCCGAAGCGACGGTGCGCTGTCTCAAGGCGTCGGTACCGGCGCTGTTGCCGGGAATCGTATTTCTGTCCGGCGGTCAGACAGATGAAGACGCCACCGCGCATCTCAACGCGATGAACCGCATGGGCCCGCATCCGTGGCCACTGTCGTTCTCGTATGGACGCGCCATGCAGCAGGCCGCGCTGCATGCGTGGGCGAAGGATATGAAAGCGAACTTCGGCGATGCGCAGAAAATCGTCGCGCAGCGTGCGCGTGAAAACGGACTGGCCGCACTCGGTCAGTGGCAGAAAGCCGCCTGAGTTTTTTCCGCCGACGCAACAAACGAAGCCGGCCGCGTGCCGGCTTCGTCGTTTTCTAGAGCATCATTTCACGTCGAAACTTTGCAGCGTCACCGGAGTGGCCTGCACGGTGAGCGTGCCGAACATGCCGCTGCCCGGAGATCCGTGAATCGTGCAATGGAAGCCATACGTGCCGGTGGACGGCGTCGGTGTCGTGTAAGTAAACGAGCCGGACGTTGGACTCGTGAATGCGGTGCCATCGTCGGACACGACGTTGTGCGTGATCCCGGAGGCGTTCTGGAACGTAACGGTGTCGCCTGCGGGAATCGTCAACGTTTGCGGCGAAAAGATGAACGTTCCGTTGGGTCCGACAGCAATCGTGTGCGTCGCCGCTATTGCTGGCACGGTGAACGCGGCGAAAAGAACAGCAGCTCGCAAAGCAAAATCCAGTCGCATACAAAATCTCCAGAAGTCGAACTGTCGGAATGGCGCAATCGCACCATTTCCCTAGACCCAGACTTCTTCGGATTTCTTGCCCGCGACGACGACGGGCGACGAATTGCAGGTGACGTTAGTCGTGCAACGCATCGCGATACGCGCGTTCGATGTCGGCATTGAAGCAGACGAAAATAATTTTCTGGATCGATCCATCGTCCTTTGCGAACGCGCGGCACTCGTGCACGGCGATCGTCGCCGCCGAAGCGACCGGATAGCCATAGACGCCGCAACTGATCGCTGGAAACGCAATGCTGCGTACGGAATTTTCCGACGCGAGTTTCAGCGATTCGCGATAACACGAGGCAAGCAACGCCGGTTCGTCGCGCGCGCCGCCGCGCCACACCGGACCGACGGAATGAATGACGAACTTCGCCGGCAACTTGAATCCCTCGGTAATACGCGCTTCGCCAGTGGGACAGCGCACGTTCGGCCGAATTTGCGGCAGCCGGCGACAAGTCTCGAGAAGTTGTGGGCCCGCCGCGCGATGAATCGCGCCGTCCACACCGCCGCCGCCGAGCAGCGTTTCGTTCGCGGCATTGACGATCGCATCGACGTGCAAGGTCGTGATGTCGGTGCGGACGATATCGAGCGTCGCGGTCATGGAGCGAGAATACGCCGCGACGCTTGAACGGAAATTAATCGGCGTTCACGGGATTTTCTTGTTCCAATCCTCTTCCTTTTCATCGTAACCAAGAACCTCGACATCCAGTTCGGCGTCCTTCTCAGTTCGAAGGTATTCGAGCTTCGCTGTATATACACCGGCCTGCAACGGCAAGACGAGTGCGCGAAAACGCGGATCCTTGTGCGCCTGCGTCTGGCCGATGTCATGTCCGCCGAACGTCAGGCGCGCGTCTTCCGAGGAACGCAACACGACGACGTAATATCCATCGGCCGGAATCACGTAGTGACGCTCGAAGCGTGCGGCGAAACGCTCGCGCGGATCGGCCGGATCGGTCTTTTCGGTTTCACCTTCCGAGAACGGCTTGCCGTTCATGCGCGGCCAGTTTTTCTCGTCGTAGTACGCGAAGTGGATCAGCGTTTTCTCGCCGGGATGCGCGGCTCGCTCGGGTTTGATCACCGATCCGGGTTGCAAATGCAGCGTGATGTCGCGATCGTATTCGCCGCGAGTGGACAGCGATTTCAGACGCACGTGCGCCGGATCGGCGACCGCTAGCGTGCGATCCATGATCGGCGACGATCGTGTCGGTTCGCTGCCGTCGGTGGTGTAGTGAATATCGAACATCTGCGTGTTCGCACCGATCATCACCGGTTTGCCCGCCGCGACAATGCCGGCGTCCGGCCCGGCGTCGACGCGATCGTCGGGTTTCACATAGCCGCGATACATGAAACGCAGCGCGTCGTAGGTGCTCTTGAACTTCATCGAATCATGCGACTCCGCCGCATAGTCCTCAATTTTCCACGGCAGATCACGTGGCGCTTTCGCGAACGCGATTTGCAACGAGTCCACGCCCATGCCCTTGAACGCAGGTCCGCTACGACCGGCGATAAAGACGGCTTTACCGCTCGTCGGCATCGACGGCAATTTCGCTTCGAGCGCTTTGGATACTTCCTTGTCGCCCCACCACATCGCCGGATCGAGCAGCAGATAGCCATCGAACACGCCCGGATCGTTTGCCATCACGTACGCGAGAAACAGACCGCCGTACGAATGGCCGTGCACGAGATTCACGCCATTGCTCGGATAGCGTTTTTTCACGTACGGAATCAGTTCGGTTTTGAAGAACGCCATGAACTGCGCTGCGCCACCCGAACGCGCCTCATGCGGCTGCACGGATGGCGTGAGGTCGTGATCGCGGCTGTTGGTGCCGTCGTCGACGCGATTCGGCACGCTGACGACGATGACCGGCGGCATCAGCCCGCGCGCTTGCAAAAATTCCACCGTCTGTACGACGAGTTCGGTGTTCCAGTCGCCATCGAGCACGTACAGCGTTTCGTAGCGCTGCGCCGGATTCTTGTCCGCGTCTTTCGGCAGATACACATCGATGACGCGTGTTTGCGCAAGCGCTGTCGACATGAGCGCGTCGTGCACCGGCGGCGCGAATTGCGCGTGCGCGCTGGCGCACCAAAGTGAAGCGGCGGCGAGCCACATTCTCGAGACGGGCAACATCATTTGTATTTCCCCTGATGGGGTGCAATCCCCGTTGCATGGGATGCGGCGTGCGCGCAAAAGGTTTGCTGGCCAACGTAAAAATGCTGTGCCATTATCAACAGTACTTTACAATTCCTTTACAAAAATTCTAATCTGGGGCTGCTGGGGACGGGGATTCACGTGTCCGCACTGCTTGCAACTGCCAATCCTTACGTTGGAGGTCAGTACATGATCAGTTTACGGCGTCATTTACTTTCGCTCGGAATGTCGGCCATGGCCGGCCTTGCGCTGTCCACGCTCGTCGTTCCGGCTTACGCCCAGAATCGCACGGGCGAAGATGTGCAGAAACTCGAAGCGGTCGAAGTCACCGGTTCGCGCATCAAGCGCGCTGAATCGGAAGGGCAGGAACCTGTCGTCACCATCACCGCCGACGACATCGCGAAAACGGGACTCGCGTCGATCGGCGACATCATCCAGCAGCTTTCCGTGAGCGGTTCATCGCTCAATACGAAATTCAATTCGGCCGGCAACTTCGGTTTCGCGCCCGACGGCTCCGGCGTCGGTTCCGGTTCCACCACGATCTCGTTGCGTAATCTCAACGCGAAGCGCACGCTCATTCTCGTCGACGGATTGCGTTGGGTGAACGAATCGTCCGCGTCCGGCGTTTCGGCGGCGGTGGACTTGAACACGATTCCCGCCGGTGTGGTCGAGCGCATCGAAATCCTGACCGACGGCGCGTCCGCGCTGTACGGCTCCGACGCGATCGCGGGCGTGATCAACATCATCACCAAGAAGTCGCAGGACGGCGCCGCCCTCAACGTGTACTACGGCGACTATTCCGTCGGCGACGGCAAGACGTACAACGGCGATATCTCCTTCGGCGCGAAGGGCGATCGCTACAGCATGTTTTTCGACGTCAGCCATTACAAACAGAACGGCATCAGCTCGGCGGATTTCTCGCAAGCCGGTGCGGCCTGTATTCCCGGCACGGGCCTGGCCAACTGCAGTTCGGCGACGCCGTTCACGCGCGTGCTGTTCGACACACCCGGCGGCACGGACTACAACGGATTGTGTCCCGGCGGCTTCTGCAGCATCACCGCGAATGGCGTAGCGCCTTCCGGCGGCGTGCAAGATTTTCCGGGTGGCTATCATCACTTCACGACGGCCGACCGGTTCAACTTCGCGCCGTACAACCTTTTGCTGACGCCCTCCGAGCGCACCGGTTTCTTCGGACAATTCGACTACAAGTTCGCCGACAACGTGCACTGGTACACCAAGGCGCTGTACAACACGCGCAAGTCGACCAACCAGGCCGCGCCCGAACCGATCTTCCTCGGTCAGGCGTTCTGTTTCCTGATCGACCGCTGCTACAACGTCGGCGTCGATAAAACCAATCCGTACAACCCGTTCGGTTTCTCGCTCGATCCGAACAGCCCCGATTTCGGCCTTGGACGCCGCCCGATCGAAGGCGGTCCGCGCATCTTCAGCCAGAAAGTCGATACGCGTTATGTCGCGACCGGCTTGACCGGCAATTTCGACGCATGGAACCGCGGCTTCAACTGGGACGTGAATGTCGTTCGCGCCGACAACGACGCGACGCAGGACGTCATCGGCACCTACAACATTGCGCACATCCAGGAAGCGCTTGGCCCGCTGTCGGCGTGTCAGGCCGATCCGAGTTGCGTACCGCTCGATATCTTTGGCGGACCCGGCACGATCACACCGGCGATGCTCAATTACATCCAGTATCACGAGCACGACACGAGTCATCAGTCGCTCGGCGTGATCACCGCGAACATCTCGGGCGATCTGGTGCAACTGCCAGCCGGCCCACTCGATTTCGCAGCCGGTTATGAATACCGCGATCTGTCCGGAAATTATCAGCCGGATTCGGTCGTCGTCGCCGGCGATTCGAACGGCGTGCCGTCGAAGCCGACCTCGGGCAGCTACAACGTCGACGAGTTTTACGTCGAGTTGAACGTGCCCGTGCTCAGCGACATGGCGCTGGCGAAGCATTTCGACGTCAACGTCGCGACGCGCTATTCGGATTACTCCACGTTCGGCGACACCACCAACAGCAAGCTCGGTCTGCGCTGGCAGGTGGTCGACGACCTCACGTTCCGCGGCACGTACGCGCAAGGTTTCCGCGCGCCGTCGATCGGCGAACTGTATGGCACGTTCTCGCGTTTCGATGCGACACTGACCGATCCGTGCAACAACGCGACGGGTCAACGCGCCATCAACTGCGCCGCGCTTGGCGTACCGAATCCGGCGACGTTCGAACAGTCGAACTCGCAGATTTCCGTGCTAACCGGCGGCAACCGCAACCTGCAGCCCGAGAAATCGCGCAACACGACCATCGGCGGCGTGTACAGCCCGGGCTGGGCGGAAAACACGTCGTGGTCGCAGAAAGTCGATGTCGAAGTTACCTACTACAACATCCGCGTGAGCAACGCGATCCAGGCGAAAGATGCGCAAACGTTGCTCGATCGCTGCGCCGACACACTCGCTGCCGCGTATTGCAGCGTGCAGTCGCGCAACGCTGCCGGCTACGTCGCGTTTCTCGACGACACGCTGGAAAATCTCGGACGCGTGAAGACGAGCGGCGCCGATTTGTTGCTGAACTGGGTCGGTCCCGAAACAGGCTGGGGTCGTCCGGGCGCGAACTGGCAAACCACCTATGTCGATTCCTACAAAGCGACCGACACCACCACAGGCCTGGCCGAACCGCAGGCGCCGGGCGTCGAAGTCAACGACAGCGGCATTCCGCGTGTGCGGTCGACCGTTCGTCTCGATTGGCAGATCAATGCGTGGGATTTCGGTTACGCCTTCCGCTATCTGTCCAGACTGACCGAAGACTGCCTCAGCGCGGCCGGTTTCCCGATCTGCAACGGCCCGGCGAGCGACACGTTCCCGGATGGCTCGCACAAACTCGGATCGGTCACGTATCAGGATGTGCGTGCGACGTGGAAGACGCCGCTCGCCACGCCGCTGACGGTGTCGGCCGGCGTCAACAACGTGTGGGCGAAAGACCCGCCCATTTGCGTTTCCTGCTCACTCAACGGCTATGACGCTTCGAACTACGATCTGCCGGGCCGCTTCTGGTACGTCGAAGCGAGTCTGCGCTTCTGATCGCCGGGTTCAATCGAACCGCGCAAGGGCCGCTTCGTGCGGCCCTTTTTTTTGGCGGCACGCCGTCCAAAAGCCGACTTCTAACTTGAAAAATACCTGCCTAGGACATAATATAGATCGCACCTATGAACACGACAGATAAAACTGCGTTCGGCTTTCTGCTCAACGACGTTACGCGTTTTCTGCGAAAGCAATTCGATCGACGCGCCGTGCGATTCAACCTCACCCGCGCGCAATGGCGCGCGTTGAAACGCATTTCATACAGCGAGGGCATGAGCCAGAGCGCGCTGGCGGAAGAGTTGGACATGGAGCCGATCGCCGTCGGCCGCGTTATCGATCGTTTGCAAAAAGCGGACTTTGTCGAACGCCGCGCCGATCCCGCCGATCGTCGCACGTGGCGGTTGCATTTGACGAAGCGTGCGCATGCCGTCGTCGACGACATGGAAAAAATTTCGAGCGAGCTTTTCAAGGAAGCGCAGAAAGGAATTGCCGCGTCGGAGATGAAATCGCTGATGTCGACGCTCGGATTGATGAAACAGAATCTGATTGCAATGGACGATATCGAGAAACGGCCATGACGGAAATAACCACACCACAGACAGCGGGCGTCAAACCACCGCGCAAGAAACGCAATCTCATCATGTGGATTGCCGGACCGGCGATCGTACTCATTGTCGGTGTGTATTTTTACGTGACTTCAGGTCGATTCATTTCGACCGACAATGCCTACGTGCAAGCCGATCAGGTGAATATTGCTTCGCAGGTACCGGGTCGCGTCGTCGACGTGCTCGTCCATGAAAACCAGGCGGTGAAGAAAGGCGACGTTCTGTTCAAGATCGATTCGCAACCGCTCGAGATCGCCGTCGCGCGCAATGAGGCGCAACTGGATTCGATGCATAGCCTGCTCGGTGCTGCACGCGCCGGATTTCATTCCGCGCAGGCGTCGGTCAAATCCGCCGACGAAGCGTTGCGCGTGAACGAAGCGCAATACAAACGCATGCAGGAATTGCGCGCGCGCGGACTCGTCGCCGAGAAAGATGTCGACGACGCCGCCAACAATTACGCGAACGCGCGCGGCACGCGCGATTCGGACGTTGCCGCGGTCGCAAAAGCGGAAGGCCTGCTCGGCGGATTGCCAACGACGCCCGACGAAAAACTGGCCGCGTACAAACTCGCCGAAGTTCAACTGGCGCAAGCGAAGCTCGATCTCGAACATGCGACCGTTCGCGCACCGATGGACGGTACGGTCGGCAAACAGAATCTGCAGCCCGGTGATTTCCTCGCCATCGGCCAGGTCGCGATGCCGTTGATCGCGACGCAATCGATGTGGGTCAACGCGAATTTCAAAGAAACCGAATTGACGAACGTCGTGATCGATCAAGCCGCGACGGTCGAAGTCGACACGTATCCCGGCAAAAAATGGAGAGCGCACGTGTCGTCGATCAGTCCCGCATCCGGCGCGCAGTTCTCGATCCTCCCGCCACAAAACGCGACGGGTAACTGGGTCAAGATCGTGCAGCGCATTCCGGTGCGTCTGGCTATCGACGACCAGGGTAAAGGTCCGATTCTGCGCGCGGGCATGAGTGCCGTCGTGGAAATCGATACGGGACGTCAGAACTCGATCATCGGTCGTATCCAGGGCGGCGACGAGGACAGCAAACCGGCACGCGTCGCGGAGACGTCGAAGTAAGTCGCGATGAGCGCCGTTGTCGCCACGCATCGTGAGGTAGCCAATCGCGGATTGCTCGTCGTGTCCGTGATGCTTGCGACGTTGATGCAAGCGTTGGACACGACCATCGCGAACGTCGCGCTGCCGAACATGCAAGGTTCGCTGTCGGCGACGCAGGATCAGGTTTCGTGGGTGCTCACGTCGTACATCGTCGCCGCCGCGATCGCGACGCCGGCCACGGGCTGGCTATCGTCGGTGATGGGACGCCGCCGTCTTTTGCTCATCGCGATCGGTGGATTCACTGTCGCTTCGATACTGTGCGGCATCGCCACCGATATCAACCAGATGGTGCTGTTCCGTCTCTTGCAAGGCTTGTTCGGCGCGTCGCTCGTGCCGATTTCGCAATCCACGCTGCTCGATGTTTTTCCGCGCGAAAAACACGGCGCGGCGATGGCGATGTGGGGCATGGGCGTGATGATCGGGCCCATCCTCGGACCACCGCTCGGCGGTTGGCTCACCGACGCATACAGCTGGCACTGGGTATTCCTGATCAACGTGCCGATCGGCATTCTCGGGCTGATCGGCGTTGCCGCGAGTTTGCCGACCGACGAAACCAAACCGTCGCGTTTCGACTGGCGCGGCTTCGGATTCCTCGCGATGGGCATCGGCGCGCTGCAGATGATGCTCGATCGCGGCGAGCAGAAAGACTGGTTCGATTCCGTCGAAATCTGCACGGAAGGCGCGCTTGCGTTTCTGGGTTTCTATTTGTACGTCGTGCATTGGATGACGTCGGCCAAGCCATTCGTCAATCTCGGCTTGTTCAAGGATCGCAATTTCCTCGCCAGCAACGGTTTCATTTTCGTGCTTGGTGTAGTGCTGTTCGCGACGATGGCGTTGTTGCCGCCCTATCTGCAGAACCTGATGAATTATCCCGTCGTCACCACCGGTATGCTGCTTGCGCCGCGCGGCGTCGGCACACTGTTCGCGATGATGGTGGTCGGACGTCTTCTCGCGCGCGGCGCGGATGCGCGTGCGCTCGCCGGCATCGGGATGGTGTTGACCGCGTATTCGTTATGGCAGATGGTGCACTGGGGTATCGACGTGCCGCAGTGGCGTATTGTCGAATGCGGCATTATCCAAGGTTTGGGGTTAGGACTCGTATTCGTGCCGATTTCGACGATCGCCTATTCGACGCTGCCGGTAAGTACGCGCACCGAAGCGGCCGGGATTTTCAGCTTGATGCGCAACATCGGTTCGAGCGTCGGCATTTCCATCGTGATGACGCTGCTTTCGCGCGGCACGCAGATCAACCACGCCGAGCTCGCCGAGCGCATCACGCCGTTCACTGCGCCGGTTTCGGTGCTGCAGAGTCTGTCGACGTCGACGGGTGTTGCGACACTCAATGCCGAAGTCACGCGGCAAGCGTCGGCGATCGCGTTTCTCAACGATTTTCAATTGATGATGTGGATGACGATCATCGCGATTCCCCTCTTGCTGCTGTTGCGTCCGGTGCGAGTTGTGTCTGCGCCCGCCATCGTGGCCGATCACTGATGCGCGACGTTCGCACAAGTATGAATGCCGCGTCGCCCGCGCCGCCAAAGCGCAACGCGGATGAAATGCGCATTTACGGAATCAATGCATGCCTGGCGATGTTCGCCAAACGTCCGCACGATTTGCGCAAGGTTTATCTGCTTGAATCGCGGCTCGGCGATCTGAAAACCGTGCTCGCGTGGTGCGTGCAACGCAAGCTCGGTTATCGTGTCGTGGAGAATCAGGATCTCGACAAGCTCACCGGCTCGCAACATCACGAAGGCGTCTGTTTCGAGGCGCGCCGCAAGTCGCCGCTCACGTTGTCGAGTTTGCTGCAGATGATTCCGCGCGCGCCGCAGCCCGCCTTGCTGTTGTGGCTCGATGGCATCGGCAATCCGCACAACGTCGGCGCGGTATTGCGCAGCGCGGCGAACTTCGGCGCGCATGGCGTCATCGTGTCGTCGGAAACCGCAAACGCCTTGTCGGGCGCCGCATATCGCGTGGCCGAAGGTGGCTTCGAAGCGATCTCGCTGGCGCAGATCGCGCCGGGTGAGGATGTACTCACGCCGTTGCGCAACTTTGAATTGCAGCTCGCCGCCACTGTCGTGCGCGAAGGCGAATCACTGTACGTCGCGACGCTGCCGAAGCGCACCGTGCTCGCACTCGGTGCGGAAGGCGAGGGACTCAAACGAAATCTGATCGATCGCGCCGACATGCACCTCACCATTCCCGGCACCGGCGCGGTGGAAAGTCTCAACGTTGCGGCGAGCGCGGCCGTTCTGCTCGGCGAATATTTCCGCCAGCGTCAGTTCGAGAATGCTCCGAGACAGCATGCCCCGAGACCATCGCGCGGACGGTAATTCGTTCCGCCGCGCGGTGGCTTTTTTGATTTACTTCGGTGCTTGCGCAAATGCGCCGGGCGCCGAGCCGAAATCGCCGTCCGCTTCCGCGGCCAAATACGCGAATGCTGCGTAAACCGCCACGTTTTGCGCGAGGTCTTTCGGGTCGATCTTGTCGAGCGTGTCGTTGGCTGTGTGGTGCCAGTCGAAATAACGTGTGCCGTCTTGCGTGAGATCGAGCACGGCCATGCCGGCGTCGCCCATCGCGCCGAAGTCGCCGCCGTGCGCGTGGCCATTCGTGCCGCGTTCAACGCCGAGCGGCGAGAGCACCTGCATCATCTGATCGATCGCGCCCAATGCTTCCGGCTTCACCTGCGAGTTGAGCCGCCACACTTTACCGGAGCCAAAATCCGATTCGGCGCCGAGCACGAATTTCGAGACATCCTGTTTATGCGCGTCGCCGAATGCGTGGCCGCCGAACATGCCTGCTTCTTCGTCGGCGAAGGCGACGACACGAATGCTGCGTCTGGGATGTCGCGGCAACGTCTGAATGAGATGCGCCGCGCCGGCCGCGATGGCGACGCCGGCGCCATCGTCGATCGCGCCGGTGCCCGGATCCCACGAATCGAGGTGGCCACCGATTACGACGGCTTCGTCGGGTTTCTCGCGGCCGGTCACTTCGGCGATCACATTCGCGCCGGTGTACATGCCTTCGAGGCCGCAATCCAGATCGAGCTTCACCGTTATCGATTTGCCGCCAGCGAGCATGCGTTCGAGCAGATCCGCATCGGGGTTCGACAGCGCCGCCGCCGGCACGGTCGGCGCCTTTTCGTCGAAATGCGTCACGCCGGTGTGCGCGACGCGATCGTTGTCGGTACCGGCCGAACGCAACAAAAACGCCTTCGCGCCCATTTTCGCCGCCGCCGCCGGTCCGTAAGTGCGGCCGTTGGACGCCATGCCGTAATCGTTGCCGTCGCGATGCGGATGCATGCGGAAGCCGATGTATACAATTTTACCTTTTACCTTCGATGCGTCCGCGCTTTTGAACTCGTCGTAGTTCTTGAAGGCAACCACGTCGCCGGTGATGCCGCCTTTCGGCGTCCCCGGGGAATTGCCGAGCGCAAGAACGACGAGATTCTGCGGATACGGCGACACGATCGACGCATGTTCGCCGCGACGCACCCATTTCGGAAACGAGGCGGGCTCGGACCACACCTTGTCGAAACCCATCGCTTTGAAACGCGCGGTGACCCAGTCGCGCGCGTGCTGATCGTTCGGGCCGCCGGCCAAGCGCGGACCGATCTCCGTGGTCAACCCCGCGACGAAATCGTAAGCCGCGTTATCCGCGAGCGCCTGATCGCGCAATTTCTGCGCGGTGACGATGGCGTCGGGCGAGAGGTGAGTCAGCTCGGCGGCCGCAGCCGAGCCGGCAATCAAAGCGATGAAGGGTAGAAGCGATTTCACCGAAGACTCCTTCGTTAGGGTCGCCGAGTATGCGCGAGGATGCGAGGAATTCCCGTGCCGAAAGACCGAGTCGACGCGAATCCTCTTGCGTGCGTCGCGCTACGGCGCGGATTTCTGCGACTTCAAAATATCGCGGATTTCCTGCAACAAAACCACATCGGCGGCGGGCGCGGGTGGCTTGTCGGCGGACTTGCGAATGAGCCTGTTCATCACTTTCACGACGAGGAAGATCGCGATCGCGACGATAATGAACTGGATGATCGTGTTGAGGAACACACCGTACTTGATGATCGCACCACCGGTGACGTTGCCGTTCGCGTCGACGACCGGCGCGCCGATGCGCACCACCAGATCAGAGAAGTCGATACCGCCGATGGCGTAACCGATGGGCGGCATGATGATGTTATCCACCAGCGACGTGACGATCTTGCCGAACGCCGCGCCGATGACAACGCCGACGGCCAGATCGACCACATTGCCGCGCATCGCGAATGCCTTGAATTCTGTGAGCAAGCCCATCGTCGTCTCCTTGCGCCGAATTGTTTACTGTAACCCAGGTTATGTGATGGCGCCCTTGAGCTCGCCGATGTTTTCCATGCGCGCGTGGAACTGATCGCCCGGATTGAGCGGACCGACGCCCGACGGCGTGCCGGTAAAAATGAGATCGCCCGCGCGCAATTCGAACAGTTTCGACAATTCGTGGATGATCTGCGGCACACCGAAAATCATATCGGAGATGTCGCCTTGCTGGCGCGTCTGGCCGTTGATGTCGAGCGAGAGTTTTCCGCGCAACGGATGTCCGGATTTTGACGCTTGCCGAATCGCCGAGATAGGCGCGGAGCGGTCGAATGCTTTCGCAATGTCCCACGGATGGCCTTTCGATTTCAGCGCGTTCTGCAAATCGCGGCGCGTTAGGTCGATGCCGACCGCGTAGCCATACACGTGCCGCAGCGCATCCTGTTTGGCGAGGTTGACGCCGCCGGAATGCAACGCAACGACGAGTTCGACTTCGTGATGAAAATCTTTCGTCTGCGACGGATACGGAATGAAACTCGCATCGGGCACGACGGCATCGTTCGGCTTGCAGAAAAACATCGGCGTTTCGCGATCGATCGCCATGCCAAGTTCTTTCGCATGGTCGGCGTAATTGCGCCCGATGCAATAGATGCGGTGCACGGGGAACCGCGCATTCGAATCGACGATCGCGACCGATGGAACTTCCGGCGCGGCGAACACGAATTCCATGGCGAACTCCTTTGCGGACCAGCACGCGAGCATACCAAAACGCCGTTCCTTCGCCGCGAAGTCCTGACAACTGTCATGCGCGAATCGTGACCTCCGACTCTGCCCGTGCAACGCGCCGGATGCCACTCTATGGCACACTGGACGACTGCTGGGGCGGAACTCATCACCGTGGAAAAATCGGAATTGCTCAATCAGTTGCGCTTGCAGACGCATGAGCGCGAGCACACTGAAACGCGAAGTCTGCGCTGGTTGTGGATCACGCTCGCCGTGCTGTTCGTGCTCGCCGCCGCGGGCGTCGGCGCATGGCTGTATTTCGGCCAGGCGCATTTCGACGTGCAGGTCGCGACATCGACGACGCCATCGGCCAATGGCGGCGATACAGCCGTGCTGCAAGCCACCGGCTATGTCACCGCGCGCCGCGAAGCGACCGTGTCGGCGCAGATCACCGGCACATTGACGGCGGTGCTGATCGAGGAGGGCGATCATGTCGCCGAAGGTCAGGTCATCGCCACGCTGGAGGACACGGCGCAGCGAGCGAACCTCGCCCAGGCCGACGCGCAATTGCGATCGTCGCAGGCGTTACTTGGGCTGTACCAATCGACGCTCGCGCAGAATCGTCGCGATCTAAAGCGCAATCAGGATCTCGTCGGCCGCAAACTGGTCGCTGAGCAGGCCGTCGAACTCACGCAAACGCAGGTCGACACGCAGACCGCGCAAGTCTCCACGCAGCAACGACAGATCGAACTCGCCAAAGCGTCGGTGCAAGCCGCGCAGGTGCAGCTCGACTATTGCACCGTGCGTGCGCCGTTCACCGGCGTTGTGATCGCGAAGGCGGCGCAGGTCGGCGAAATCGTTTCGCCGTTGTCGGCTGGCGGCGGCTTCACGCGAACGGGCGTGGGTACGATCGTCGACATGGATTCGCTGGAAATCGAAGTCGACGTCAACGAGGCCTATATCAACCGCGTTGTGCCGAATCAGCCGGCGCAGACTGTGCTCGACGCGTATCCGGACTGGCGCATTCCGTCGCATGTCATCGCGGTGATCCCGACCGCCGACAAGGGCAAGGCCACGGTGAAAGTGCGTGTAGCCATCGAACAAAAGGATCCGCGCGTGCTGCCCGACATGGGGGCGCGCGTATCGTTCCTCGAAGAAAAGAAACCTGCGCAGGCCGACGCCGGACCGCCCAAAGGCGTGCTGGTACCGACCTCCAGTATCGTCCAGCGAGACGGGCATAGTGTCGTATTCACGGTGGAGAATGACCGCGCGCACGCGAAAACCGTCGCGCCGCAACAGACGTACGGCGATCTGCGTCTGGTGGAAGGACTCGGTTCCGGCCAGCGTGTCGTGAAAGAACCGTCGGCCGAGATGAACGACGACGCCAAAGTCACCGTTGTCACCGCCAAGCCTTAAAAATCGAGCATCCGCAGGAGAATTGCGATGAGCACATTGGTACAAATCAGCAATGTCAGCAAAGTATACGAACGTGGCAAGCAGAAAGTCGAAGTGCTCCACCACATCAACCTCGATATCCAGCAGGGCGATTTCCTCGCGCTGATGGGCCCGTCGGGTTCGGGCAAGACGACGCTGCTCAATCTCATCGGCGGACTGGATTCGCCGACCGATGGCAGTCTCCAGGTCGGCAATCAGCGCATCGACAAGCTCAATCAGGGTGCACTCGCGCGCTGGCGTGCGGCCAACGTCGGTTTTGTGTTCCAGTTCTATAACCTGCTGCCGATGCTTACCGCGCAGCGCAACGTCGAACTGCCGCTGCTGCTGACCAAACTGTCGAGCGCGCAGCGCAAGAAGAATGCGTCGATCGCACTGCAGCTGGTCGGTCTGGCCGACCGCGCGACGCACAAACCACCGGAATTGTCCGGCGGGCAACAACAGCGCGTCGCGATCGCGCGCGCGATCGTTTCCGATCCGACATTGCTCGTGTGCGATGAACCGACGGGCGATCTGGATCGTCAATCCGCCGAAGACGTTCTCGGTCTGCTGCAAACACTGAATCGCGAACACGGCAAGACGATCGTGATGGTGACGCACGATCCGAAAGCCGCCGAACATGCAAGCCACACACTGCAACTCGACAAGGGCACGCTGGTCGAACAAGGCGCGCACGCTTAATTCGTGTTTCTCTCGCAGAAAAGAACTGAGAGGCAGTCATGAAATATTTTCATCTCATCTGGGCCGCGCTGTTTCGCCGCAAGACGCGCACGATCCTGACGCTGATCTCGATCATCGCCGCGTTCCTGCTGTTCGGCTTGCTCGACGCCGTGCGCGTGTCGTTCCAGCAAGCCGGGCAATCGGCCAACGGTGCCGAACGTTTGCAGACCGGCGCGAAGCTGTCGTTCATCCAGACCTTGCCGCAAAGTCTGCAAGCGCAAATGCAGGCGATTCCCGGTGTGAAGGACGTTTCGTACGCCAACTGGTTCGGCGGCGCTTATCAGGATCCGCACAACCAGGTGTTTACCTTCGCGACCAGTTCGAATTATCTGGACGTCTATCCGGAAGTCACCGTCGATCCGAAGGAACGCAAGGCGTACGAGGACAACTTGAACGGCGTGCTCGTCGGCGAAGTGCTCGCCAACAAATACCACTGGAAAGTGGGCGACCGTTTGCCCTTGCAATCGCAGATATTCCCGAATCGCGACGGCACGAAGAACTGGAACTTCGACATCACCGGCGTCATGCATTCGAAGGACAACAAAGCCTTCCAATCGCAGATGATCCTCATGCACTGGAAAAACTTTGACGACAGCACGCCGTACAACCGCGGCATGGTCGGCTGGTACGTCACGCGTATCACGGATGTGAACCAGGCCGATCGCATCGCCAAGCAGATCGACGCGCTATCCGCGAATTCCGATCACGAAACGAAATCGCAAACCGAACAGGCCGCGATGGCGAACTGGATCAAGCAGTCGGTCAACATCAGCCTGATCGTGACATCGATCATGAGCGCGGTGTTCTTCACGCTGCTGCTGCTTACCGGCAACACGATGATGCAGGCGGTGCGCGAGCGCACGTCCGAGCTCGCGGTGCTGAAGACGATCGGATTCTCGAGCAACAGCGTGCTCGGCATGGTGCTCGCCGAATCGGTGTTGCTGTTGATGCTCGGTGGTTTGATCGGACTGGCGCTCGTCAGCGTGCTCACGCCGATCGTGAGCGCGGCGAGCGGCGGCGTGCTCAATCTGCCGCGCGTCGGCGGCGGAAGCTGGGTGCTTGGTGTGAGCCTCGCGCTCGTCATCGGCCTGGTCATCGGCGCTTTGCCCGCGATGCGCGCGATGCGTCTCAACATCGTCGATGCACTCGCCGGACGCTAAGGAGAACCTCATGGGATTCATCATCGGTTTGCTCACACTGATCGTCGTCATCGTCGGTGTCGTCCTGTTCCTGACGCTGCCGTGGTTCGTGCTGGTGGCACTCGCGCTCATCCTGTTCGCATGGATGGCGCTCACGCGTCGCGGCCGCCAAGCCGCTTCGGTGACCAGCGTCGGCGTCAGCACGATCGGGCAAAGGCTCGGTTCCTCGCTCGTCATCGTGGTCGGCATCGCGGGCGTGGTCGGCGTGCTCGTCGCGATGCTGGCGATGGCGCGGGGCTATGCCGATACGCTCAGCCGTACCGGCAGTCTGGATACGGCGATCGTGCTGCGCGGCGCGTCGGCGTCGGAAGTTTCGTCGGTGCTGACGCATGACAACGTGGTCACGATCACCGATGCGCCCGGTATCGCGAAAGACGATAAAGGACGGCCTATCGCGTCGCCCGAACTCGTCGTCGCGGCTAACCTGCGCGTGAAGAACGGTGGTCCGGACGACATCGGCAGCGTGCAGTTGCGCGGCGTCGGCGACGAAGCGTGGAAGCTGCGTACGAATGCGAAGATCATCGCGGGCCGTACATTCGAACCGGGCAAGTACGAACTCGTCGCCGGCAAAGGTGCGCAGTCGAATTTCGCCGATCTTGAGCCAGGCAAGGAAATCAAACTCGGCACGCAGACATGGACCGTCGTCGGCGTGTTCCAATCCGGCGACGCACTCGAATCGGAAATCTGGGGTGACGTGCAGGTTCTCGGCAGCGCCTATCGTCGCGGCAGCAGCGCGACGACGGTGTTCGTGCGGCTCACCAGCCCGGAAGCGTTCGATGAATTCAAGGCCAAGCTCACGTCCGATCCGAGCCTGCAAGTCGACGTCGATACGACGCTGAATTTTTACAGCAAACAGTCCGAAGGCACCACGCAGATCATCACCATCATCGGCATCGTGGTCGGCACGATCATGGCGATCGGCGCGGTGTTCGGCGCACTCAATACGATGTTCGCTGCCGTCGCCACGCGTGCGCGCGAAATCGCTACGTTACGCGCGATCGGATTCCGCGGCGTACCGGTCGTCATCGCGATCATGCTGGAAACGATGCTGCTCGCACTCGCCGGCGGCGCGCTCGGCGGATTGCTCGCGTACGTGATCTTCAACGGCTACACCGCATCGACGCTCGCCGCCGGCACGACGGGCCAATTGATGTTCGAGTTCCACGTCGCGCCATCGGTGTTGTGGATCGGCATCAAGTGGGCGCTCGCGATCGGATTTATCGGCGGGCTCTATCCCGCACTCAGAGCCGCTCGTCTGCCTGTAACGACTGCACTCCGCGAGCTCTAGACAACAATTTATGAATGCCGCCAAACCCGCGCCGGGAGCGCGGGTTCGCGACGGGCACAGGGACGTGATCCTTCGCGAACAACGCCCTTACGGGACCCGCAAAAGGTGCTTTTTTTTCTTTTTGTCACCGGACAAAAAGTTACCCGCTGGCCGCAGGCAGCGGAAGCCATTGCTCTAACGATCGATCCCAACTTCGCTGGAAAACGCGCGAAGCCGCTATTTTCCGATCATGACATCCGACGCCTTGATCACCGCGATCGCCGCATCGCCGGCTTTCAACGCGAGCTCATCGACCGCCTCGTTGGTGATCGATGACGTGATCACCACACCCGAACCGATATCGATGCGCACGTGCGCCGTCGTTTCGCCTTTCCTCACTTCGACGACGGTGCCTTTGATCTGGTTGCGTGCACTGAGTTTCATTGCGTGTCCTCACGGCGTCGCGGGAATTATCGGTGGATGGTAGGTAAATGTCGTCCCGAAAATCCACAGCAGGAATAGCACCAGCGGCACGTGCACGATCAATTGCAGGAACGTGAAACCGACGATGTCACGCGCTTTCAAGCCCAGCACGCCGAGCAGCGGCAGCATCCAGAACGGATTGATCAGGTTCGGCAGTGCTTCTGCTGCATTGTATACTTGTACAGCCCAGCCCAGCGGATAGTGCATATCGTTCGCCGCCTGCATGACGTACGGCGCTTCGATCAGCCACTTGCCGCCGCCCGACGGTACGAAGAAACCGAGGATCGACGAATAAATGCCGATCACGATCGCATACGTGTCGGTGTTCGCCAAATGCACGAACAGGTTCGACAGGTGCTGCGCGACGGTAGCGTCGCCGTTACCTTTGGCCGTCGTCAGGATCGCGGCGATGCCGCCGTACAGCGGGAACTGGATCAGCACACCGGTCGTACTCGGCACCGCGCGCGCGACCGCGTCGAGAAAACTGCGCGGCCGCCAGTGCAGCAGCAAACCTGCCATCACGAACAGGAAGTTGTACGTGTTGAGATTGGAGATCGCGACGATCCAGTCTTTCGTCATGAATTCGTGCACGAGCCAGCCCACCGCGAGCAGCGCGATCAGAATCGTGATCAGCGGACTGAATTCGAGCCATTCGCTCGGCCGCGCGAACTGGCCGATCGGTCGCAGCGACATCGTTTCCTTCTCGACATAAACCGCACCCGCCTGTGCATCGGCGACACCCGGCGCGGACAACCACGCGATCGCGACCGATACGGCAATCAGAATCAGCGTGAGCGCGAACGATTGCCACGTAAAGATCGTTTCGGTGAACGGAATCACGCCGGTGATCGACAGCAAAGGTTTCGGAATGCTCGCCGGATTTGCCTGCAACTGCGCTGCCGACGACGACAATCCCATCGCCCACGATGCGCCGAGTCCCAGATACGCCGCCGCGCCAGCCGCGCGGTAATCCATGCGCAACTCTTCGCGACGCGCCAGCGCGCGCACGAGCAGTCCGCCGAACACGAGACTGAAACCCCAGTTGAGCAGCGAAGCGATCATGCTGATCAGCGCGACGTATCCGACTGCGCCGCGTCCGGTGCGCGGCAGAGACGCCAGTCCTTGGATGAGCCGTGCGACCGGCGGGGCCGTCGCCACCACGTATCCGCCGATGACGATGAAAGCCATCTGCATCGTGAAAGGAATGAGGCTCCAGAATCCGTCGCCGAACGATGTCGCGGTCGTCATCGGACTCGCGCCGAACGCGATGGCCGCGACGGCAACGATGATCACCGCCAGCGCGGCGAAGATATAGGCGTCTGGAAACCAGCGCTCGGCCCAGACCGATAGCCGTAAAGCCGTCCGAACCAGCCACGACGATTGCGAAGAAGGCACCGCGTTCATGTCTACCCCTCGGCCTGATCTCGATGGTCGCCAGTGTGGGCGCGACCGCCGCGACGATGCAAGGCGCCGCGCAAAAAAATGGATAAGACCTTCGCAGGGTCAGGCCCGCGCTGCGTCCGTTTGCTTGCTCGATCCTGTCCGGTTCGCGTTGGGTCCGTGCAATAGATTGGCGGCGAAGGAGAACCGCATGCGCGTATGGGCGAAACGACCACCGCAACCATTCCTGCCATTGCTGGCGCACTGCGCGTTCATCGGGTCGTTGCTGTGTCCTGCCGTGTTTCTCGCCGTCTATCCCGACCGCGCGGCCGAGCGCGACGATTACGAAAGGGCGCCGCGTTGCGCCGCTGGCGAGCACGATTCGGGATCCTGCCGCTTGATTACCGATGCGACGATTATTGGTGGCGACTGCCGGTATTCGCTTGACCCTTCGCCTGACGATTTCTGCGAAATGCAGTTGCGCATCGGCGACACCGTGCACTACATCGGCGTCGATCGTTCGCGGATCGAGGGCAAAACGGGAACGGCGATTGGCGTGGAATTGTACCGGTCAATGACGACGGGAATAATCGAGGGCGATCGTTTCATCGAACAGCGCGGTTCGCCGCGCGAGGCGATCGAGAACCTGAAGTTGACGATGTTGGTCTGGAGCGGGATCGGCGTCGTCAGCGGCGCGTATCTGTATCGCCTTCGCCGCGTACGTAAG
>CAZZYA010000007.1:0-9933 GCA_964658115.1 uncultured Rudaea sp. | reverse complement strand
GGTTTAGTTTGTCGATGAACTCGCTCACCGGAGGTCCTTCGGGGAACCACGTCGGTGTTGTGACGACATAGCAAGATGGCGGATTCGTGGCTTTTCCACCGTCGCTAGTGCCCTCGAGACCGGATCCATCATTTCCTGAGCTGTCCGAACCGCCGCCGCCACCATTGGTATTAGTCTGAGCAGGCGGGCTTGTGCTTTCGGCGAATGCACAATGATGAATGGTACTGAAGGTAAGTAGTGCCGTGAGGAATATGTTACTGACGATCGATTTCTCGCATGATTGGACGGTCTGCCCGCAGAAAGTGCGCGCGCAAGATTGGTCCGCAACTATTCGCAGTTACGGTGCGAGAAAGCCTATGCGACTGTCCGACATCAAGAAGGACCAGAGGCGGCCCAGAATCGGACGTCGGAGCGAAATGTTCGGACGGCTTATGAGCGAGATGAAGTTTTCGCCAGCGTGATCGCAGCGACGCCGATCAGGATCACGATCATGCCGACGATATCCAGGCGCGTCACCGCTTCGCCCGCGATGAGCACGCCGATTAGGACGGCGACCGGCGGATTCACATAGGCGTAGCTTGCCGCGAGTGCAGGCCGTGTGTGGGTGAGCAGATAAACGTACGCACTGAAACCGAGCAGCGATCCGACAGCGATGAGATAGATCAGCGCGGCGATCGCGGTTGTCGAAGGCATCGCGTCGATGTGTTCGCCGCGAATCAGCCCAACCGCGGACAGCGTGATGCCGCCGCAAAACATTTGCACGGCGGCGCTCATCATGGGTTGCGGCATGTTCTGATGCTTGCTCCACACCGATCCGAACGCCCAACCGATCGTCGCGCAGATAAGCGCGATAGCACCGATGGGAGAGCCGCGGAGTTCGCCGCCAAAATTGAGCACGACGACGCCGCCGAAGCCGATGATCAGTCCGATCCACTCGACTTTGTTGGGCCAGTTTCCGTAAAGACCCGAGAACACCGCCATGAACAACCCGACGGTCGCGACCGCAACGGCGGCGATGCCGGAAGCAACCGTCTGCTCGGCGAAACACACTAATCCGTTGCCGACGCCGAGCAGCAGGCTGCCCGTGATGAAACAGTTGAGCCATTGCCGTCGTGTCGGCGCGGGCATGCCGCGCCAGCGCAGAAAGCCGAACATGGCGATGCCTGCGATCAGGAATCGAATGGCCGCCATCAGGAACGGCGGCAGACCTACCAGCGCGTAACGGATCGCGAGATACGTCGAGCCCCAGATCAAATACACGCCCACGAGCGCCAGCGGCACGAGCCAGTGCGCGCGCGTGCGCGTGTCGATGGGTGTATTGGCGTTGGAAGCGTCGGCCATGTGTTGCACCGGCTGCGCGGCGCGTCGATTACGGATCGTGCGGATAGCCTAGCGGCGAATCTGGTACCGCGGAAGCGCCACTCCGCGTGGCTAACGCGGAGCCGCTTTTTTTCCTTCGCGCGCGAGCAGAGTGCGCTTGCGTTCGATGCCCCAGCGATAACCGCCGAGCGAGCCGTCTTCGCGGATCACGCGATGACACGGCACGACCACCGCGAGCCGATTTCGCCCGCATGCATTCGCAACAGCGCGGATCGCACGCGGTTCGCCGATGGTCGTGGCGATGTCCGAGTAACTCCGCGTTTCGCCGCGCGGGATGTGCTGCAACGCTTGCCACACGCGCCATTGAAACGCCGTAGCGCGGATGTCGATGGGCGGCAGGGGTGCGTAGGAAGCGGGATTGCCGTCGAGATCGGAGGTGATGCGCGCGATCATCGAGGCAAGCCAGTCGTCGCCGGCATCGGTGCGATCGATCGTCGCGCGTGGAAATTCTTGACGCAGATCGGCGACGACCGATGATTCGTCCTTACCGAGAATCACGCTGCAGATGCCACGATCTGTCGTCGCCACGAGCAGATGCCCGAGCGATGTGTCGAGCGTCGTGTAACGAATGGCGACGCCGGCGGCGCCGCGGCGGTAACTCGCGGGCGTCATGCCGAGAAGCTGGCCGGTCTTTTCGTAGACGCGACTGCCCGAGCCGTAGCCGGCGTCGTAGATCGCATCGGTGACGCGTTCGTTTTCGCGCAGCGCGGACTTCAGATTTTTCAATCGGCGCGATTGCACGTATTCCGCCGGGGATACGCCGAAACGTTTGCGGAAGGCGCGTTGCAGATGGCCGGGACTCAAGCCAACCAATGCGGCGAGCCTCGCGAGGTTAGGCGCGTCGTCGGCATTATCGGTATCGGTGAGGATCGCGAGCGCGCGATCGAGTGGGTCGATGTCGAGCGAAGCGGGTTTCATGGTCATGGCGAATCTCCTTACAACGCATCGTAAGAAGGATTCGACAACGCAGCTATCCGTTTATTGCGATCGCGGGAAATGGCGATCAGTGACGTACGACGCGGTTATCCTGGATCACGGCATATTCGCCTTCGATCACGTGCGGATCGGCCGGACGCGGCGTCGGCACGGACTGCGCTCGCGATACGGCGCGAATGATTGCGACGATGCCACCGACCACTGCGAATGCGACCAGCGCGAAGAAGCCGAGCACGAGAACGCCCACGAGCAATGCCGCCCCGATAAGCGCCAACGCGAGTCGCGCGAGTGGGTGACGGGTTCGAATCGGAAAGCGCCAAAACAACATGGCGGCTAGGCTCCCTGTGGCAAAATGACCGCTGCGCAGAAGCGCCGGCAGGACTGGCTTGATACTCCGATGAGCGTTACTAAAACGTTATGCAGGCTGGACGCGATTGCCGATGGAAACGCGCTTGCTGTGGACGTGGTGTCGTCGAGCGGCGGATTCAATCTCGTGCTGTTGCGCCAGGGAGAGCGCGTGTTCGCGTATCACAATGAATGCCCGCATGCCGGACGGCGTTTGGATTGGTCGCCGGGGCGGTTTTTGATCGACGGTGGATTTCTGATTTGCGCCGCACACGGGGCGATGTTCGGCATCGAAAGCGGCCGCTGTTTCGCTGGCCCGTGCGTCGGCAGCGGCTTGGTTCCGCTCGCCGTCGAGGTGGCCGACGGCGCGGTTCGACTCGCGCACGCGATCGATTAGCACGCGATCAGTCGTCGTAATCGGCGCGGACGTCCTGCATCGTCTGGGCGTTGGAGCACGCGAACGTTTCCGACTCACCGATGATCGAGCGCGTAGCGAGATGCGATCCGGTGACAACCGTCGGCATGCTGATCAGATCGACGCGCATGCGCTGACCCGACGAAGCGCCATTGAATGCATACGTCGCGTTGGCATCGGTGACGGCGAACACGGCCGAATGTGGCGAATCCAGATCGATCAACCGAACGACCGCCCCTGACATCTTTTTTCCGTCGGGCGTGAACGCCGTGCCGCTGACCGAACACGCGTGCGCCTGCAGCGCGACAAGCATCGAGCCGCTGAACACTGCAATAAGTGCTTTCATCGAACAACCTCTCTGTCGGTAGCTTGCGACGAAAGACGCCGCCAGCCGCTAATCCGTCGCACGCTGTCAGCGGAAGACGAGATTCACCGACACCAGCATCACGATTAGCAGCAGCAGCGTCAACGGCGCGCCGACGCGCACGAAGTCGCGCGCTCTGTAACCGCCCGGACCGGCCACGATGGTCAGCACCGGATTGGCGCTGGCGATGATGAAGCTGTTGGACGTGGAGATCGCGACGATGAGCGCATACACCGACGGGCTGTTGCCGGAAGCGAGCGCGATGTTGATCGACATCGGCACCATGATTACTGCGGCGCCGACGTTGGAGACGACCTGCGAGAAAAACAGCGCGAGAATAGCGATCACCGCCTGCAAACCCCAATCAGGCCAATTACCGATGTAGCGCAGCACTTCCTGCGCGATCCACGCGGCGGTGCCGGTGGAATCCATCGCCCAGCCGAGCGGAATCAGGCAGGCGAGTGTGAAAATCGTTTTCCAGTTGATCGCGTGATACGCCTCTTCCATATTCAGCACGCCCGCGAGCAGCATGCCGACGGCGCCGGTGAGCATCGCGATCGAGAGTTTCATGTCGGTGAAAAGTCCGAGCGCCATCGCGAGGCCGAAGAATGTCGTCGCGTGCCAGATTTTGCCGGGACGGTGTTCTTCTTTCGGATAGTCGGTGATCACGACGATGTCGCGCTCTTCCTGCGCGAGCGCGAGATCGCGCCAAAAACCATGCAACACCAACGTGTCGCCGGCGCGCAACGGAGTCTTGCGAACGTCTTCGCGGAACACTTCCTCGCCGCGATACACCGCCAATACGCTGATGCCGAAACGCTTGCGCAGACGCAACTCGCCGACATCTTTCTTGACGAAGCGCGAACTCGGCGGAATCACTGCTTCGGCAATGCCCGCGCGGTTCGGATTGAACATATCCCGGAAATTGCTGAGCCGGTTCTGCACGCGCAGAAGATTCAGATTCGCGAATTCGTTGACCTGATCGCGCTTACCGAGCGCGCCGAGAATCGTACCCACCCAGATCATCGTGTCGCTCGGCGGCGCGAGCCGTGTCTCGTCGCCGTTCTTGATCGCGAGCATCAGCGGCGCGCCGCGAAGCGCTTCGGCTTCGGCGATGCTCATGCCGACGAGCGGGCTTTCGCTTGTCACCGTCAGCTCGAACACTTCGCCGACGATGCCGTAGGTTTCGGCAAAGTAAGTCTCCGTGCGGCCCGGTGTGACGCTCAGGTTTTCGCCGTCCGTCGGCAGTAGTTTCCGCGTGAATAGCGCGAAATAGCCGAGCCCGGCGAGCAACAACGGAATGCCGATCGGCGCTATCGAAAACAGCGAGAACGGTTCGATCGTCTGCGCGCCCGGCGGCAGATTGCGGTTGGCGTTGTTGATGAGATCGTTGAGCAGAATCAGCGGCGAATTGGAAATCATCGTCGTGTTCGTGCCAGCGAGGATGCAGAACGCCATCGGCAACAACAATCGGCTTAACGGCACGCCGGTTCGCGCGGAGACGCGACTGGTCACCGGCACGAACAACGCGGCGAGCGCCTGGCTCTGCACGACCGACGACATCGCGCCGGCCATCGCGTTGATCAGAAAACTCAAACGCGATTCGACGCCACTCGACAGGCGCAGGATGAACGACGCGGCCTTGTTCAGCACGCCGGTGCGATCGAGTCCCGCGCCCATGATCATGACGCCGAGCAACGAAATCACGGCATTGCCGGCGAATCCTTCGAACAATTGCTCCACCGGAATCAGGCGCGTTATGCCGATCACCACCACGATCAGCAACGCCACCAGATCGCCGCGGATCCACTCGAGCACCAGCATGAGCACGGTGAACGCCAGCAGCCCGAGAACGAGCAGCATGTCGTGGGTCAGTGTCAGGCCGGAGTGCATTCGGGGCTTTTCTTTTTATGGGTCCGGACGACTAAGCGTGATCAGGTGCGTTCATAGACGAGGTCCCATGACGCATGCCCGAGCCGCGCGCCGCGTTTTTCGAAATGCGTTTCGATGCGGTTTCGCGGTCGCTCGCAAAAATTTCCGCGGCCGGCCGTGTTGCGCCAGCCGTCGGCGGCATCGATTGTCGCCACCATCTGTTCGGCATACTCCTGCCAATCCGTGGCGAGACAAAGTCTGCCGCCGGCTGTTACGCGTGATGCGAGCAGCGCAATAAAATCCGGCTGGATCAGGCGACGTTTCTGCTGACGCTTCTTCGGCCATGGATCCGGGAAATAGATGCGGACTTCGTCGAGTGATCCTGCGCCGACCGTGCGCTCGAGAATGTCGACCGCATCGTGATTATACAAACGCACATTGTGGACATTGTGCGCCGCTAGCGCATTCATCAGCCGACCGACACCGGGACGATGCACTTCGATACCGATGAAGTCGCGTTCGGGCTCGTTCTGCGCCGACCACAGCAATTGTTCGCCGTTGCCGAATCCGATTTCGAGCGCGCGTGGCGCTGCGCGGCCAAAGATCCGGTCCCAATCCGTTTCGTTTTCCGGATCGAGTCCAAAGCGCGTCCAATACTCGGTGAAAGCGCGCTGTTGCGCCGGCGTGAAGCGGCCTTGGCGAAGAACGAAACTGCGGATGCGGCGATGACGCGACTCGATGGCGGACTCCGCGCGATCGTCCGTGTCCGCTACCATCAACATCGCTCAGCCGATCGTCCCGTCGATGGGACTCGACGCCGATGCGTAACGCTTGCGCGGAATGCGGCCGGCCAGGAACGCGGCGCGTCCCGCTTCGATCGCATGTTTCATCGCATAGGCCATCAGGACCGGATCGCGCGCCCCGGCAATCGCGGTGTTCATCAAGACACCATCGCAACCCAGTTCCATGGCGATGGCCGCGTCCGACGCCGTTCCCACGCCGGCATCGACGATGATCGGCACTTTCGCGTTCTCGATGATCTCGAGGATGTTGTAACGGTTCTGGATACCGAGTCCGGAACCGATCGGCGCAGCCAGCGGCATTACGGCGACGCAGCCGATTTCCTCCAAACGCCGAGCGAGAATCGGATCGTCGCTCGTGTAAACCATCACCTGAAAATTTTCGGACACGAGCCGCTCGGCGGCATGCAGCGTCTGCACGACATCGGGGAACAGCGTCTTCTGATCGCCAAGCACTTCGAGTTTCACCAGCGAATGTCCGCCGAGCAACTCACGCGCCAGGCGGCACGTGCGCACGGCATCGTCGGCGGTGTAGCAGCCGGCGGTGTTGGGAAGAATCGTGAACCGGTCCGGCGGCAATGCATCGAGCAGGTTGGGCGCGTTCTTGTCCTGTCCGAGATTGCTGCGGCGGATAGCAACCGTAACGATCTGCGCGCCAGCCGCGTCGGTGGCGCGGCGAGTTTCGTCGAAATCCTTGAACTTGCCGGTTCCGGTGAGCAGTCGCGAACGATACGGATTGCCCGCGATGACGAGGGGATCGGTATTCGAAATTGCTGGAGCTCGCTGCGCGTTCATTTTTCCACTAGTTTAAAACTATACATTGAAGCGGCGCTATCAGCCGCCACCCATCGCTTCGACGATCTCGACGTTGTCGCCATCGACCACGTGCCGCTGCGAATGCGTACTCTTCGGCACGATCTCGCGGTTGATTTCCACGGCAACCGTGCGTCGCGCGTAGCCATTGGCTTCGAGCAGCGCGGAGACGCTGGTGTGATCGTCGACCTCAAATGTGCGTCCGTTGAGATGGATCGTCGGCATCGCGTTATTTTAGACCCTGCGCGCGCCGCGTGGACAAAAAAAGAACGCCCGGCGGACCGGGCGTTCGGGTGGTGTTCGGACTTCGATCAATGACCTTTCTTGTCGTCGTCCTTTTTATTGCCTTTGTCGTTGCCACCACGGCTTTGCGCCGGTGGCGTATTGGTATGCGTCTGGACCGGCGGCGGCGGTGCGTTGTGTGTCTGCACGGGCGGCGTCACCTGACGCTGTTGTACCTGGTGAAATTCCGGCTGCGTGTGCGTCTGCGAGGTGACATTATTGTTGCTGCGCACCGTGTTCGCCTGCGGCGACGTATGCGTTTCCGTAGCGGTCGCCGGGCGGTGGTACTCGTTGGGCGAGTTTGTGGTGCGAACCGACGGATTGCTTGTCGTGGTCGACGTGCGCGTCTGCGGCGTGCCGACCGTGTGGTTGGTGTTCGACGACCCGATTGCGCGCGAGTTCATGTTGTCCGCACCCGCCGGACGCGTGAACTGCGATCCGGTGGTGCGACCGGCCGCGCCATTGCTGGTCGGCGAGTTCACGCGATTTTGCGCAGACTCATTGGTACGGGTCGGGGCGGTATTGTTCGACGTAACGCCTGCCGCACCATTGGCCGGATGGGCGAAGCGCGCTGAATCCAGACGCTGCCCTTGCGGGGTCGTCGTAGTGGCCGGACGGCCGGTCGTCGCGCCCGCACCGTTCAGCGCTGGACGCCCGTTGCCGGCCGTCGTGTTTTCGCGTTGAACCGCGGGCAAATTGCCGCGATTCACGACGGCTGGATTGCCGACCGTGGCGCCGCGCTGAATCGCCGGCGCGGCGGTGCGCGTCGGCGCGCCACTTTGGGTCACGACTTTCACGTTATTGTTGACTACGGTGCGACCGCCTGCGGTGCCGGCGCCAGCGACCGGCGAACGCAATTGACGCACGGCGAGCGGTTGACCCGGATTCTTGCTCAGCTCACCTTGACGCGACGCGAATGAAGCCACCGGCGCGGGTGGACGCGTCGCGGCGACGATCGGACGATTCAGTGCGCGTCCAGCGGGAACGGCGCGAGCCGCACCGCCTGCACCGAGACTCGCGCGCGTCGGCGCGACGGCGGCGAAGCCCGAGACGCGTCCGTTGCCGAACGTGTGCTCGTCGACGCGCACCGCTGCACCAGCAACCGGACGTGCCCCGACGAATGCCGCCGCCGGTACCGCTACCAGCGCGCCATGTACTTCGCGATTGGCGTAGTGGATGTTGGCGTAATCGACGTGGCCGCCGCGATATCCGCCGTAATAGTTGTTGACGACCGATACGTTGATGCCGCGCGTGTTGTATACGTTGATGTTGGTGAAATAGCGCTCGCTGACGTGATAAGCGGGAAAATACGGATCACGATACCCGAGCGGGAACCAACCGATCGGACCACCTACCGTTATACCTACGCCGATACCGCCTCCGACGAAGGCGACCAGTGCCGGCGCGTACACAGGACGCACGGCGATCTCACCCGGACACCAGCCCCAGCGATTGCCGACGTACGCCCAGCGACCGTAATGGAAAGGCGCGAAGCCCCACGGCGCTTCGTCGACCCACGTCCATCCATAGGCACCGACCCAGGCCCAATGACCGGTGTGGTAAGGCGACCAATCGGCATCGACATGACTCGGATACCAGACATGGCCATATTCCGGCGCGTCATCCCATGCGCCGTAATCGTCGAGATCCTGATAACCGATCAAATCTTCGGAGACATAGCGCTTTGACGGCGCGTTGTCCCAGCGTTGATCGCGCTGCAAGGCGAAGTTGTCGAATTCATCGGGCTGCGGCAAATCGGCGCTGCGATAATTCTGCAGTTGCGGATCGGAGAACGTCACCGACTGGCCTTCGTCGACGTGGAAGCGCGAGCCGCCTTCGCCGTAGACATCGCCACCGCCGTGCATGACAGAGACAATCGTCGTCTGCCCGTCCGGTTGAACATCGACGCGGAATTCGCCCACACGATTCGCAACAAACGCGAGCGTCGGGGTGTCGATCTCGTACGTCTGACCGTCGTACATGCGGCGCACGCGAAGGTTCAACGTGCCTTGCGTCAACTCGACCTGCGCGGTGTTGTCATCGAGGTTCAGGAAATCGAAACTCGTCTGCGCATCCATGCGGATCGCAGCGGGCCCGACTTCAAGTTCGGCGCGTGAACCGTTGTCGGTCCAGAGTTTGTCGCCGGTGACCAGCGGACGGTTGAGCTGCGCTTCGACCCAGTCGTTCTCGCCGGCCGGAACGAAACTCACTGCACCGTGGACGTACGACAAGCGTCCGACACGCGTCGGCGGATCGCTTTGATCGGACTGATTGGCTCCGGGTGCTTGATCGCCTTGTCCAGGCGGCGGCGCTTGCTCGTCCGGCGCTGGCTGCGCGAGTGCGGCGAAGCCGAGTGTCACGCCGGCGAAGAGCACGGCGAAACGGAATGATTTCAACATAGCGAACGCTCCTTTTGCGTCACGCGAATCGATAATGGAAGCTGGCGGATATTCGGGAAAACGAGAGTCGGTCCCCAGCGGACGCTCTACGGAACGTATTCAAGCGCAGCCAAGCTGAATGGCGACTAGCCATTTCGGCACTGGTGATGTCACTTCGCTATGCGCTTCAGCGTGCAGTGTGCGCCGCTTAGCGAAAGACTAACAGCGCGTAATTGATGACCCGCATGAGACGACGTAGAGTAAACGCGCAACGCGGGTGTAGTTCAATGGTAGAACTGCAGCTTCCCAAGCTGCTAACGTGGGTTCGATTCCCATCACCCGCTCCAT
>CAZZYA010000006.1:0-34067 GCA_964658115.1 uncultured Rudaea sp. | reverse complement strand
TAGTGAGTAATGCGCAGCGAAATTGCTCTCCCAACGTCATACTTTTGATGTCGCTGCCAATCAGATCGAGTGCTGACGCCCCGGGCGTTTCGCCCCAACAAAAAGCACGTTGATCAGCCATCACCACGCAAGTTTCACGCGACGACGAGCCGGAGTGGATTTCACGAATACCGGAATGGAGCCCCGCTTGGGCACTAGGCGACAACGCACAACCTAAAACTACCGCCTTTATAAATATGTAGCGAGATGTTTTCATTGAAATCACCGCAATTGTCCTTACTGAATTTTGGCGTCTTGAGCAGCGTGTAGAAGGACAAGATGCGGACAGTATCGGGACGCGCCACTTCCTAAATCTAACCGTCTTAAATTTTCGGAAACCAACGGCGCATAGACAGATACGTGAGTCCGGGACATGTGACACGCAACTTTCTCGAACGCGAGTAGAATTGACGAATCCCAGTTGTGTGCGGAGCCGCCATGCTCAAAGACAAATACCCCTACTTTCTCGCCAATGAGGCGCAGCAGCCGAACACCGATCTGGAAGTGACGGACAAATATTCGGGAAAGGTGGCGACACGCGTGGCGCTCGCCGATGCGAAGGCGATCGATGCGGCTATCGCCGCAGCAGTAAAAGCGCAGGATGCTTGCCGGAAAATGCCGGCGTATGAGCGGCAGGCGGTACTCGAACATTGCGTCAAACGATTCCGCGAACGTTTCGACGAACTCGCGATGGCGCTTTGTATCGAAGCCGGAAAGCCGATCAAAGACGCGAAAGGCGAAGCGACGCGTTTGATCGATACGTTCAAAGTCGCCGCCGAGGAATCCGTGCGCATCGACGGCGAAGTGTTGAATCTCGAAATATCCCCCCGGGCCAAAGGGTATCGCGGTTTCACGCGTCGGGTGCCGATCGGCGTGTGCTCGTTTATTTCTCCGTTCAATTTCCCGTTGAATCTCGCCGCGCACAAAGTCGCGCCGGCGTTGGCGGTAGGTTGTCCGTTCGTGCTGAAACCAGCGAGCCGCACGCCGATCGGTGCGCTGATCATCGGCGAAGTACTCGCCGAAACGAATTTGCCGAAGGGCGCATTCTCGATTCTTCCCGCACACCGCGATGGCGCCGACCTTTTCACGACGGACGACCGTTTCAAGCTGCTGTCGTTCACCGGGTCGCCGGCTGTCGGCTGGGATCTCAAAGCGCGCGCCGGGCGCAAAAAAGTCGTGCTGGAACTGGGCGGAAATGCGGCGTGCATCGTCGATTCGGATCAGGAAGATCGACTCGATTTCGTCGTGGAGCGCATGATTTTTGGCGCTTTTTATCAAAGTGGACAAAGTTGCATCGGCGTGCAGCGCATCCTGGTTCAAGCGGACATCTACGATAAATTCCGCGACGCATTCGTCGCCGCCACAAAAAAGCTCGTCGCGGGCGATCCAAAAGACGAAAAAACATTCATCGGCCCGATGATCGACGAGAAGGAAGCCAGGCGTCTCGACAACTGGATACAGGAAGCGGCGAACGCCGGCGCGAAAATCCTGTGCGGCGGCAAACGCACTGGCTCGATGCTCGAAGCGACTGTGCTCGAGAACGTCGATCCGAAACAGAAAGTGAATTGCATGGAAGCGTTCGGACCCGTTGCGATATTGCAAAAATATACTTCGTTCGACGATGCGATCGGCATGGTCAACGACAGCGAATTCGGTTTGCAGGCGGGATTGTTCACGTACGACGTGCGCAAAGTAATGAAGGCGTGGGACGGACTCGACGTCGGCGGCGTGGTCGTGGGCGACGTGCCCAGTTTCCGTGTCGACAACATGCCGTACGGCGGCGTGAAGGATTCGGGTCTGGGCCGCGAAGGAATACGTTACGCGATCGAGGACATGACGGAAATCCGGCTGATGGTGATGCGCGATCCGTGATTCGCTGCATCAGGCCGTGAACGGCAATAGCCCGAGTGACATATGTCGCAATCGGATTGGAATTCACGTTCTACGCTTGCGACGACATCGACAGGCGCCGATCTCATGACAAAACGTTGCTGGTCTGGTGCATTCGCCCTACTGGTTTCGACCGCTGCCTTGGCGCAATCGACCGTGCCTCATCCGCGACTGATCCTGGACACGGCTACGCTGAACGGATTGCATGCGAAGATCGCCGCGAACACCGCGCAATGGCAACGACTTAAAAGCTACTGCGATTCCTTCCTCAACGGTACCGTGAATTATCCGGCGGTCGGTGGCGATCAGGATGTCGGCACCAACGATTATCCCGACGCGCCGAACATCGGCCAAGGCTACGAAGGCGACGGTTATTGGGCGCCGCTGATGAGCGAAGGGTTGTGCTATCGCGCGTTGTACGCGTCGGATCCGACGACGGCCGCGAAGTACGGCCAGAAGGCTGCCGATATCGCCGTGACGTTGTCTACGCCGACAACCGACACGATGCGCAGCGAAGATCCGTGCACCGACGACGGATACGTCATCCGTTTCTACGGCGTCGGCATGGGAATTTTGTACGACTGGGCGTACGACAAATTCACGCCGCAGCAGCGAACTCAAATCTATACGACGGCGAACCAGTGGCTCGGCATCTGGGATTCCAACGGCGTATGTCCGAAAAATCCCGACGGCAGTCCGGCATTCGCTTACGGCAATCCGCTCGGCAATTATTTTGCGGGATACTTTCATGCGAAAACCGTCGTTGCGCTGGCGACTGCCGGCGAGAATCCCTCCGCACCCGCGCAATGGACGAACTGGCAAAACGTCCAATACAACACCGCGGCGACGAATCCTCCTCACATCGGCGTGCAACCTTACTTCGCGGCTCACATGAAAGGCGGCGGCTGGCCGGAAGGTTTCGGCAACTACGGTCCGCTGGCGACGTTGAACATGAGTCTGCCGGTGTGGGAAGTGAAAACCGCAACCGGCGCCGATCTCGTGAACGCCGCCGCGCCGTATACATTTCCGATCGACGCGGCCGATTACCTGATGTATTTCACATGGCCCAATCGCGCCTACATTGACGACCGCGACACGAATCATTCGAACGGCGATTCCGGTGCGCCTCCGCCGAGTTCGGCCAACGTGGGCATGTTCATGCAAGTGCTTGGCGTGTTGCGTTACTGGAACGCACCGCACGCTAACCTGTTTCAGGAATACACCAACGAAGTTCTCGCTGCACGCGGCGACGATGATGTCGATGCATGGGAAGCATTTCTTTTTTACGATCCGAACGGAGCGACGGCGGCGCTCGCGACGCTGCCGCTTTCCTATTTCGCACCCGGGCCGAATGCAATCGCTGCGCGATCGGACTGGACGACGGACGCGACGTGGATGTCTTTCCGCGCCGGACCTTACATCGAAGGTGGTGGCGGCGAAGAAGGTTTCGATCAGGGAAGTCTCGCACTGGTTCGCGGCGGCGTGCCGTTGCTCGTCAACGGCACCGGCTGGGCGGTGCACGAGCCCGGCGGCGACGGCGACGAAACCCGCGTGTACAACGACGAATACGGCAACTTCGACGCCACCGATATCTATTTCGGCAACCGCACGCTGTACAACATTTTCTACGCGCGGCACATGAGCGGTTCGACGCTGCTCGATCGCTATGGTCAGGCCGGATTCGACTCCGTCGATGCGCACACCAAAGTCGCGACGTACGAAGATGGGGCAAATTATGTGCTTACGCTGGCGACGAATCTCGAAGACATGTACGTCAAGGACAGCGCGGATCACGCGCAGGTCGCCGCGTGGTCGCGCGAAACAATGTATCTGCGTCCAAACCGATTTCTCGTCTACGACCGAACGACGGCAGGCAACGCAACCGGCAGTAACACCGCCGACGATCAGTTTCTCGCGTTCCACTTTCCAGCCAATCCCATCGTCGGTTCGGCACCGGCCGGCGAGAAACGTCTCGACGTGACGTACAACACCACGTACGCCGGCGCCATGACGACAATCCTGCCCGCGAACGCCACGACCACAACGATCGGCATGTACCCGGCCAATGGCAGCGGCGCCAATGCCGATGCGGGAAGCTCACCGGTAAAAGTCTGGCAGGTACAGGTTCGCGCGCCGACAGCGGCGGCGACTCAGCAATGGTTGACCGCGTTCGATCTTGACGCGACATCGAGCGCCGTCGCGACGGCCAGCGCGATCACCGTCGCCTCGGGCAATGCGATCGGCGGTTTGTTCGCGAGCGGCGGCAGTCAGCAAGCGACGCTGTTCAACAACGGCGCAGCCGGAACGACGATCGCCGGATCGATCGTCTACACCGTGCCGAAGGCGCAGACTGCGCACATCATCGCCGAATTGCCGTCGAACGCCGGATACACGGTCGCCGTCGTCGTCAGCGGCGCCACGCATACGATTACTGTCGCACCCGGCGGCTCGCGGACTACTTCGCCGAAAGGTGTTCTTTCCTTCACTGTCACGCCCGCGGGCGTGGTCGGTCCCACCGACCGCATATTCGCCGACGGCTTCGGCGGCTGAGGTTCACCTCGAAAGCCGCTCGTGCGAAACTCGGTCCCTTCGGGTTTCGCGGGAGTGATCGGATGAAACGTCTCGTCTTCGCGGCGGCTGCCGCCCTCGCCTTCTGCGTGACTTCGCACGCCGCCAGTTCATATCCGGCGCCGACGGAAGGCGACTACGTCATCCGCAATTTCACGTTCACCGGCGGTGGCACGCTGCCCGAACTGCGCATGCACTATCGAACGCTGGGCACCATTCACACCGATCACGGGCACGTCGACAACGCCGTGCTCGTCATGCACGGTACGGGTGGCGACGGAACGCAATTTCTGCGCGATATCTTCGCCGGCGAACTGTTCGGCAGCAGCCAGCCGCTCGATGCGACAAAATATTTCATCATCCTCATCGACGACATCGGTCACGGCAAATCGAGCAAGCCGAGCGACGGACTGCACGCGAAGTTTCCGCGTTACGGTTACGCCGACATGGTCAGGGCCGAACACGCGGTGATCACCGAAAAACTGAAAGTCGATCACCTGCGCCTGGTGATGGGCACATCGATGGGCGGCATGCACACGTGGCTGTGGGGTGAAACGTATCCGGACATGATGGATGCATTGATGCCGCTCGCCTCGCTGCCGGTGCAGATCGCAGGCCGCAATCGCATGATGCGCAAAATGATGATCGATGCGATCCGCACCGATCCTGAGTGGAAAGACGGCGCCTATGCACAACCACCGCACGGCATGGTCGCTGCGCTCGACATCCTGATGATCATGGGTTCGAGTCCGCTGCAATGGCAGAAGGAGGCGCCAACGCGCGAGACTGCCGATAAGTTTCTCGACAACCACATCGCGCAGTATTTGAAAGAGGACGACGCGAACAATCTGCTGTATCAGATCGATTCGTCATACGACTACGACCCACAATCCAAACTCGGCTCGATCAAGGCGCCGCTGCTCGCCATCAATTCCGCCGACGATCAGATCAATCCGCCTGAGCTCGGTATCCTCGAGCGCGAGATCGGAAACGTGCCGCATGGAAATTACTTCATCATCCCGATCAGCGACGCCACGCACGGCCACGGCACACACACGTGGGCGGCGGTGTGGAAAAGCAAACTGATCGAGCTCCTCGACGCGACGGCGAAACGCTGATCAGTCGTCCGCGTTCGGGTCGAGGTCCGGAAACAGGATTTCGGTAAAACCGAATTTCGAAAAATCGGTGATGCGCGAAGGGTACAAGCGGCCGATCAGATGATCGCATTCATGCTGCACGACGCGAGCGTGAAACCCGTCCGCTTCGCGATCAATGGGCTTTCCCTCCGGATCGAAACCGCTGTAGCGGATCTCTGTGAAGCGGTCGACGGCGCCGCGCATGCCGGGCACGGACAAACAGCCTTCCCACCCCTCCTCCATCGCATCGGATAACGGCGTGATGCGCGGATTGAGCAGGATCGTGCGCGGTACCGGCGGCGCGTCGGGATAACGCTCGCTGCTGTCGAATCCGAAAATGACGAGTTGCAGATCCACACCGATCTGCGGCGCGGCTAGCCCGACGCCGCCGGCCGATTCCATCGTCTCGAACATGTCGGAGATGAGCGTGCGCACCTCGTCGGTGCTGAATCGTTCCACCGGTTTGGCGACGCGCAGCAAGCGCGCATCGCCCATTTTCAGAATCGGATAAATCATCGTCGCCTCGCGTAACCCCGAACCCACATCCCGTACGTTACATGAACATGGTCGCACACCGCCCGATTCCAAGACCTTACCAGCCGCAGCGGTTTCCCGTAACCTCCGCAGCATGGGGGCCGACACCACGGACGAAGCGCTGATGCTCGCCTACGCACAGGGCGACGCGCGCGCTTTCGAGACGCTGTACGCACGCCAGCGCGGCATGCTGTACCGCTTCATCCTGCGCAGCGTGGTGGATCGCAGCGCCGCCGACGAGCTTTATCAGGAAACGTGGAGCCGCGTCATCGCGTCGCGCGAGCGCTATCGGATCGAATCCAAGTTCACCACGTGGCTGCTGCAGATCGCGCATAACCTGATCATCGATAGCTTTCGACGTGCGCGTCCGCAAGCCGGAGCCGAGGAAACCGAAACGATCCTGCGCGAACTCGACGCACCCGAAAGCGATCAGCCCGAACGCGTGCTGAGTGAATTCCAAGAACGCCGGCGACTGCAGCGCGCACTCGCCGAATTGCCGCCGGAACAGCGCGAAGCGTTTTTACTGCGTGTCGAAGGCGGACTTAGTCTCGAGGAAATCGCGCGAACCACCAACGCGGCACAGGAAACGGCAAAATCGAGATTGCGCTATGCGCTGGCAAAAATCCGGGAGAAACTGGCCGAATGATTGGCGACAACGACCAGCTCGAACGTGAACTCGAAGCATTCCTCGCGGACGATTCGCGCGTTGCCGCGCTTTATCGCCGACTGCCGAAAGACGAACCGGACGCGAAGCTCGACTCGGCCATCATCGCGAAGGCACACGCGTCGGTCGCCGCCCGACGCACACGTCCGCGCTGGCTGCCAGCAATGAGCGCGGCGGCGGCACTGGTCGTCGTTGCGGGTCTCGCCTACCGCGTGGGTCCGAAGGTATGGAACGAACGCAGCGCCGTGTCGGAAAAGGGCGAGCAAAACATCAGCACACCCGCGACGATGCCAGCACCGGTGACAATCAACGAACCACGGCAATCCGCGGAAGCTGCGGGCGCTGCAGTGTCACGCGCCGCGCCAATGCCAGCACCGCCGCAACCGATTGAACTCGAACACGAACGTTATAACAGCTCAGAAAAAACGCGTGACGAATACGACGAAGTGCAGCGGCACAAACCGGCAGCGACCGCGCCCGCCAAACCATCGGCACCTGCGAAAAAACTTCAAAGTGCCGACAGGCAAACTGCACGCGACAATGTCGACGCGGCAAACGCAAGCGCGAACGTGCTGCAGCCACAGGTGGAATCGAGAATGAAATCGATGGCATCGCCGCCGCGCCTCGATGCGGTACCGGAATCCGCATCACAGCCCGCGCCGGCGCCAGCGCCGAAGGCGATGCCATTTCCCGCCGCACCCGCCGCGTATTCGCCACCACCGCCGCCGCCCGCGTCTGCACCGGCGCCCGCACCTATGCGCGAGGTGCCAAAATCATCGGCGTCCGACATCGAGGTCAATCTCTATCCCGAACACTGGGTCGCCGATATTCGACAGATGCTCAAAGACGGACATCACGACGACGCGATCAGAAACCTCGCCACGTTCCGCAAGCAGTATCCCGACTACAAACTTCCCGACGATTTACGCGACCTGAAATAATCCGTTTCCGCGCGACGCATTGAATCGCGGACACGCGCCTCCATTGCAATCGTAATTCTCCTGCCTCGAACCGATGACCGATAACGCCAACCGTCGCGCACCCGGGCGCCTGTCCGCACTGCGCGTGATCTTTCCGTATTTGCTGCGCTATCGATGGCTGTTGTTCGGCTGGCTCGGCTTTCTCGCATTGTCATCGCTGGCGACGTTGTCGCTGCCGCTGGCCGTGCGCGTGATGATCGATCGCGGCTTCGCGCACGCGGACCCGAGTACGGTCAATCGCAGCTTCGTCGGATTGCTCGTCGTGGCGAGCGTGATGGCGATCGCGACCGCTGCGCGTTATTTCTGCGTGAGCATGCTCGGCGAACGCGTCGTCGCCGATATGCGGCGCACGTTGTATGCGCATTTGCTTACGCTCGATCAGGCGTTCTACGAACGCACGCGCGTCGGCGAATTGATCTCGCGGTTGGGCAGCGACACCGAACTCGTGCAAACCGTGGTGAGTTCGAGCATGTCGGTCGCGCTGCGCAGCGTCGTCACTGCGATCGGCGGCGCCGCAATGCTGGTGGCGACCAGTCCGAAACTCGCCGGCTACGCGGCGCTGGTTATTCCCCTCGTGATTTTGCCGATCGTGCTCGCGGGGCGCCGTCAGCAGAAACTCGCGCGCGCCAATCAGGATCGCATCGCCGATACGTCGGCGATCGCCAACGAAACGCTCAACGCGATGTACGCGGTGCAGGCTTATGCGCGCGAGCCGGTCGAAAAACAGCGCTACGACGCCGCGATCGCGCGCGCACTGAAAGCCGCACAGCGTCGCGTCGGCCAGCGCGCGGCATTGACCGCACTCGTGATCCTTCTCATCTTCGGTGCGATCACGCTCGTGCTGTGGGCGGGCGCGCGAGCCGTGATGGATGGGAGCCTCGACGCCGGCGTGCTCGGCCAGTTCGTGCTGTATGCCGTGATCGCGGCCGGTTCGCTCGGCGGATTGACCGAAGTCTGGAGCGAAATTTCGCGCGCGGGCGGTTCGATGGACCGCATCGGCGAATTGCTGGAAGCGAGACCCGACATCGCCACGCCTGCCGAGCCCGCGACACTTGCGAAACCGGTGCGTGGCGAAATCCGCTTCGAGGACGTCGAGTTCCGATATCCGTCGCGACCCGAAGCGCCGACACTGCACGATTTCAATCTGCGCGTCGCGCCCGGCGAAACCGTCGCACTGGTGGGACCGTCCGGCGCCGGCAAAAGCACGGTGTTTCACCTGCTGTTGCGTTTCTACGATCCACAGCACGGTTCGATTCGCATCGACGGAACCGATCTGCGCGCGCTTGCCCTGCCTGATCTTCGCGGCGCGATTGCTCTCGTACCGCAAGACACCGTGATCTTCGGCGCGAGCGCGGCCGACAACATCCGTTTTGGACGCACGGATGCGGACGACGCTACCGTTATCGCTGCCGCACAGGCCGCCGAAGCGCATGACTTCCTCGCCGCGCAGCCGGAAGGTTACGCGACTTATCTCGGCGAACGCGGCGTGCGATTGTCGGGCGGACAGCAGCAGCGCGTGGCGATCGCGCGCGCGTTGCTCAAGGATGCGCCGATCCTTCTGCTCGACGAAGCTACGAGCAATCTGGACGCGCAGTCCGAACACGCGATCCAAAGCGCGCTCGAACGTCTCATGCGCGACCGAACGACGCTCGTCATCGCGCATCGTCTGGCGACGGTGCAGAAGGCCGACCGCATTGTCGTGATGGATGGCGGACGCATCGTCGCGCAAGGCACGCACGCCGAACTGCTGCGGCAAGGCGGGCTTTATTCGGAGCTTGCGCGGCTGCAGTTCGCCGCCTGATCATGGCGGCGTTTCGAGATTGTCGTTGAAGATCGTATCGACGTAGGCGCCGACATCGGTCGTGCCGGTCAACGGCAAATTGTGGCCTTCGAGATCGTTGTCCGATCCACTGTCGAGGTACGTACTCGCAGCCAGCAACGGCGAGCCGCTGCCGAGGTGATAGTCGCCGTCCGCCGGATCGACGAACAACGGATCGCCGATGATCGGGTTCGTGTTCGTCGAAGGCGTGTTCCCGGTGATGTGCGCGATGTCGTCGAAATACATCGCCGCGTCGTAGAAAACGTACAGGTCATTGTTTGAATTCAGCCAGAAAACGCTGTTGGCTATTTCGCAATTCGGGAGGCCGGCGCAAAGCAGACCACCGACGCCGGCGCTCGGCGTCGTGTTGTTCGCCACGGTGTCGTAGCGCACGTAGACTTGGTTGTCGGCGTACAGCTCGCCGGCACCATAGCCGCTGCCGGCGCTGTTGCCGACGACCAGATTGTTGTCGAAGTAAATGACGTGCGTGCCGTGCGCGAATGCGCGGAAGCCGCCGTGATATCCGCTCGTGTGGTTGTTGCGGATGATCAGGTCGCGCAGAAAGACGTCCCCGCTCGTCGTCGCGTTGCCGACATTGACGGCGATGCCGGCACCGTACTGATTGGTGTTTGCGTTCTGCACTGTCAGGTTGAGGATATCGATATATCCCGCTGTGCTGTTCGCGACTAATACCTGGGTCGCGTCGTTGCCATCGAGGATAGTCGCCGCCGCGTCGTCATTCATTTGCGAGCAGTCGGCGCTGTAACCGCCCCAGAAATGGACCGAAGCGGCCGGCGACGTGTTCGTATATACGAAACGTCCGAGTCCGTCATTCGTGGAATACGTCCCGGTCGCGAGCAGGATGCTGCTCTGGTCGTCCTGATTCGCGCCCCCGTCGGAAACCGCGGTCAGCGCCGCGCGCAGTTCGGCCGTTGTCGTTACGCAGAACTGCACTTCATCCGCATGCGCGGCAAAACTGCCAAAGATCAGTGCGACCGTGAAAAGCTTCTTGAGCGTCATCGGGATTTCCTCGCAAGGCTTAACCCGAGTTACGCAAGAAGGCGCCAGATCATGGCGTCGGAATCAACGCTCGGCGTTTTCCACGGTCAGTCCGACCTGCAGCCAACCCAGATTGATGCCGATGATCGATGTCGACGGATCGGCCCACGCATAATCGATGGTCTGGCCGGTCGCGTCCTCGATGACGTCGAGCTGCAGCACGCTGAGCTTGCGCTCGGCGTACGTGCGACGAACGAGTTCGATCGAATAGCCGCTCGCGGCGCCGTCGCGCCAGCGGATCGGTACACGTCCGCCTTCGTTCGATGCGCGCAGGTCCTTCCGCGCATGCCAATCCTGATTGGCCTTTTGCATTTTAGGTCCGCCGCCGTTGATCGCTGACCAACCCGTGAAGAATCGGATGCGTCGTGCATCGATCGACGCCGTAGCGCCCCGCGCCTGATCGGCGAACGTGACCGTACTCAAAGTGTCGCCATCGAAGGTGAGTTTGAGTGGCAACAAGGCCGCCGTCGCGCCGAGGCCGGGCAACAATGCGCTGCACGCACCGACGTCGGCGGATGCGACGAGTTTGCCGTCCTTACGCTCGCCGTTGAGCGAGCACGGCGTTAGTTCGGCCCACTGTTTTTCGTCGAATTTGAAATCCTTGTTCGCGACAAGCGCGGCGCGCGACGCATCGTCGAGCGAGCGATATGGTGTAAACGTATACCGATTGCCGTTGTCGACCGTCGCGACGCGATACAGCCACGCGGCTTCTACAGCCGACGTACCCTCGCCCGACTGCAATCGCCACAGCCACAGATGACCGTTGCGATCGTTTTCCGCCAGGCGCAAAGTTTCGCGCACGTGCGGGACCGCGACGGAACCGCCCGCGAGCTGCATCTGTTCGTGATTGTCGAATTCGCCGCTCAGGACGAGATCGCCCGCCGCCGACGGAGCGGCGTGGTGATTTTCCGCACGGCTTCCACCGAACGAATCGCAGCCGGCGAGCACCAGCAAACTGAGCAGGATCAAACGGCGCATGGGTTACCTCCGCGGCGAAGCATAGCGGAAGCGATGTTATTGCACGATGTCGACACGCAATGAACGCGAGTCGGCGCGTCCGTGGTCGTCGACGGCGCGCAACGTGAAATTGCCCGCCAACGATGGTTGCCACAACAACGGCTCGTGAGCGTTGGTCGCGCCGACGAAGCTGTCGCCGACGAACCAGTACAGGTTTTGCACGCCGGCGTCGACGGTCGCGTTGAAGGCGATGCGTTCGTCGCCATCGCGGCTGGCGCGTCGCGTATACACTTCACCGCGCAACGGCGACACGATTTGCGGCGGCTGGCCTTCGTCGGATGCGACATCGGTCGTGCAGTCGGGTAACTCCGGCGGCGCGCGGCGCGGAATGCCGGCCTGCCGGAAAACTTTCGCCAGGTCGGACGGCCAGTATTCGTAGACTTCCGAATGTGTCGTGCTCGGATCGAATGGCGGACACGTCGGCTTGCCGCTCGCATTCTCGACCGTCACCGCGCGATGCACGGTGCTCACGCGGATCGGCGATTTTCCCGGAATGAACCACGTGTCGCCTTTCTGCGGACACCACGCGTTGGGCAAATCGCCGCTCGCGAGACAAACCTGCACGCGTTTCAGATTCTTCGGCGGTGCATGCGGCGGCTCGGACATCGTCGGATCGCGCGCGCGCATCGCGTCGGCGATATGGAAAAACAGCGGCGCTGCTGCTTCGATGCCGACGAATGCAGGATTGCCTGCACTGTCGAAATTACCAACCCACACGACGATCACATACGGGCCGACGATGCCCGCCGTCCACGCGTCGCGAAATCCCCACGACGTTCCGGTTTTCCAATACACGGGTAAACGACCAGGCTGCGCGATCGTCGCGTCGTCGGGACGAGGATTCTGACGCAGCATGTCGAGCACCATGAAACTCGCTTCGTCGCTGAGCATGCGAACGCCGTGCGCGCGCGGATCGCTGACGAGCTTGCGCAACGGCGCGAGCGTGCCGCGATTGGCGAGCATCGCGTAGAGCGTGCCGAGTTCTTCCGGCGTCACTTCACCGCCGCCGAGCACGAGCGCGAGGCCGTAGTGATCCTCGGAAGCCATGCGGCTGATACCTGCGTTCTTCAGGAAATCGTAGAACGAAGGCTCCTGCAGTTTCGACGCGACATACACCGCGGGAATATTGCGGCTGCGGATCAATGCTTCGGTCGCAGTGACCGGGCCAAGAAACCGCCCATCGAAATTTTCGGGCGTGAACGGTCCGAACGCCGTCGGCACGTCGCGCAAAACGGTCTGCGGATGCAGCACGCCTTGATCGAAACCGAGCGCGTAGATGAAAGGTTTCAGCGCCGATCCGGGCGAACGTTTCGCGAGCGCGCCATTGACCTGGCCCTGGATTTCTGCGTTTTTGTAATCCGCCGACCCGACCAGCGCTTTGACGCTCATGTCGCGCGTGTCGATGACGAGCGCTACCGCATTGCGGATGCCGCGATCCGAATTGTGCGCGATGTGATCGGCGACTTGCCGTTCGAGCACGCGTTGCAAACCGAGATTCAACGTCGTGCGGATTTCGGGCGATGGCGAGTTCGTCCGCAAACGTTGATCGGCGAGCACTTCTTCGACGAAATGCGGCGCGGCGAACGGCAGATGTTCCGGCGGGCGCAGACGCAACGGCAATGCCATCAGCGATGCAACGTCTGCATCGGCCGGATGCTTGACGACCCAGCGTTTGAATAACCGGTTGCGTGCATCGGCGAGACGCGAACCGATCACGTCGTCGCTCGCACCGGATGTCTCACCGTCGCGCACGCGACGGCTCGGGTCCTGCGGAATGACCGCGAGTGTCAGCGCTTCGGGAAGCGACAATTGCGCGACGGGCTTGTCGAAATAAATCAGGCTCGCCGCTGCCGCCCCTTCGATATTGCGGCCATACGGCGCGTAGTTCAGATACGCTTCGAGGATGTCGTTCTTGGAGTAACAAAGCTCGAGTTCGATAGCGCGCGCGATCTGTTTCAGTTTTCCGCCCGGCGTGCGCGTGTTGAGGTGATACGCCAGTCGCGCCAGCTGCATGGTGATCGTCGAGCCGCCCTGGCGATTTCCGCCGCGCACGTAAGTTACCCAGCCGCCGCGCGCGAGACTGATCAGATTGAATCCCGGATGCCAGCGGAACCACGCGTCCTCGTGCATCATCACGCCTTGCACGAGCGCGGGCGGCATGTCGGCGAGCGGAACCCACAGACGATAACGGTCATCACTCGCGAGCGTGAGTCGCAGCAGATGTCCGGCATCGTCGTACACGGCGGTCGAGGTTCCGGCGAGTTTCGACAGCGGTTCATGCGGCCACAATCGCACGCCGATCAGCGCGACAACGATCAGACCGAGCGCCGCCAGCCAGTTCTGCCAGCGGCGCACGAAACGGACGACGGTTTCGGCCACGACGTTTTACTTCTTCACGACCTCGATGGTGCCGCCGAGCGAGCGCGCTTGCACGGTGCGGTCGTACATCGATTCGCCGTACGCGGGCGGCACGACGAACTTGCCCGAGTTCGTCGCGCGGATGCGATAGATGAATTCACCGACACCGCGCGTTGCCGTCCCATAGATGACGACGCGATCGTCGCGCACATCCGCATATTCCGGCAACCACGTTGAACCGGCGACGCCGACCGGCGATTGCCACAGTGGTTGCACAGGCGCCTGATCGGTGGCGTCGGTGGCGGGTGCCGAATCTGTCGCAACCGTCGGCGGCTGGATCACGGCTTCGAATCCGCCCGGCAGCAGATCGACGATGGCGATGTTGCCGATGCTGTCGAGTTCCGTCGCGCGGATTTTGATATGCACGTCGAGTTCCTCACCGAGTGTTGCGGACGTCACCGGTTTGCCGGCCGCATCGGTGTATTCGCGCAGGATTTCGAGTCCTTGCTTGAGCTCGGTGGTCGGCGGTACGCGATCGAATCCGGCCTGCGTGACGGCGTACCACGCGTGCAGATCGACGCCGTTGTCGACGCGCAGCGCCGAAGCGGCCGCATCGAATACCCCGCGCACGAGAATTCCAGGTTGAACTTCGATCGGTTTCGTCGAACCGTCTTTCTGCACCTGCGCGAGCGTGAGTTTGCCGTCACCGACGCGCGCGGCGTATGCGTCAAGCGCGAGAATGGTCTGGCCGGACGACAACGTGTTGAACCAGTTGCGCTGGATCGGGCGCAGAAGATTTTGTATCGACGTTGCGGGCAGCGACGATGCGCGTTCCGGAAAATGCTTGGCGATCAGATACAGCACGCTCGCGTCGCGGAAGAGCGTGTCGTAATAGCGCTCGAAGCGATACGCATTTTCCACCGTCGCGCGGGCGAGATCGTCCTGCAGCGGCGCGATCATGCGATCGGCTTCCTTGTCCTGCTTGAGCAGTTTCAGCGAAGCGGCGAGATATCCCGCGACGAGATTGTGTTCCCAGCCGTCGCCGCCATCGATAAACCATTCGTTGCTTCGGATGAATTCGTACTCCGGCGTCAGCGACTTCTTCATGCCTTTCGCGTAGTTTTCGTCAAGGCGCTTCTGCACGGACGCGAGATAGTTCGTCGTCACGGTGCCCTGCCGCGTGAGCAGATAGATCGCGAAGGCGCGTTCGCGCAGTCCGGCGATCGAACCGTCGCTTTCGTCGGCGGCCAGTTGCAGCAGATAACGATTGCCCGCTTCGAGCATGTCGGCCGGCAAATGCTGGCCGCGTTCTTTCGCTTCGACCAGGAACAGCATCGAGTAGACGGAAATGAAACGCTCCGACTGCGGCGTCGCGGTCCACAAACCGAATCCGCCTTCGGTGTTTTGGCGTGAATGCAGCACGGCGTACAACGGCTGGAACGGGTCGGATTTTTTCTTGTCGTCGGTCTTGATGATGCCGTATTCCGGGTGCGAGCCGAACACGAGCGCCGGAATGCCCTGACTGACAAGCTGTTCGGTGCAACGATGCGGAAAGTCGGCGAGATAAGCCGAGAGACCTTGCGCCAGCACAAGCGGTGTGTACGACGCGGCGATATTGCGTTTGGCGAATGCGTCGTACATGTCGCGCAGCGGTTTGACGTCGGCCGTGCCTTTGTCCAGGTCGCCCGCGGCAAGATCGGTGCGATAGGCGGACGCTGGACGTACGGATACTTCCGAACCGATCTTCGCCGACTTGTCGTTGTACGCGGCGTGGAACGTCATCTTCGCCGGACCCAGTTCGGGTTTCGCGCGCATACGAAAAACGACGACACCTTCGCGCATTTCGCCGAGCTTGATCTGGGGCTTGCCCTCGCCAACGACTTCGAGACCCTTGGTGACGTCGACCGACATGGCGACGGGAATCTCCGCCCCTTTGAGTCCGGTCAGATTGTTGGCGATGCCGACGCTTACGTCGAACTCGTCGCCGGGCGCAACGAGGTTCGGCACGTTCGGCGACAGCACGAAGTCGCCACGCACCGTTGTCGAATTCTGCGCGATGCCGATTTTGTCGGTTTTCACCGCAACCGCCATCAGCCGAAGCTTGCCGTTGAAATCGTCGGGCACGTTGTACGTGAATTCTTTTTCGCCTGTCACATCAACGATGCCGGACCAGAACGCGACCGGATCCTGATGCTTCTTCTTGAATGGATTGAGATGGCGCGCGAGAAGATCGTCGGCGTCACCGCCGGGTGCAGCCATGCCCGCGAGTTTTGAAAACTCGGGCAGGATCAGATCGAGAATCTGGCTCGTATGTACTTCGAGCATGCGTTTGCGGAAAAAGAAATCGAGCGGGTCGCCGAGCTTGTAACGAGCTACTTGCAGAATGCCTTCGTCGATCGCAAACACGACCGCGCGTGTGGGCTGCGCGGCCGTGAGTTTGATCTTCAGCGGCTCACCGGGTTTGACCATGTCGGGGGCCGAAATCGTCAACCCTTCACGGCGTGCGTCGCGATTCACCGAGAACGGAACCACACCGTAGCTCAGCGGCGACATGAAGATTTCATCCGATGCCGGATCGCGCACGAACTGCACGTTGATATAGCCGTTGCCTTCGAAATCGGCTGGCACGCGGATTTTTTGCACTGAACCCGTCGTCGTGCTGTGGAACCAGGTGTGCGTATAAACGCGGTCGCGCTCGATCGTGATGAGTCCGCTGCCGGTATACGGCGCGCGAATCGCGACATCGACATATTCGCCTTGCGCGAAATCATGTTTGGACAATGTGAGTTGCAGTTCGGCGTTGCGCTCGAGCGAGCGCGATACGTTCGCCTCGCCCGCGACCGTATATTCGATGCGGTTGAGTTCGCTGCCGTGCGCGTTGCGAATGACGAGTGCGTAGTTGCCGGGCGTGTCGGTCGGCAAATCGAAATCGCTGCCGTTCGCGGCGATCGACAATGCTTTTTCCGAAACCGGAACTTCCTTCGGCTTCGATTCGTATTTGTAGACGCCGGAATCCTGTTTAGTCAGGATCGAAACGAAACGCCGCTCGATGATCGCGGCCTTCAGATCGCCAACGGCGATTTTCTTCGTGTCCGGCGCGATGGCGATAAGGTTCACGGTGCGCTTCGCGCCGCGAGTAACGAATTCCAGGTTGTCGGTGGCTTTCGCGCCGATCAGATAGTCGAGCGACGAAACCAGCGCGTGCGTTTCCGCCGCGACATTGCGTCCACCTTCGGCTTCGTAACCTTTGCCGAAGAAGCGCAACTGATACGACGACGTGCCGTACTTCGTCAGATCGAGCGGAAATTCCGCTTCGCCCTTTTCGTCCGTCGTGCGATCACCAAGTGGTTCGGAGTAGCCTTCCTTGGCGTGATTCGGATCGAAGAATTTGTAGTCCGAATAATTGCGTAAGCTCGGGAAATACGGTTGCAAACTCAGTGTCGCTTCGACGCGGCGATTCTGCGCCGGGGTGCCGAACAGGTTTTGCAGCGTGAACAGCACATTTAGATTTTCAGGCTTGATCCAGCCATCGGGCACGTTCTGCGACAGCCGAGCGTCTGCCTTCATGCGGTCGGGCATGAATTCCTTCACCTGCAAACCGACCGAACCGATCTGCGCGTCGGTTTTGCCGTCTTTGACAATGTATAGATTTATATTCCAGCCGCCGGTCGGAGCGCTTTCCTGCGTGGTGTAGCTCAGTTCTTCGAACCCTGCCGCGCTCAAGCGCAGTTTGCGCGATTCGACGACGATGCCGCGCGCATCGGTGATGTCGGCCTGCAAGGGAACGCCGCTCAGCGGCGCCGCCCAGTTCGCGGCGCGAACGATCATGCCGACGTGAAACGTGTCGCCCGGCCGGTACATACCGCGATCGGAGAAAAGATACGCGCTCAGCTTGTTCGAGTTTTTCGCGTTGCGTTCACCGCCGATGTCGAAGCGCGACAAATCCAGATTGCGGTCGGCCTCGCCGATCGGCAGGAACGATTCATCGTCGCCGCGATGCACGGCATACATCGCCGGTGTTTTCTCGCGCGTGAACGCCGCGAGCGTGTCGAAATGCACGTGGCCATCGGCGGGCGTGCTCTGTGTCATCAACGTTTGACCGTTGCGCCCGATGACGTCGACCGTGACGTCGCCGACCGGCGATCCGGTTTTGATCGATTGCACGAACACGTCCTGGCTGCCGTCGAGTGACTTCTTCGCGATGACGCCCAGATCGGTGACGACGATAAGGCGTGTGTCGCCGAGCGGCGTGCCGTCGTCGTTGGTGTCGCTGGCGTCGGCGCCCTCGCCTTCTTCGGCGGCGTCGCTTTCGTCCGATGTGTCATCGGAGCTGTCGGCTTGCGGATCGTCGGCGACGGGTTTTTCGTCGGGCTTGAGCTTGCTGAGTTTCAGCAGAAAAACACCGTGTTTCGCGGCGCCGCCTTTGTCGAGATACTGACCCAGATCGACGCCTTCGAAATGCGCCTTGTGCGGATCGTCTTGCGAAAACGGCACTTTCTGCACGAAACGTTCGGTGATCTGATCGGCCGTCAGCGGTTCGAGCGACGGCTTCGCATATGTGCCGTGATTGAATCCGACGACGTGCTGCAACTGGTTCGGCAGCACGCGACCGATTTCGAGTTCCATGCCCGGCACGTTGCGCGCGACGACCGAGACGCGCTTCTCGCCGTTGAGCGACAGCAACGCGCCGTCGGCCATGAACTTGAGCATGCGCGGATATTCGGGCACCTGCACGACGCTCGGATTGGTTTTGCCGAGCACATAGCCGCCGAACGAACGCAGATTCTTTTCGACGCGCACATACAAGTAACGGTTCGGGTCCGCGTGAAACTTGAAGCTGTGCAGCGCATCGAACTCGCGCTCGGTCGGCACGGCATCGAGTGTGAGTTTCTGCGATTGCTTGAGCAGGTCTTCGCCGATTTCTCCAAGACTCCAGTTGTACGGCGCGGTACGTTCTTCTTCCGGCGTTTTCGGATTGAATTCCGGCAACAGCCACGCGGTGACCGCTTTCGTCGTATCTTTTTCCGAGACCGCCTGCGATGTCTCGACCACGAGCACCTGCTCGGGTTCGAAGTTGGTGTTGTTGACGAGCGTCGGCGTCACCGCATTGATTTGCAGACTGTAGAGCCCGGGTACCGTGACCGAACCTTCGATGGCTTTGGCAATCGGCGGACCGCCCCGCGCGGCGTGCACGCCGTTGTCGAGCGTCACGGCGAGTGTGGCATCGTCCTTTGGAATGGTCAGCGGTTCCGAGTGCACGAACGCGCTCAGTTTGCGTTCGTCGTAAGTGACGACGAATTTTTTCTTGCCGGAATCGTGCGGCGTGCCTTCGAGTTTTACGGATACGTTTTTCTCGAAACTCGCCGGATCGACGGGATGGTTGAACGCGAAACTGACGATCGCGTTCTTCGCCGTTGCATCGACCGGGTCCTGATAGAACTCGGCGTTGACGAGCGCGGCCGTGAAATCCGCGCTGCGGAACGTCAGCGAATCCTTGTTGACCTTAACGTGTTCGGCGAAGGCGATTTTGGGGTCGAATCGAACATCGAAATCCTGACCGACAGCCCAGTCGTCTTTCGGCTGGAACGTGAGCACCTTGTCAGACAGCCACGTCCAGGTTCCGGGGATGTCCGGCGTGATACTGATGCCCGTCGTCACCGTTTTGCCGACGAGCGCCAAGGGCGCAACGGAACGCGAAAACGTTACGCGTAGCGGATAGACCTCGATTTTTTCTTTCGCGTTCGGGTCGGGCGCATAGTCGGTCGCGGGTGGCGGTGCCACCGTGAACTTCGCCGGGATTTCCTCAACCGGCCGCGGCAGGTTTTTGTACCAGTGATACCCGAACGCGCCGCCGCCGATGAGCGCGACGAGTGCGATGACGGCGACCGACGTGCGTCCGGGATGCGCGCGCATGCTGCGTCCGGTGTAGCTGAGTCCGGAACCGGTCGCGCGCATCCATCGCGGCGCACGCCACGTCACGTCGCCGACGATCTTCGAAACGATCCAGTAAATGCCGAACAGGATGAGCAGCGGCAGACGCAACAGAAAGCGCAAGAAACCCATGTTTTCCGATCTCGAATGTGCAACAAGGCGCCAGGCACGGCGCGGATGCATAGTGGTTCAAAGTGAAACGTCGCACCGGTGTGAAACCGGACAACCAGCGGACATTTGCCCCGCCGCCACTTTACGGCATGCCTCCAGCCCGTGGTAGCCAGTAAAGCGTCGGCGGATGGAGAATTTCGGGCGGATTTGGGTGTTCTTCGCGCGCAGTAACGGCGGCGCGATGACAGACGATTAGAGCGCGGCGAATCCTTTTTCCAGGTCCGCGATCAGCACGTCGGGTTCTTCCAGGCCGATCGACAGGCGCACCAGACTCAACGGCAATGCGCCCGGTGGCTGGATCGGCGCATCGGCGGGATAGACGGCGCAAACCGGAAATGCCAGCGATTCGTAGCCGCCCCACGACACTGTCATCAGAAAACGTTCGAGCGCGTTGCAGAACCGCTCGACCGACGCGACGTCGTTCGCGCGAAGCTGCAATGTCATCAAACCGCTGGCGCCACGCATCTGCCGTTCGGCGAGACCGAACTGCGGATTCGTCTTGGAATACGGAAAGTATACTTTTTCTACTTTTGGATGCTGTTCGAGAAACGCGAGCACCTTGCGCGCCGTCGCGGCGATGCGTTCCATGCGCACGCCGAGCGTGCGCAGACCGCGCAGCAACAGCCAAGCATCGTGCGGCGAAAGGATCGCGCCGCTTGTCATGAAGGGTCCTTTGAAAACGTCGCGAATGATCGATTCGCTCGCACACAACGCGCCAGCGACGACATCGCTGTGGCCGTTGAGATATTTGGTCGCCGAGTGCGCCACCATGTCGATGCCGAGCGCGATCGGCGATTGATTGAGCGGACTCGCATAACTGTTGTCGCACAGCATGCGGATGCCGCGCGGTTTCGCCAACGCGGCAACGGCGGACAGATCCTGCATTTCGAACGTCATCGAATTCGGACTTTCGAGGACGATCAATTTCGTTTCGGGCTTCGACGCCGCTGCGATGTTCGCGATGTCGGTGCCGTCGATGAACGTCGATGTCACGCCAAAGCGCGACAGCAAATCCTTGAGCAAGCTGCGTGTCCACGAATACGGTCGCTGCACGCAGATGACGTGATCGCCCGCCGACACGCTCGCCATCACGGCCGCCGAGATGGCACCGGCGCCGCTGCCGAACATCAGGCAATCCTCGGCGCCTTCCAATGCCGCGACTTTTTTACGCAGGATTTCGACCGTCGGATTGTTGCCGCGCGTATACGTGGTGCGGCGAAATTCGTCCTTGAAGCCTTGGCGGAATTTGTCGACCGTTTCGAAGGCAAAAATCGAACTCTGGAAAATCGGCGGCGAGACGGCACCGCGATACGTCTCGCGTTCTTCGCCTAAATGATTGAGGATGTAACTCAAATCCATCGCGTAATTCTCCGCCCGTCATTCGCGAAGCAGGAATGACAGAGTTCAGCGATGCGTGTCGACAAATTCGCGCGTCGCCGCCGCCAGCGTCGGATCTCGTAACGCGAAATGCAAGGTCGCCTTCACCAAACCCAGTTTGCTGCCGCAATCGAAACGCGTCCCATCAAACCGATATCCGTATACTTTTTGCTGTTTGAGCAATGCCTCGATCGCATCGGTAATCTGGATTTCGCCGCCGGCTCCCGGTTGCGTCGACTCCAACAACTCGAAAATCTTACCGGGCAGAACGTAGCGGCCGACGATCGCGAGATTCGACGGCGCGACCTCGGGTTTCGGTTTTTCCACAACGTGCTTGAGCAGCGAAGCGCGATCCGATTCCGGCGTCCCGTCCACGATGCCATATTTCGCCGTGTCTTCATGCGGCACTTCTTCAACGGCGACCGCGCCCGCGTCGCGGCTCAGCGCGAATTCCGCCATCTGCCGCAGCGCGCCTTTGCCGGTGTTCCAGATCAGATCGTCCGGCAGGATTACGCCGAACGGTTCGTCCCCGATGACAGGCTTTGCGCAGAGCACGGCGTGGCCTAGGCCGAGCGCTTCGGATTGCGTCACGAAAACGCACTTCACGTGCTTCGGAATCACACCGCGCACCAATGCGAGCAGTTCCTTTTTCCCCGCCTTCTCGAGTTTCTGTTCGAGTTCGTATGCAACGTCGAAATAATCCGCGATCGCATGTTTGTAGCGGTTCGTGACGAACACCAGCGTATCCGCGCCGGCATCGACGGCTTCGTCGACGGCGTATTGGATGAGCGGTTTGTCGAGCACGGGCAGCATTTCTTTCGCCACCACTTTCGACGCGGGAAGGAACCGCGTGCCCAATCCCGCGACCGGAAAAACCACTTTGCGCAAACCCTGCTGTGCCATCTTAATTTCCCTATTTTCTCGATTGATTGATCGACACGACTTCGCCCGGCTCGTCGCGCATTGCGTACTCCGGCAGAAGATTCATCACGCATTTTCGCAGCACGTCTTCATCGTAATCGCGCACGCCTTGCGCGGCGTTACGCAACTGCGCGTTGAGCAGATCCCACGACATGCTGCGCGGCTGCGCCAGAAAAATTTTCGCATGTTTGGTGACCTGATAGTTTTCCTGCGCGTGGAACAGTTCCTCGAATAGCTTTTCGCCCGGACGCAGGCCGCTGTAGACGATGGCGACGTCGCGACCCGGCACTTTGTTGGCGAGGCGGATCATCTGTTCGGCGAGATACTGGATCTTGATCGGCTCGCCCATGTCGAGCACGAAGATTTCTCCGCCCTCGCCCAGCACCGCTGCCTGCAGGATGAGTTGGCACGCTTCGGGAATCGTCATGAAATAACGCGTGATTTCCGGATGGGTGACGGTGACCGGGCCGCCCGCGCGAATCTGTTCGCGAAACAACGGCACGACGCTGCCGGCCGAGTCGAGCACATTGCCGAATCGAACGGTGATGAAACGCGTTTGTGATTTCGCGGCGAAATTCTGGCAAAAAATCTCCGCGACGCGTTTGCACGCACCCATCACGCTGGTCGGATTCACCGCCTTGTCGGTGGAAATGAGCACGAAACAGCCGACGTCGTGCCGATCGGCCGCTTCCGCCACCACTTTCGTGCCGAGGACGTTGTTGCGGAAGCCTTCGCGCAATTGGGTCTGCAACAACGGCACGTGCTTGTAGGCGGCGGCGTGAAAAACGACTTGCGGCCGCGACCGCGTAAAGACGCGTTCGCATACCGCGATGTCGCCGCAATCGCCAAGCACGGCGTCGATCAGCATGTCCGGAAATTCGCGGCGCAATTCCTGTTCGATGCGATACAGATTGAATTCGGACAGTTCGAGAATGGTCAGCGAATCGGCGCCGAGCCGCGCGATCTGGCGGCACAGTTCCGCGCCGATCGAACCGCCGCCGCCGGTGACCAGCACGCGTTGTCCGGCAAGGCCGGTGCGAATCGCGGTCCAGTCCAGTTGCACCGGTTCACGGCCGAGCAGATCCTCGATCGCGACTTCCTTGAGATCGCTGAAGCCCATTCGTCCGGAAACGACATCCTGCAATCGCGGCATTGTGCGGAATGGGACGCCGGTCGCTTCGCAAAGTTCGACGACGCGGCGCATTTGCGCGTTCGTCGCCGACGGCATCGCGATCAGCAGCATTTCGGCCGCCGTTTCCTCGGCGAGTTCCGGCAATTTGTCGACGATGCCGAGAACGGGCACGCCGTGCACTTTCGCGCCGCGCAAGGCGGCGTTGTCATCGAGCAAACCAACGGGACGATAGCGATTCTCGCGCGCGAGATCGCGGAGCAACGCTTCGCCCGCGCGTCCCGCGCCGAGCACGAGCACGCGCTGCGCGGGTTGGCTGCGCATCAGATCGAAGCGGCTGTCTTTCCAGTAGCGATAGAGCAGACGCGGCGCGCCGAGCAGAACCACGAGCAGCACGGGATATGCGACGAGCACGCCGCGCGGCACGGTCGCGAGACGGTTGTAAAGAAACAGCGCTACGGCGATCGCCACCGCACCGACGAGTCCGCCGCGAACGATGTTCCACAAATCCGGCAAGCTGGCGAAACGCCACAGTCCTTTGTACAGCGATGTCCACCACAGGATCAGACCCTGCACGGCCACGACGATGGCGGTCTCGACCGTGAACCACGCGACCGGCGGAGAATTCGGCTCGATGCTGAAGCGCAACCAGTTCGCCGCCAGCCACGCCAGCCACACCATGACGAGATCGTGCACGACGACCGCCAGACGCGGATGGATGGAGCCGACTAGGCTACGCGCGGGCATGGGCGATTCGGTTCGTACGAGGGATGTTCACTTTGTATAAACACCAGCGTTTTCCACAAATCCACACGGCGACCGCGATCAAGTAAAGCGCAATCGCGATACTCCACGATGCCGATCGGCTGGCGCGCAGGGCCGGTACATTCAACAGTCCGATTATCGGCAACACGACGAACAAATTCCACGCCGCGTAGCAATCCGACACGCGCGCGTGGCTTAACCCTGTTCGAGTCATCCATTGATACAAATGTTCCCGATGCGGTGCGTACCAGCGTTTGCCGCGCGTCATGCGCGACACGAGCGTGCAGGTCGCGTCCGTTATGAACGCCGATCCGACGACGATCGCGCTGAGATCGGCCGAATATGGGCTGGCGAATTGCCACATCGCCGCGACGAAAATCACCAATCCGAGCGTGCCGCTGCCGACGTCTCCCATGAAAATGCGCGCACGGGGGAAATTGAACGGAAGAAATCCAAGCGTCGCCGCCGCGAAAAGATCGATCTGCATGCCATGTGGATTACGCTGATCATGCCCGCACAACCACCCGAGCACGGACAGTACGAAGATGGCCTGTGCGGCGAGAATGCCGTCGATGCCGTCCATGAAGTTGTGCAGATTGATCGACCAGATGCCGAGACCGAGAAAGACGATCAGCAAAACAAGGTTCTGGACGAATTCCGCCGTCGCGACGTTGGCGTTGGTGTATTGGGCGATGCTCTGCGCGACAAACGGCCAGAGGAAAAGCACGACCGCGACGAATTGCGCGACCAGGCGTGCGGAAATCGGCAACGGCCTGTGATCGTCGATCCAGCCAACGATCGCTATCAGCGCAATGGCGACGATGAGACGCGTCGGCAGTGTCACGTCGGAAATCAACGCGCTCATCGCGACGAGTCCCGCCATTCCCGCGATGCAAAGTCCGATACCGCCGCCGCGCGGCGTCGGCAAGGAATGCGATCGCCGCTGGCCCGGCAAATCGATCAGCCGGCGACGCGAATAGAGCAACGCGACTGCAGTCAGCAGCGCCGAGAGCGCAGTGACAGCGGTAAGCCACAGCGCGATGTCGACGGCGGAAAGACTGACGAATCCGCCCATCGGAGGTTATTCGCCGGCGACGCCGTGGATCGGTCGCACCGAACCCCACGTTTTGCAGCTCGGGCATTGCCAGTGATGGGCTTTCGCGCCGAAGCCGCATTTGTTGCATCGGTACATCGCCTGGCCTTCGACGAGCTTGCGCGTCAGATCCTGCAGGATGAGCAGGTTTTCGCGCGCCTCGCCGCGCGAGTTGTCGAGCGAGGCGCTGATCAGCGTCATCAAGCCGCGTACGGACGGACGCTGCCGCAGCTGCCGCGTCATGAACTCGATTGCCGCTTCTTCGCCGCGCGTGCTCGCGTACAGTTTCGAGAGCGCGATCACGGGTGTGACGCCCTGCGAACGCTCCGTGATGTCGAGCAGAAATTTTTCAGCACGGCCCATTTGACCGAGGCGTGCGTAGCAATCGAGTAGTGGCGGCAGGATTTCCGGAACGTAGTCGGCGTCGAGCACCGCCACGCGCTCGAACGCCTGCGCGGCCGCTTCGAGGTTACCCTGCTGCCCTTCGAGCCGGCCCAGCACGATGTATGCGCGCACGCATTCGGGTTGGCTCTCGAACGCGTGCTCGAGTTGCTGCTGCGCGGTGCCGAAGTCTTTCGCGTTGCGCGCCTGTTCGGCGAGTTCGCAATAAAACTGCGCGATATTGTGACCTTCGGATTCGCTGTTGGCGGTCTCGAGCCGTCGTGCATGCTCGATCGCTTTTGCCCAATCCTTTTCGTGCTGATAGATATTGATCAAATGACGCAGCGCGTTCGGCACGTGCGCATCGATGGCGACTAAATCGGCGAACAGCGTTTCGGCACGATCGAGCAAACCGGCGCGCATATAGTCTTCGCCGAGTTCGAGCATCGCGACAGTTTTTTCTTCGTTGCTCAGGTTTGGTCGCGCGATCAGATGCTGATGCACGCGAATCGCTCGATCGACTTCACCGCGGCGGCGGAACAGATTGCCGAGCGCCAGATGCGTCTCGACCGTGTCGCGGTTGAATTCGGCCAACTGCAGAAAGACTTCGATAGCCTTGTCAGGCTGTTCGTTGAGCAGGTAGTTCAATCCGCGAAAATAGCTCGACGACAGTTCGCTGACGCCGACACGGCGCGACCGCTCGCTATTGCGTCGCCCGACGAACCAGCCCGACAGCGCGGCAACGGGCAACAGCAGACACAGCGCGTACATCCACATCGACTGCATGTTCACGACGCTTTGTCGCTCGCCGCGATCACTACTAGCGTGACCGGCTCGCTTTGCTGTGCGCGCTCGGCCGCGCTGAGTTCACGCGCGAGCGTGCGCACTCGACGGCGCAATCGCAACACCAAACCGAAATAGACGACGATGCCGCCGATCAGCCACCCGGCCAGACCTGCGGCGATCAGCGCGGCGCCCTTCGGCACCGCCGCGGTAATGAAATAGAAATCATAGGCGATGCGTTCGCCGTTGAGCGCGCCGAAAACGGCGCCGGCAATGGCGAAGATCAAGACCAGAAAAATAATCAACAAGCGCATGATTCAAGCAGCATGTTCAATCCGAGAGAACGACCTGTCCAAATCTCGGGCGATGGAAACGGAATTCAACCACCGCAGGCGCAACATCCGCCCGTGATCGGCCCAATCAACCCGTTATAGGCCGTGTCGCCGCCACCTCGTTGACGCGTTCTCGCAATTCCTTGCCCGGCTTGAAATGCGGAACGTGCTTGCCCGGCAATGCCACTGCCGAACCCGTCTTCGGATTGCGGCCCATGCGCGGCGGACGGAAATGCAGCGAGAAGCTGCCGAAGCCGCGGATCTCGATGCGTTCGCCGGTCGACAGCGCCTGGCTCATCTGTTCGATAACGCTTTTCACCGAAAGCTCTACGTCGGCGAAGTTCAGATGACTCTGACGCAACGCGAGCGATTCGATCAATTCCGATTTCGTCATGGACGTTTCGCAGTTTTTACGTGTGGAGTCTCAAGGTGACTTCAAACAACCCCTGGTGCCGCGTGCCGGACGTCAGGTCCGCGAGCGAAACCGCTCGCGGACCCTTCTTCATTACTCCGACTTGTTCATCTGTTCCTTCAGCAACGCACCGAGTTTGGTGGTGCCGCCGGAGGCAGACTGGTAGTCCTCGAGCACTTGCTGCATTTCGTCGTCGTCTTTGGCACGGATCGACAACTGCAGCACGCGGCCCTTGCGGTCCATGCCGGTGTACTTGGCTTCGACCTTGTCGCCGACCTTGAAGTGCTGCGTGGCGTCGTCCACGCGTTCCTTGGCGATGTCGTTGGCGCGGAGATAGCCTTCGACGCCTTCGCCGAGGTCGACCGTCGCACCTTTCGCATCGACTTCCTTCACGGTGCCGTTCACGATGCTGCCGCGCGGATTGGCCGCCATGAACTGACCGAACGGATCCTGCTCGAGCTGCTTGATGCCGAGCGAAATACGTTCGCGTTCCGGATCAACCGCAAGCACCACGGCTTCAACCGTGTCGCCTTTCTTGAAGTTGCGGACGAGGTCTTCGCCCGTGCTCTGCCACGAAATGTCGGACAGGTGCACAAGACCGTCGATGCCGCCATCCAGACCGACAAAGATGCCGAAGTCGGTGATCGATTTGATCTGACCGGACACCTTGTCGTTCTTCTTGTGGATCGCCGCGAACGACTCCCACGGATTGGCCTGCGTCTGCTTGATGCCGAGCGAAATGCGGCGGCGTTCTTCATCGACGTCGAGCACCATCACTTCGACTTCGTCACCGACCTGCACCATCTTGGCCGGGTTGACGTTCTTGTTGGTCCAATCCATTTCCGACACGTGCACGAGGCCTTCGACGCCCGGCTCAAGCTCAACGAAGCAGCCGTAATCGGTAACGTTCGAGACCTTGCCAAACAGGCGCGTACCCGTCGGATAACGGCGCGCGATCGCGACCCACGGATCTTCACCGAGCTGCTTGAGACCGAGCGAAACGCGATTGCGCTCGCGATCGAAACGCAGCACGCGGACTTCGAGCTCGTCGCCGACGTTGACCACTTCGGACGGATGACGCACGCGTTTCCACGCCATATCGGTGATGTGGAGCAGACCGTCGATTCCGCCGAGATCCACGAACGCGCCGTAGTCGGTGAGATTCTTGACGACACCCTTGACCACCGCGTTTTCCTGCAGGCGTTCGAGCAGCTGTTCGCGTTCTTCCGAATGCTCGCTTTCAACCACGGCACGACGCGACACGACCACGTTGTTACGCTTGCGGTCGAGCTTGATGATCTTGAATTCCAGTTCCTTGCCTTCGAGGTACACCGGATCGCGCACAGGGCGCACATCCACCAGCGAACCGGGCAGGAATGCGCGGACATCCTTGATGTCCACGGTGAAGCCGCCCTTCACCTTGCCCGAAATGCGGCCGGTGACGGTGGCGTTTGTCTGTTGCGCATTTTCCAACTCGTCCCACACCAGGGAACGTTTGGCTTTCTCGCGCGAGAGGCGGGTTTCGCCGAAACCATCTTCGATGGCGTCGAGTGCGACTTTCACTTCGTCGCCGACTTTGACTTCGAGCTCGCCCTGCTCATTGCGGAACTGCTCGATGGGGACGATGCCTTCGGACTTCAGGCCCGCGTTGACGACGACCACGTCGTTGCGGATTTCGACGACGATGCCGGAGACGATGGTGCCCGGCTTCAACTTATTGAGCGTTTGGCTCTGTTCGAATAGTTCGGCAAAACTTTCTGTCATGGTGATTCCAGTTGACCTTAAGACTTCGCCCTAACTCGTTAAACCAGTTAGGAATCAGTCCACCCGTAATGGCTCGGAAAATACCGCGCCGTTTTAAAAACCCATCGCCGAAACGACAGGACCGTGAGGCCGGACTTATCGCCCAACCCCGAAACCTTCCCATTCGCGAATCCGTGCTTAGCGCGTCAGATTGCGCCGCGCCAAGCCAAGTACGAGAGCGACTACCGCATCGATCGGCATTCCCGTCGAATCGATGTGCGTGGCGCCTTCCGCCGGCTTGAGCGGGGCGACAGGACGTTCGGCATCGCGCACGTCACGCGCCTGAATCTCGCGCAAAAGGGCTGCAAGTGTAACGCCCAACCCCTTTTCTTTCAACTGCTTATATCGCCGTTTCGCCCGTTCGTCAGCGCTGGCCGTGAGGAAAACCTTGAAACGTGCATCCGGAAAAATCACGGTGCCCATGTCGCGGCCATCCGCAACCAGCCCCGGCGCCTTGCGGAAGCTGCGCTGCTTGTCGAGAAGTGCGTCGCGCACCGATGGAATCGCGGCGATGGCCGACGCCGCCGCGCCGCACGTTTCGGTGCGGATTTCATCGGTGGCATCGTGGCCGTTGACGATCACGCGCGTCTCGCGGCCATCCTTCGGATCGCGGAAAGAAATCTTGGTGGTCTGCGCGCAGCGGGTCACTGCGTCGACGTCCGACAGATCCAATCCTTCCATCGATGCCGCGAAACCGATCGAACGATACAGCGCCCCCGAATCGAGCATATGCCAGCCGAGGGCGTCTGCAACCATGCGGCTGATCGTGCCTTTGCCAGACCCGGACGGGCCATCGATGGTCAGCACGGGAACGGTCTTGTCGGGCATGAATTGCCTGCACGAGTTCTGAAGTCCGCAGTCTAAGCCTTTGAATTCAAGCGCTCAATCGAAGGCCGCTTCGGTTGGCCAGTTCGACGAAACCGGGGAACGACGTGGCGACGTTGGCGCAGTCGAGAACGACCACAGGAGCGGATGCGACTGCGCCCGCGACGCCGAAACTCATCGCGCAGCGATGATCGCCGGCGGAATCGACTTCGCCTCCCGTAGGCATACCGCCTTGAATGATCGCGCCGTCCGGCGTCTCCTCGATCGACACACCGAGTGCGCGCAAACCGGTAGCCATGACGGCGATACGGTCGGATTCCTTCACACGCAATTCCGCCGCTCCGACGACGCGTGTCGTGCCGTTCGCCAACGCGGCTGCGACGAAGAGGATCGGAAACTCGTCAATCATATCCGGGACGTGAACGACAGGGACGTCTATTCCCGACAGCGCCGCCGAGCGCACGCCGAGATCGGCAACGCGCTCGCCGCCGACGTCGCGCGTATTCGACTCGCGCACATCTGCGCCCATGGCGCGGAGCACGTGAAGCAGACCGATGCGGCGTGGATTCATACCGACGTTTTCGATTGTCAGTTCGGAATCAGGAATCAGTGTCGCTGCGACGATGAAGAACGCGGCCGACGAAAAATCGGTCGGCACGTCGATATCGACGGCGCGCAAGTTGTGGCCGCCGCGCAGTTTCGCCCAACCCTCGCCGAATTCAATCGGCCAGCCGAATGCGGAGAGCATGCGTTCGGTGTAATCACGTGTCGGATGCGGTTCGACGACGTGCGTTTCGCCGTCGGCATATAAACCGGCGAGCAGTAAAGCGGATTTCACCTGCGCACTCGCGACGGGCAATTCGTAGGAAATTCCGCGGAGATTTGCTCCGCCGCGAATGCGTAGCGGCGGCAGTCCGTTTTGCCCCGAGTCGATGAGCGCGCCCATGTTCGACAAGGGATCGGTTACTCGCCGCATCGGACGTTTCGACAACGATTCATCGCCGATCAGCACCGAGTCGAAGGATTGACCGGCGAGCAATCCCGTCAGCAAACGCATGCCGGTGCCAGCGTTGCCGCAATCGATCGGTGTGGCCGACTTTTTCAGTCCGCGCAATCCGGCGCCGTGCACGATACGTTCGTTGTCGCGCGGCGATTCGATGCGCACACCCATTTGCGCGAACGCGCGTGCCGTCGCTCGCGTGTCTTCGCCTTCGAGAAATCCCGTGACGCGTGATGTGCCGTCAGCGATCGCTGCAAGCATGATCGCGCGATGCGAGATCGACTTGTCGCCCGGCACACGGATTCTGCCGCGCAATCCCGGCGACCGCGCACTCGTCCAACGCAATCCGCCACCGCTCATGGCAACGCGGCAAGCAAGCGTTCATTCTCGGCGCGCGTTCCGACACTGATACGAAGGAATTCCGGCAAACCATAACCGCCCATCGGCCGCGCGATGACGCCGCTGTCGAACAATATTTTTTCAATCGGCGATGCATCCTTCTCGAAATCGATCAATACGAAGTTCGTCTGTGACGGCAAAACGCGCAAATTTTTCGCACGCAACCTGGTCGCGAGCCATTCGCGCTCGGAATGATTCCACGACTTCGATCGCGCGACATGTTGCGTGTCCAGCAATGCCGCTTCCGCCGCGATAAGCGCCAAGCCGTTGCAGTTGAACGACTCGCGCAGACGCTCGAAAATCGACGCGACCTCCGGCGCACTGATCGCATATCCCAAGCGCAAACCCGCCAGCGCATAAGCTTTCGAGAACGTGCGCGTAACGATCAGATTCGGATGGCGCGGCAAAAACTTAAGCGCCGTCGTCAAACCCGGTGCATCGGTAAATTCGTGATACGCCTCGTCGACGACGACAAGCGTGTCAGCCGGCATGCGCGCGAGGAATTTTTCCAGTTCGCCATCGTCGAACCACGTGCCGGTTGGATTGTTCGGATTGGCGATATAGACGATGCGCGTGTCATCGCGGAGTGCTTTCGCCATCGCGTCGAGGTCGTGGCCGAGCGGCATCGTTGTGTGATCGCGCGGCAAGGCCGGCACACGAATCGCCTTGGCGCCCGACGCGGCCGTCGCGATCGGAAACACGGCGAATCCGAATTCCGAAAACACGATGGAGGTCGATGCGTCCGCGAAACATTGCGCAACCAGCATGAGCAGTTCGTGAGATCCGTTGCCGAACGTGATTTGCGACGTTTCGACGTTAAGCCGCTTCGCCAACGCGGTCTTCAATGCGCCGCCTTTCGGATCAGGATAGCGAAACAGATGCGCCAATTCGTTCTGGATCGCCGCAAGCGCTTTCGGACTCGGACCGATCGGGTTTTCGTTCGAACCGAGTTCCGCGAGCGTCGGCCCGAATCGTCTGCGCAACGCGGGCAAATCGTGACCCGGATCGTATGCTGTCAGCTTCTGCGTCGCCACGTTGGCGAGCTTCGCCGCATCGAAACTCACAGCACCGCCACGGGATACGAGCCGAGAACTTTGATCTGCGCCGAATGTTTCTTCAGGTCTGCGAGCGCTTTCTTCATCGGCTCGTCGTCGACGTGGCCGGAAAGATCGATGAAGAACGCGTATTCCCATTTCGCCTGATGCGAGGGCCGCGATTCGATGCGGTTCATGCTGATGCCATGCTTCGCGAACGGATTGAGAACGTTGAACAATGCGCCGGGCTGATCCTTGATGAAGACGAGCACGGACGTGCGATCATGCCCCGACGGCGGAAAGAATTGCCGACCGAGTACGAGAAAACGCGTCGTGTTGTCGTCGCGATCCTCGATCGGACTTACGATGACCTTGCGCAGGTTGTAGACGTGCCCGGCGGCGTCGCCGGCGATCGCCGCGGCATCGTCCGAATTGCGTGCGCGACGCGCCGCTTCCGCGTTGCTCGATACCGCGATCTTTTCGACTTTCGGCAGATTGCTGCGCAACCAGCCTTTCGTCTGGGCGAATGATTGCGGATGCGAATAGATGCGCTCGATGTCTTCGATGCGGCCGGTGCGCGACAACAGATATTGCCGCACACGCAACTCGACTTCGCCGCAAATTTTCAGTTGCGACGTGAGGAACATGTCCAGCGTAATCTGGATCGTGCCCTGCCCCGAATTTTCGACCGGCACGACACCGAAATCGGCATCGCCGCTTTCGACTTCCTGAAAAACTTCCTCGATGGTCGACAACGGCAATCCGTGTGCGGAATGTCCGAAATGTTTTCGCACCGCTTGCTCGCTGAAGGTGCCTTCGGGTCCCAGATAACCGACCTTCAGCGGCTCCTGCTGCGCCAGGCACGCGGACATGATTTCGCGGAACAATCGCACCAGTACTTCGTCGGCCAACGGACCCTGATTGCGGTCGATCACCATGCGCAGCACTTGCGATTCGCGCTCGGGTCGGTAGTACTCCACCGCCGCCTTCAACGGACCCTTCGCCTTGCCGACCTGATGCGCCCATCCGGCGCGCTCGGCGATCAATTCCTGAATCTGCCGATCGATGCCATCGATGCGCGCGCGTGCATCGGCGAGCGAAAACGGGACGACGGGTTTTTTGGCCATCTAGACGTCTCTCACGCGATCGCGCGGACCGACAGAATACCTTCAATTCCGCCGATTGCGGCAATCAGCGAATCGGATGCCGGCGAATCGAGATCGACCAACGTATAGGCAAGATCGCCGCGCGAGGCATTGTGCATCTGCGCGATGTTCACGCCCGCCTCGCCGAGCACGTGTGAGAGCTGGCCGATCATGTTCGGCCGGTTCTGGTTGGCCACGCATAGCCGCGCGGCGCCACCGCGCGACATGCGGATGCTTGGAAAATTCACGGAGTTATGGATATTGCCATTCTCGAGAAAATCGCGGAGTTGATCGACCACCATCAACGCGCAGTTTTCTTCGGCTTCACCCGTCGATGCACCGAGATGCGGTAGACCGATCACACGCGAGTTGCCGAGCAGTTCGGGCGCCGGGAAATCGGTGACGTAACGGCCGATGCGTCCATCGGCGAGACCTTTCTTCAACGTATCGCCGTCGATGATGCCTTCACGCGCAAAGTTGAGCAGCACTACCCCGGGCTTCA
>CAZZYA010000005.1:12425-34069 GCA_964658115.1 uncultured Rudaea sp. | reverse complement strand
TCGTCGGCGGTCTGGAATGTGCAATTGGAAAGGTTCGCGTCGCCGGTACGGCGCGCGATCACGATTTCCCGTGACGGCGATTCCGGCGCGGCGGCGCCCACGCCCCAGGACGATCCGGTGCCGGAAAGTCCGGTTGTCGTGCGTTCGACGGAAACCTGATAGCCGGCATCCGGTGAGTGGAAAAGCGCGAAGCCATAGCGGCCGTTTTCGAAGGACCACGATGTCACCCCGACGTCTTCGACCCACAAATTCGCCGACGAGGTCGCCACGTGCCGGAACGTAAAGCAGCCGTTGATCGGTTCGCCGAAATGATGCGTGAAACGATGCTCGTCGAAACGCTCGAGGTCGTTTTTTTCCAGCGCTTTGGCAAAGAGAATAACGGTGCCTTCGGCCGCCACGTTTGCCAAATCCCTGAACGAGCAGTTTCCTGTGCAGATGCGCATGTCGTAGTTGCCGGCGATCACGTCGTCGGATGCATCGGCCGCCCACGGCCTTCGCGCAAGCAGAAACGGCACGACGCAACCCATCACGAAGAGCAGTCTACGCATCGATTTCTCCTGCGGCCGATTCGCCACGGCACGGCAACGGCGCGGACCTGAGTTGCGTCCGCTCAGCCGATCTCGCGCGCCACTCGGCGATCGAGCGCGAGCGCTCCCAACGTACAGGCGACGCCGGAAAGCAGATACAAACCCACCGCCCACAATCCCACGTGCGACGCGAGAAACAGCGCGACGAGCGGCGCGAACCCCGCGCCGAGAAACCACGCCGAATTCGCGACGATCGCTGCGCCCGTGTAGCGATATTGCGGCGCGAACGAGTCGTTGATGACGCCGGATGACTGGCCGAACGCGAGTCCGAGCAACGCAAAGCCCGCGAGCATGTAGATCGACTCGCCAAAGACACCGGCACCCAGCAACTGCGGCGCGAATCCGCTGTACGCGCCGATGAGCAAGGCCGACACGCCGAGCACCGCGCGCCGGCCGACGCGATCGGCCAGCATTCCCGACGCCATGATCGCGAGCACGCAAACGACGGTGGCGATCATTTCGATCGTCAGGAATCGTATCGGCTTCGGTTCGGTGTGCAACTTCACCCACGACAAGGGAAATACGGTGACCAGATGGAACAGCGCGAAGCTCGCGAGGGGGGCAAACGCGCCCAGCACGATGATTCGCCATTGCCGAAACATCGTTTCGAACGGCGGCGACGGTTGCAGTTCGCGCGATTCGAACAGGCGCTCGAATTCCGGCGTCGCGACCAGTCGCAACCGCGCGAAAAGCGCAACCACGTTCACCGCGAGCACGACGAAGAACGGATAGCGCCAGCCCCACGACAGGAAATCGTCGGGCTCGAGCAGAATCAGGAAATACGTGAACAACGCGCTCGCGATGAGCAGACCCAACGGCGCACCGAGCTGGGGAATCATCGAATACCAGCCGCGTCGTTCGTGCGGTGCGTTGAGCGCGAGTAGCGACGGCAAGCCATCCCACGCGCCACCGAGCGCAACGCCTTGGCCGACGCGGAACAGTGCGAGCAGCCACCCCGACAGTGCGCCGACTTCCGAATAACCGGGAAGCAGCGCGATCGCCATTGTCGAGCCGCCGAGCAAAAAGAGCGCGATGGTGAGTTTCACGCCACGTCCGTAACGGCGGTCGATCGCGATGAACAACAAGGTTCCCAGCGGCCGTGCGGCGAACGCGAGCGCGAACATCGCGAACGAATACAACGTTCCGGTCAGCGCGTCGCAAAAGGGAAACACGAATGCCGGAAAAACCAGCACTGACGCGAGCGCGTAGACGAAGAAGTCGAAAAACTCGCTCGTACGACCGATGATCACGCCGATGGCGATATCGCCGGGACGCAACGTAGGCTCGCGCGCGGTGACAACTCGTGCATCGTGCTCGAGGCCGGTCGAGTTGGGCGTCGCTGTTGCCGTCATGACGCGCCTCCTTGGCTATTGCCTGACGTTTTGCCGCACTCCATAATCGTCGGGATCGGACGATTCGGTCAGGGCTCAAGGATAAGAGAAGCCAACGATGCCGGCAATGACACCAGCGCCTGCATTTTACCGTCGCGCCGCACGCCGTTGTTTGCCCGCGCTGGTGCTCGTGCTATGCGGCTGCAGCAGCGCCGTGTTCGATCCGGCCGGCGACATCGCCCGCCAACAGCGCGACATCATCCTCATTTCAAGTGCGCTGATGCTGCTCATCATCATTCCGGTGATGGTGCTGATCGTTCTTTTCGCGTGGCGTTACCGCAAAGGGCATGGCGGAACGTACGATGCGACATTCGATCATTCCACGCCACTGGAACTGGCGATCTGGTCGGCACCGCTGCTGATCATCATCGCGCTCGGCGCGCTGACGTGGTCGAGCGCGCACCTGCTCGATCCGTTTCGTCCGCTGGCCAAGAACGCGGCCGCCGACGGGAAACCGGCGACGGCAAACGCGGAACCACTCGTCGTGCAGGTCGTTTCGCTGGACTGGAAATGGCTATTCATCTATCCCGAGCAAGGCATCGCGACGGTCAATGAACTCGCCTTGCCGATCGATCGATCGGTGCGTTTCGATCTCACGTCGAGCAATATGATGAACGCGTTTTATTCGCCGACGCTGGCGGGAATGATCTACACGATGCCCGGCATGCAAAGCCGGCTGTATGCGGTGTTGCGTCGATCCGGCGACTTCGACGGATTCTCCGCAAATTACAGCGGTGCGGGTTTTTCCGACATGCATTTCCGACTGAAAGGCGTCGACGAATCCGGTTTCGCGCAATGGCTCGCCGAAGCGAAAGCGAGCAAACAAACGCTGACGTTGCCGGATTATCTCGCGCTCACCAAACAGTCCGAGCGCGTGCCGGTGATTCGCTACGCGAGCGTCGATCATGACTTGTATCGCCGCATCCTCGAACGCTGCGTCGATGCAGGTTCGACGTGCATGAGCGAAACGATGGCGCACGATCACATGAGTGGTCATGTGGTGCCACCGGCCAACATGAGCGTGCAGCCAGACAAACCGAAAGGCGCGCTGTCGAACGATGGCGATACCAAGGAAACAGGCTCGCGCATGTCGGATCACGACGCCGGCAAGCCAGTCCCCGACGACAAAACGCACGGTCAGGACTGAAGGAGCGCGATATCCATGGCAGACAAACTCTCCCCCATTTTCGGCCGTCTCTCGTGGGAATCGATTCCGCTGCACGAACCGATCCTGCTGGGAACGTTTCTCGTCGTGCTGGTGCTCGGTATCGGCGTCGTCGGCGCGGTCACATATTTCGGACGTTGGGGATGGCTGTGGCGCGAGTGGCTCACCTCGGTCGATCATAAGAAAATCGGCGTGATGTACATGATCCTCGGCATCATCATGCTGCTGCGCGGTTTCGCCGATGCGCTGATGATGCGTTTGCAACAGGCATGGGCGTTCGGCGCGAGCGAAGGCTATCTCACCGCGCAGCATTACGATCAAGTGTTCAGCGCGCACGGCACGATCATGATTTTCTTCGTCGCGATTCCGCTGGTCGTCGGCATCGTGAATTTCGTGATGCCGCTGCAGATCGGCGCACGCGATGTCGCGTTTCCGTTTCTCAACAGCTTGAGTCTGTGGCTCACCGTCGCCGGTGCATTGCTGGTGATGACATCGCTGTTCGTCGGCGAATTCAGCCGCGCGGGCTGGCTCAACTACGTGCCGGTGTCGAACATCACGAACAGTCCCGATACCGGACCCGACTATTATTTATGGGCGCTGCAAATCGCCGGCGTCGGTACGACGTTGTCCGGCATCAACATGGTCACCACGATACTGAAGATGCGCGCACCCGGTATGACGCTGATGAAAATGCCGGTGTTCACGTGGACGGCGTTGTGCAGCAACGTGCTCGTCGTCGCGATTTTCCCGGTGCTGACCGGCGCGTTCGCGCTGTTGCTGCTCGATCGCTACGTCGGAACGAATTTCTTCACCAACGATTTCGGCGGCAACCCGATGATGTACTGGAACCTCGTCTGGGTGTGGGGACATCCGGAGGTCTACGTGCTCGTGCTGCCGGCGTTTGGCATCTATTCGGAAGTCACCTCAACCTTTTGCGGCAAACGCCTGTTCGGCTATTCGTCGATGGTGTACGCGACGGTCGTGATCACGATCCTGTCGTATCTCGTATGGCTGCATCATTTTTTCACGATGGGCTCGGGCGCCAGCGTCAATAGTTTCTTCGGCATCGCCACGATGGTGATTTCGATTCCCACGGGCGCGAAAATTTTCAACTGGCTGTTCACGATGTATCGCGGCGAAATCCGTTTCGAACTGCCGATGATGTGGACGGTGGCCTTCATGCTGACCTTCATCGTCGGCGGCATGACCGGCGTTCTGCTCGCGGTGCCACCGGCCGATTTCGTGCTGCACAACTCGCTGTTCCTCGTTGCGCATTTCCACAACGTCATCATCGCCGGCGTGGTGTTCGGTTTGTTCGCGGGAATGTATTACTGGTTTCCGAAAGCGTTCGGATTCCGGCTCGATCCGTTCTGGGGCAAGATCACGTTTTGGGGCTGGGTGATCGGCTATTGGGTCGCGTGGACGCCGATCTACATCGTCGGATCGATGGGAACGACGCGGCGCGTGAGGCACTTCGACGATCCGTCGCTGCAGATCTGGTTCATCATCGCCGGCATCGGTGCGCTCATCATTCTCGTGGGCATTCTCGCGTTCATCATTCAGATCGCGGTGAGCATCAAGAACCGCGAAAAACTGCGCGACAGCACTGGCGATCCGTGGAACGGCCGTACGCTGGAATGGTCGACGCCATCGCCGCCGCCGTCGTACAACTTCGCGTTCGTTCCCGTCGTGCACGACAATGACGCGTGGTACGACATGAAACATCGCGGTGCGCGTCCGCCGACGCACGGCTACCGGCCGATCCACATGCCGCACAACACCGGCGCGGGCGTGATCATTTCCGCGTTCGCGATGATCTTCGGCTTCGCCATGATCTGGTACATCTGGTGGCTGGCGGCCGTATCGTTCGTCGCGCTGCTGGTCGTGTCGATCGCTCACACGTTCAATTATCGCCGCGATTATTTCGTGCCGGCCGATGAAGTCGCGCAAACAGAAACCGCGGGGGCGCGAGCGTGATTATGGAAACCGCCGCGCTCGCTGACAAAGACGCACCGATCGTCTTCTATCAAACCGGCGACGAACACGTGCATGCCGGTGGCGGCACGCTGCTCGGATTCTGGATTTACCTGATGAGCGATGCGCTGATCTTCGCGACATTGTTCGCGACGTTCGGCGTGCTCAATTCCAGTTTCGCGGGCGGCCCAACGCCGCACGACATCTTCGATCTCAAACTCGTCGCATTCAACACGGCCGTTCTTCTCGTTTCGGCGCTGACCTGCGGCCTGGCGATGATTTCGATGCAAGCCGGCAAACTGCGCGCATTGCAGATCTGGCTCGCCGTGACGGGGCTGCTCGGCATCGTTTTCGTCAGCGTCGAACTGCACGAATTCCATCATCTGATCGTCGACGGCGCGACTCCCCAACGCAGTGCTTATCTGTCCGCGTTTTTCACGCTGGTCGGCACGCACGGCTTGCACGTGACGTTCGGCGTGATCTGGATCGGCGTCACGCTCGTTCAACTCGCGCAGCGCGGTTTGCACGTGGAGAATCGCCGACGCCTTATGTGCCTGAGCATGTTCTGGCATTTCCTCGACGTGATATGGATCGGCGTGTTCACCTTCGTTTATCTGTTGGGAGTTTTGTCATGAGGGACGAAGCGGTCGTGCACAGTCACGCACAGGACGAACACGATGACGTCATCCATTTCAAACTCGGCGGCTATCTCGTCGGATTCGTCGTCGCCGCGGTGATGACCGCGATTCCGTTCTGGATCGCCATGGCGCATCCCATCGGCAACGCCGTGGTCGCGGCGGCGGTCATCGTCACGTTCGCCGTTGCGCAAATTCTCGTGCAGACGTTCGCGTTCCTGCACGTCAATGCGCGAGCGCAAGGCGGTTGGACGTTGGTGGCCTACGTTTTCACCGCCGTGCTGCTGCTCATCATCGTCGGCGGTTCGCTTTGGATCATGAACCATCTCAACGCCAACATGATGCCGGGCGCGAACGACGCACCGGGACGCGGTTTCTAAGATGTCGGAATGAAGCGGGGATTTCTGCTTCTTCTGTTCGCGATTGCCGCTGCGGGATTCTTGGCACTCGGCACCTGGCAGTTGCAACGGCGAATCTGGAAGGTGGACCTCATCGCGCGCGTCGACGCACGTATTCATGCGTCGCCCGTTCCCCTTCCGCCGCCCGCGCAATGGCCGCATATCAACGCGACCGACGACGAATATCGTCATGTGCGACTGGACGGTCGTTATCTAAACGACCGCTCGACACGCGTCGACGCATTGACTGAAGAAGGTGCCGGCGCGTGGATCGTGACACCGCTCGTCACCGACAGCGGAACGGTGTTGATCAACCGCGGCTTCGTCACACCCGAACGCGCACGCGATTACGAACAACCGAGCGGCATCGTTTCCGTCAGCGGCTTGTTGCGCATGACGGAACCGGGCGGACGATTTCTGCGTCCGAATCGTCCGCTCGATGATGCCTGGTATTCGCGCGACGTTGCGGCAATCGCGACTGCGCGCAAACTTGGACGGGTCGCGCCGTTTTTCGTCGATGCCGATGCCGCTGCCGTCGGCCACTATCCGGTCGGCGGTCTGACCGTGGTGCAGTTCCGCAACATGCACCTTGCATACGCGTTGACGTGGTTTGCGCTCGCGACGCTTTGTGGCACCGGCGTTGTACTTCTACTCAGAAGAAAAACGCTGGACTGACGAAATCAGTTACCGATTTTATTTTGCGGCCGATCGTCAGTGCCGTGCAAAGCGCACTGGAATTGACATCAATCGGTTGGTTATCGCTCGTCCTGCACGACCGCTGCTACTGCGCGCCGCGTGCGCGATCGTCGAGACAACGCTGCAATTCCGCGTTCAACTCCAGCACGGTGCAGGGTTTGCTCACCGCCGCGCACGCGTCGATACGACGCATCGCGCGATGAAGTTCGGCCGTCGGTTGCGCCGAGACGATAATCACTTCCGGAACGTTGCAGTGCGCGGTCCTGAGTTGCTCGATCAGCGTCTCGCCGCGCTCTGCGCCTAGTTCGAGATCGAGCAGGATCGCATCGAAATCATTCGACGCGGACAATTTTGTAAAAGCTGCCGGCACCGAGGCGACGAGTACGACACGATGTCCGTAATCGCTCAGCGCATAAGCGGTCAGCGGTCCGAGCGCCGGATCGTCTTCCACGAGAAGGATCGAATAGTGTTCCATGAATATTTTTTCAGGTGCATGAAACAAGCCACGGCTACAATGCGTGGTGGTTTTCCGGTATCACTCGTGGTACTACGTTCTTTATCGATGACACGCGACAGCGAGTGATGAATGGCAAGGGCATCGTCCAGGACGATCAGTTACGACATCCGATCGCCGTCGTCCGACGAAGCGCGCGTGATTTTCGAACGTTCCTATGTGAAAGCGGTGAAGGTCAATAACCGCTACATCACGGCGACGAAGCAATTCGCGATTTTCGACACGCAAGGTCGACGCTACGAACGCGTTTCCGACACGGTGGTCACGTGCGTGCAGTCCGGCGAGCGCTTCCACATTGTGGGAACCGCCGAACGAAGCAATCGCGTTGTGTGACGACGATAGTCTGGACGAGTGGCAACAGAATTTGTCATCGATCAGGCGTTGCAGATTTCTCGTGCGACCAGGTAAGTTCCTTTTTTCACATTCGGTTTCGGTATGACGACTTCCGTTTCACGCGCAGTACTGGTGATCGAAGACGACGCGTCCGTGGGTCAAGCCATCGCCGAAGCGATGCGACTTGCCGGACATCGCTGCGAGTGGGTCTCCACCGCGCAACAAGCGTTCGATGTGCTGAAAACGCCGCATAAATTCGACGTCGTCTTTCTCGATTTGCAGCTCGGCGAGGAACGCAGCGAGGAATTGATCGAACGCCTCGGACGCGTCGGCGTCGTGTTGCCGCCGCTGGTGATCGTGTCGGGTCGGCCCAATGCGGAATTGCGCATCGCCGGTCGCGTGACGCAAGCGGCCGCGTGGCTCAAGAAGCCGGCATCGCTCGCGAGCATGACGACCGCCATCGAACTCGCGCTCGATCCATTCGCGACCCGCGTGTAATCACGGCGCGGGTCATGCCGGCCCCGTGAAGTTCGTTGTGGGGAGAATGCGAATGACACATCGTCCCACCCGAATTCACCGTGTCCGATTCGCGCTTTGCACGGCGCGATCAATTTCGGGATGCACTTTGCCGCGCAAATGACGCAAATTACGCGATTCGCCCGCACATAGCGCTTGGCTGACAACTTGCTATGCCCACCCAACGTTAAACCAGCGAATCAGTGAATCAATGGACGCATCCGACATCACGCTCGAAATACCGCAAGCTGAAATTTATACGGCGCGTCGAAATAGCGCGGCGCGTCCGCGAACGCTGATGGTGTCGCCCGACCATTTTTCGGTGCGCTACTCGATCAACCCGTGGATGAATGTCGGCGCGGCGGTCGATGTGGACCGCGCGTTTGCGCAATGGGAAAGTCTTGTCGAAGTCATCTCCGCAAAACGCGAAGTGGTTTTCGTGCCCGGCGATGCCTCCCTACCCGACATGTGTTTCAGCGCGAACGCGGGACTGATTCATCGTGGGACGTTTGTCACCAGCAATTTCAGGCATCCCGAACGGCAGCCCGAAGCGAAACTGTTCGAAGACTGGATGCGGCGCGAAGGTTTCCTCATTCGCAATCTCCCGGCGGACGTCGTTTTCGAAGGTGCCGGCGATGCGCTGTTCGACATCGACAATCGGCTGTGGATGGGGTTTGGATTGCGCTCGGAGTCAGCCGCCGCAACGCTTCTGAGCGCCACACTGGATACGGATGTGATACCGCTCGAGCTCGTCGACGAGCGTTTTTATCATCTGGACACGTGTTTCTGTCCGCTGCGAACAGGTCACGTAGTGTTTTTCCCTGGCGCATTCACACTTCAGGGTATCGAAACCCTGCAACGGTTCGTTCCGGCGCGACTGCGCATTCCGGTATCACGTGACGATGCATACAACTTTGCCTGCAACATGGTGGAACTCGACGACGCGGTCATCGTTCATCGCGCCAGCGATACACTCCGTGAAGATTTAAAGCGCGCTGGCCGCGACGTGCACGCGATCGATCTAAGTGAATTCATCAAAGCTGGCGGTGGCGCGAAGTGCCTCACGCTGGCGATCGGCTGATAGCGCGTTTTGCAAACCGGATCGTTTTCGGCACTTCAACTTTCAGTGCGATGACGTGGGTAACGGCGCATATGCATGCCCGACACGCGGCATAGCTTTTGCTAATTCGCGCGCGAGATTCTTTCGATGAAACCATCATGAGTGCACAGTCCGCCGCTCGATCCGTTGCACGCGACGAGTTGCCCGACGCCATCGTGAGTATAGGCGAGCATCTGCGTTCACGAGAATACGCGTTCACGACAGTCACGCCGGAAACACATCGCCGCGTAATCGCCAACAACCCAACATGCCGAGACGTGTTGCGCGATGTATTCGGCTGGAATCGTTCCGTCGCTATCGACGATCTCGATGTCTCCGTCAGCGCAGCGATGGAACGCGCGCGATTGCTCGATCCCGTTGGGCAGAGCGACTCGTTGCGGCGAAGTGCGATCCGCTTCGCTTCGTACGGCGACGAATTATTCGCGCACTCGGCGTTTCCGACGGATACGTCGCAGAGCGTATTTTTCGGACCCGACAGTTACCGCTTCGCACGCCTGATCGAACACACGCTGGCCGAACACCGCCGGCCGGTGCGCACCGTGATCGATATCGGTTGCGGCTCCGGCGTGGGCGGGTTGATCGCCGCGAAAACGGCGCGCGCATCGAACGTCGTGCTCGCCGACATCAATCCGCTCGCGTTACAGTTTGCAGAGGGCAACGCGCGTCTCGCTGGCGTCGAGGGCGCGCGTTTCGTGGTCAGCGACGTGTTCGCGTCGATCGCCGGCGATGCCGATGTAATCGTCAGCAACCCGCCCTATCTCGCCGATGCGAAAGAACGGCTGTATCGGCACGGCGGCACGCACTTCGGCGCCGAACTGTCCGTGCGTATTCTGCGCGAATCGCTCACGCGCCTGCGGCCGGGCGGCGTGATCATTTTGTATACCGGATCGGCAATCGTCGATGGTGTGGATACGTTCTGGTCGCGCGTGCTTCCGTCGCTGCGCGGTTCGGAATTTTCTTTCCGCTACACCGAACTGGATCCGGATGTCTTCGGCGAAGAGCTCGACCGCAAGCACTACGAAGCTGTGGAACGGATTGCCGCCGTTGGTTTGGTCGTCACAAGGACGTCGTCATGAATGCTCAGTTGAAACCCGTACCCGATATCGATGAAGAACAGCATGCGTTCCACGCACGGTTGACGCTTTTCAATGCGCGCCGTTTCAAACCCGGCGTGCCAACCGACGATTGGGCAACCGTATTGGTTCGCGATATCGCGATGCAGAAAGACGAAGGCGAATTCCTCGAAACCGAACGCGCCGCGATACAGCCCATGCTGGCCGACGTGCCAACCGACGCCGACGCGTTCATGCAATGGTTCGAGTCGTTGCGCGACCAAGGACCCGGACAGAACGACGCGCTTTTTCCGTGGCTATCGGAACACGCTGACTGGGATCAGATGCGCTGGTTTCTCGGTCAGGAAGTCGCCGGCGAAGCGGGCTTCGACGACCTGGTCGCGCTCACGCAAATCCGTTTCCCGGCCCAACCGAAACTCGAAATGGCGCGAAACTATTGGGATGAGATGGGCCGAGGTCATGCGCATGGAATGCACGGCGGTATGCTGGAAAATACCGCGCAGGCTTTCGGTCTGAAAACGCGCATCGAAGAGACGGTGTGGGAATCGCTAGCGCTAGCCAATACGATGGCTGGGCTCGCGGCGAACCGCCGTTATGCATATCACTCCGTCGGCGCGTTGGGTGCGATCGAGCTGACGGCGCCGAGTCGCGTTTCGCTTGTCAACGATGGCTTGAAGCGCTTGGGCGTTTCCGCGGAAGGCCGGCAGTATTTTCAGCTTCACGCCGGACTGGACATACGCCATTCGCGCGAATGGAATGCGGAAGTGATCCGTCCGCTCGTTGCGGAAGATTCAAAACTGATGACGCCGATCGCGGAAGGCGCATTGATGCGCCTGCAATGCGGCAAACGCTGTTTCGAGCGCTACCGCGCCGAGTTGGGAATTGCGAATCCGACGATCAATCCAGCCAGCCAAGCCGCTGTAGCGTCGACCAATCCTCTCGCATAAGTCGTTCGCCGATGTCGTTGCGATAGCGCGCGTTGGCGACGGCGATTTTGCGAACGGACGTGTACGCTTCCGATTGCGCCTCGCGTATCGAATCGCCAACGCCGGTGGCGACGCAGACATACCCGATCGAACCACTCGTCAGCATGCGTTCGCCATCGAATTCGACTTCGCCGTAATGCAGTGCGTCGTCGTCCATCGCGATGCCGTCGAAAAATATCGGACGTCCGCGTGAAAGTTCCGCGTAACCGAATTCGTACGGAAACGGTGGGACGGTGAGCACCACGCCGACGGAAAAACCCTCGCGCGTTGCAAACGATGTGCTGTTCCCGCGCGCCATTTTTTGCAGGATCACATCCCAGCCATCGACGTGCAGCGCATCGCAGATCGCAAAACCCGGATAGCCGAAGCGGCTGGTGAATTCGAGCGGAAAAACGCCGTCGTCGTTCACGATGGTGTTGATGTTGATATAGCCGTGATGCCGCGCCTCGCGCAGCAACGGCGCGACGCGGCCGAGTGTGCGCTCGAACAATCGCTGCGAATGCCGATAACTCACGACCGTCCCCATCTCGCCGGTGAGTTCGCCCAAATCGCCGGGGAAAAAACGTTTGTGTTCCCAATCGATACACGCCGGCGTGAGGAAATGCTCGCCATCGAAATACGCGCCGATGCCGACTTCCACACCGCGCAGAAAATCCATCAGCACGAAATCGGGCTGCTTAGCGCCGTACCGCGCTGCTTCGGCGTGAAGCATCGCGATCATGTCGGCGCCACTGTCGAGCATGCCGACGTAGTTCTGTGTGGACGAAGCAGCGGCGTCGCTCAGTTTGTAAACGTAGCGCGCGGGTTTGCGTCGAATGAAATCGATGCCTTCGTCGAAACGTTTGAACGTGTGCGTCGGCGCGGTCTGCATGCCGACGTCGGCCATCACGCGCTGGCCGAACGCGCGGTCGACTTCGAGACGATCGCCGATCGCACTGCCGCCGACCACCGCGAAACCCTCCGCGCGCAAACCGTCGGCACGTTCGCCAAATGTCGCTGTTTCGCAGACGATCACACCGTCGCGCCCAACCCAATCCAGACCTTGATCGAGATGGTCGACGCGCTCGATCAATCCGCGAAAAATATCGTGGGCTTCGGATTCGCCGACAAACACGCGCACGTCATGCCCGGCGCGTTGCAATCGCCAGTACATGTCGCCCAGACTGTGATAATCGCCGACGCCGAGAAATCGCATCGCTTATCCGTATCCGCAAAGTGTTGATTCTTGCACACGCCGCGCGGATTTTCGCAGCCGATGATTAAACGCCACCGCGTGCCGTCATGGACACTCGGCGGCGTTGGACGCATCAAATAAACGCGGCGATGTCCGCGTTCAATTGGTCGCGATGCGTGTAAAACAGACCGTGCGGCGCGCCTTCATAGACTTTGTACTTCGCACCCGCGATGAGTTTGGCCGTGCGCGCGCTCGATGCATCGATCGGAACCGTTTTGTCCTTGTCGCCATGAATGATGAACGTCGGCACGGTAATCGCCGGCAAGTCCTGGCGAAAATCGGTGCTCGAAAATGATGCCGCGCATTCCTGCTGCGCTCGCGCCGAGGAGAATGCCGAAATCTCGCGACTGTGCGCCAGAAATGCTTCACTGACCGGATGCGACGCCAAGCTCACGCCAAAAAACTGTTTATAAAAATCGTCGAGAAAACCGGCGCGGTCGTTTTTCATCTGCTCGGCCATCTTGTCGAAAACGTCTTTCGGCACGCCTTCCGGATTGTCGTCACGCTTCAGCATGAACGGAAGAACCGTGCTGACGAGCATCACCTTCGCGATTTTTTTCGAACCGTAATTTTTCAGATAACGCGCGACTTCACCGCCGCCCATCGAAAAACCGACCAGCGAAACGTTGTCGAGCTTCAATCCTTCGATGACATCATTCAGATCGTCGGCCAGCGTGTCGTAGTCGTAGCCATCCCACGTTGCGCATGACTTTCCGAAGCCGCGCCGAGTGTAGGCAATGCACCGAAATCCTTTTTTAGGCAATTCGGTGAGCTGGTATTCCCACATTGTTTCGTCCGACGGCCAGCCATGAATGAAAATGACCGGCTTGCCTGAACCCCAATCCTTGTAATGCAAACGGACAACGGATCCGTCGGGATGTTTCGATCGTGTGTCGATCATGGGCATCGCAAACTCCTTTTTGGTCGAAGCTCCTGTGCGTCATTTTCTAGCCCTTTCCGTGAAGATTTCGCGAACACCACGACGGCAATCATTCCGTGGTCCATCACGAGGCGCGGCGAATTCGCGATCCTTTGAAAGGCAAAAAAATAATAAATATACTTTGTGGCAATTCCGCAAACGCGGATCACGCAATAGCCGCATCCACTGTCTTCTGCGCTTCGGCGAGAATGCTCTGCAGGTGGTCCGCGCTTTTGAAACTTTCCGCATAAATTTTGTAAATCGCTTCGGTGCCGGACGGCCGCGCAGCGAACCAGCCGTTTTCCGTGATCACCTTGATGCCGCCGATCGCCGCGTTATTGGCCGGCGCGCGATCGAGCACTTGTTCGACGTTTTCGCCTGCGAGCGTCTTGCTCGTGAACTGGGTCGGCGAAAGTTTGGCGAGCTTGGCTTTCTGTTCCGTCGTGGCTTTCGCATCGACGCGGCTTGCGAACGGCTTGCCGAGATCGCGCGCAAGTTGCGCGTATAGTTCGCCGGGGTCTTTGCCGAGTCGAGCCGTGATTTCCGCCGACAGCAGGGCCGCGACGAGGCCATCCTTGTCGGTCGTCCACACCGAGCCGTCGCGACGCAGGAACGATGCGCCCGCACTTTCTTCGCACCCGAAACCGAGCGAGCCGTCGAACAATCCGGATGAAAACCACTTGAATCCGACGGGCACTTCGAACAGCTTGCGCCCCATCCGTTTTGCGATGCGATCGATGAGCGCCGTGCTAACCAGCGTCTTGCCGACGCCGGCCTGCGCGTTCCATTGCGGACGATTCCGATACAGATATTCCACCATCACCGACAAATAATGATTCGGTTCGAGCAGGCCCGCGCTGCGCGTCACGACGCCGTGGCGATCGTGATCGGTGTCGCAGGCGAAAGCGACGTCATAGCGATCCTTCAAGCCGATCAGTCGCTGCATCGCATACGAAGACGACGGGTCCATGCGAATCTTGCCGTCCCAATCGAGCGTCATGAACGCGAATTGCGGGTCCACCACATCGCTGACGACATTGAGATCAATGCGATAACGCTCGGCGATCGGCGCCCAGTAATGCACGCCGGCGCCGCCGAGCGGATCGACGCCCATGTGTACGCCCGCACCGCGGATCGCATCGAAATCGATCACGTTGGCCAAATCGGCGACATACGTGTCGAGAAAATCCTGCGTGCGGGTGGTCGACGCGCTACGCGCTTGCGCGAACGGAATCCGTTTGACCTCGCGCAGTTTTACTTCGAGCAACGCGTTCGCGCGGTTCTGTATCCAGCCGGTCACATCCGTGTCGGCCGGACCGCCGTTCGGCGGGTTGTACTTGAAGCCGCCGTTGTCGGGCGGATTGTGCGACGGCGTGACGACGACACCGTCCGATAATCCCGCGTCGCGGCCACGGTTGTAGACGAGGATCGCGTGCGAAATCGCCGGCGTCGGCGTGAACTCGCCGTTCGCGGAGATGATCGTCTGCACGCCATTCGCGGCGAGCACTTCGAGTGCGCTTTCCAACGCGGGCCCGGACAACGCATGCGTATCGGCGCCCATGAACAGCGGACCATCGATATTTTTCATCGCGCGGTATTCGCAGATCGCCTGCGTGGTCGCGAGGATGTGCCATTCGTTGAAACTGCGATCGAACGAACTGCCGCGATGTCCCGAGGTACCGAACGCGACGCGCTGTTCGGGCACTGACGGATCGGGCTGCAGATCGTGATACGCCGCGAGCAATTTTGGCACGTCGACCAGCATCGACGGCGGCGCCGGCTTGCCGGCGAGCGGATTGATTTTCTGGCTCATGCAATCGTCCTTGTTCGCGATGTGGTTTCGTCGATTATCAGTTTCACGCGTTACTTGCCGGCGCCGGACCGAGCGAGACGACGACCGCGTGTCGCTGACCGTCGCTCGCTAACGGAATCGCCTTGTCGGACTGAGCGATGCCGTCCACGGTGACGCCCGCCGCGCCACCGGATCGCGTGACGTGGATGTCGTACGCCGTTTCGCCGTGCATATACACCATTCTGTACTCGCTCCACGCGGCCGGCACGCACGGCGTGACGTGCAACCTGTCTCCGGCCAGACGCAGACCGAGAATGGATTCGGTCATCAGCCGATACAGCCAGCCCGCCGATCCGGTATACCAACTCCATCCGCCGCGACCGGTGTGTGGCGCAACGGCATAGACGTCAGCGGTGACGACGTACGGTTCGACTTTGAATACGTCGATATCCTGCCGCGACTTCGTATGATTCACCGGATTGATATAGCCGAGCAATTCGTTGGCGCGTTCGGCATCGCCCAGCGCGGCGAACGCCATCGATGCCCAGACCGCCGCGTGCGTGTATTGACCGCCGTTCTCGCGCACGCCGGGCACATAACCTTTTATGTAGCCCGGATCGGCCGGCGCTTTATCGAACGGCGGATCGAGCAACTTGATCAGATGATGGTCGCGATCCACCAGATGCTGGTCGAGCGAATTCATCGCCGTTTGCCGGCGCTCGGCGGGCGCCGCGCCCGACAACACCGACCAGCTCTGCGCGATCGAATCGATCTTGCACTCGATGTCGCTCGACGAACCGAGCGGCGTGCCATCGTCGAAATACGCGCGGCGATACCAATTGCCGTCCCATGCATTCTGTTCGATGTTCTTCGACAACGTCGCCGCCTCGCTGCGACAGCGCGCGGCGAACGCGGCATCGCCACGCAAATCCGCAATGCCGGCGAAATCGTTCAGCACTTGATACAGGAAAAACGCGAGCCACACGCTCTCGCCTTTGCCGTGCAGGCCGACATTGTTCATGCCGTCGTTCCAGTCGCCGCTGCCCATGAGCGGAAGACCGCGCGCGCCGAAACGCAAACCGTGTGTGATCGCGCGGACACAGTGTTCGTATACATCTACACTGTCGCCCGACGTCGCCGGCAAGTCGTAATACGATTCTTCGCCCTCGCCCAGCGGCCGGCCTTCGAGGAACGCACGGCGTTCGTCGAGCACGGTGCGGTCGCCGGTGCAGGTCACGTAACGCCACACCGCGAGCGGCAGCCACAGATAATCGTCGGAGCAGCGCGTGCGCACGCCGCGGCCGGTCGGCGGATGCCACCAGTGCTGCACATCGCCTTCCTTGAATTGCCGCGCGGCACTGCGCAAGATCTGTTCGCGCAACCGATCGGGCGCGGCGAACACGAGCGCCATCGAATCCTGCAACTGGTCGCGGAATCCGTAGGCGCCGCCGGACTGGTAATAACCGCTGCGTCCCCAGAGTCGGCACGCGATGGCCTGATACAAAAGCCAGCCGTTCGCGAGCACATCGAGTTCGGGATTCGGCGTCTGCACATGAACGGTGCCGAGCGTGCGTTTCCAGAAGTCGCGGATGGCGACGAACGCGGTGCGCGCGGTGTCGGTCTTGCGCAAACGCAAAACCATGTCGCTCGTGTCGTCGACGCCGTCGCCGGCGCCAAGCCGGAAAATCACTTCGCGCGATTGTCCGTCGGCCAGCTCGAACGTGGTCTGGATGGCCGCGCAGGGATCGAGCGTGGCGCCGACTTTTCCCGATAACCGCGCTCGCGACAGCGCGGCGGGATTCTGCAGCGTGCCGTTGCGGCCGATGAATTCCGTGCGGTCGCCGCTGAGTGTGCGCTGCGGATCGTCGAGATCGAAGAAAGCGACGCGATCGGAAAACTCCGCGTTGTACGCGTTGCGCGCCAACAGCGCTCCGCTGTCCGGATCGATCGATGTGACGACGTGCATCGCCGATTTCGAACGCAGGTCGCCGAGCACCCACTCGACGTAACCGGTCAGCGACAACTGCCGCGTACGGCCGGAAATATTCTTCGTGCGGATCACGGAGAATTTCACCGGCGCATCGAGTGCGACATATGTCCACAATTCCGTTTGTATACCGTCTTCGACATGTTCGAAGACGCTGTAGCCGAATCCATGACGCGTTGTGTACGGCGTTTCGCCGCGACGTGGCGCGGGCGATGGCGACCAGAAACGCCCGGTTTCCTCGTCGCGCAGATAGAACGCCTCGCCCGAAACGTCGGTGACCGGATCGGCTTGCCACGGCGAAAGCCGGAATTCGTGCGCGTTTTCCGACCATGTATACGCGCCGCCGCTTTCGGATATCACAGTGCCGAAATTCGCATTGGCCAACACGTTCGACCATGGCAATGGCGTGATCGACTGCTTGCTCGTGGTGATCACGTATTCGCGGCCGCTCGGACTGAAACCGCCGATGCCGTTGTCGAACATCAGCGCGAGTTTCGGCGCGTTTGGAAGCGTGACGATCGGCGCGCGATCGCTGCGCGCGACGAAACGCGGAATCGCGATTTCGACCGGATCGCGCTGCTTGATCTGCTCGGCGAGTGTGCCTTTCGCATCCGACACGATGGCGCGCGCCACCGACATCAGCAGCACGCGGTCTTCGGCGGCGATCTGTTCGGCGGGCCGCACGAAAACGCCGCCGGGCTTGTCGATGAGATTGCCCGATATGCCGGCGGTGATGATGCCGAGGATCTGATCCTGCAGCGCCTGGCGGTAACCGCCGTGATCGTCGTTCCATATCACCAGATCGACAATGAGTCCTTTCGTGCGCCAGTACGCGTGCGCTTGTACGAGCTGCCGCACGAGTTCGATGTTCGTCGCATCGGTAATTTGCAAAAGCAGAACCGGCATGTCGCCGGATATCGAGTAACGCCACAGGCCGGATTGTCCACGGCGATTCGTGGCGATGAGCCTCGGGTCGGCGCGCAACGAGCCGTTCGCGTATACAACGCGTCCGGCGAGGCGACCGTACAATTGTGCATCGACTTCGGTGACGTTGATCTGTCGCAGCGCGACTTGCGCGTGCGTCCACGCCAGATCGAACACGCGATCGCCGAGATTCTGTCCGTGATATTTCTCCGCGAGCGCGAGACAGCCGGCGCGATCGCTGGCGATGCCGGTGACGATATCGAGCGTGGCGGATTGCTTCGGTTCGAGCACGAAACGATGCCGTACCGCGACGATCGGATCGAGCACGGCGCCATGCGTGCCGGAAAGTTCCTGCGTATCGCGTAGCGCGACAGGATCGGCCGTACTGTTGCCGCGCCCGATGAAACGCATGCGATCGGTTTCGCACGAGGTGCTGATGCTTTCCGCGCCGTGCAGCGCGACCAGATGCACCATGCTCGGCCATTGTTCCGCATTGCTGCGTGGCCGCCGTTTGCACACGATCGTCGCGCGCGCGGGAATGATTTCGGTTTCGACGAACAGGTTGCTGAACGCCTGACCCGTGTCATCGGCCATCGCCGGAGCGAGAACGACTTCGGCATAGCTCGTCACTTCGATGGTGCGGCGCGAGCGCGAGCGGTTCGTGATGCGCACGCGGCGCAGTTCGATATCGTCTTCGGGCGATACGGCGATGTCGGTATGCGTTTCGATTTCATCGTCGCGCCGATGGAACTGCACGCGCGGTTCGGTGAACGTCGCTTCGTAACTCGTGCACCCACCCATCGCCGGCTGCAACGTGTTCGACCAGAATTTTCCGCTGTCTACATCGCGCACGTAGCAGAAGCTGCCCCAGTTGTCGCGCGTGCTGTCTTCGCGCCAGCGCGTGACGGCGAGATTGTTCCAGCGGCTGTAGCCCGCGCCGGCATTGGTCACCATCACGTGGTAGCGGCCATTGGACAAAAGCTGGATCGCCGGCGTCGGCGTGTTCGTCGAAGTGAATACGCGTACCGGCATTTGCGATGCGTCGGTTTGCGCGCGGTTGTCGGCAAGTTCACTGCCTTTCGAATACGTGGCCGCATCGCGCGGCACGCGTTCCTGCAATAGCTGCAACGTCGCGGCGAACACCGGTTCGGACACGAAGCGTTTGCGCATCGGCATGTCGAGCAAGGTGTCGCCGATCGCGAGCATGCTCATGCCCTGATGGTGCGCCATGAACGAGCGCACGATCGCGAACTTTTCGCCGCGACGAACGCGCGCGGGCGTGAAGTCGACCGCTTCGTAAAAACCGTATTGGCCGATCATGCCGAGCGATTCGAGAGCGCGCAGATTCTGCACGGCTTGCTGCGGCTCGACCATCGTCGCCATCACTGTCGCATGCGGTGTGACGACGAGATCGGCCGCGAGTCCACGCTTGAGGCCGAGACTCGGCACACCGAACGCGCGGTACTGATAATTCTGCGCGGCGTCGACCGCGTTGTAACCGGACTCGGAAATGCCCCACGGCACTTGATTCGTGCGGCCGTATTCGATCTGGCGGCGGACCGCTCCTTTGTATGTCTGATCGAGCAAGGTGTTGACGTAGTTCGGCATCACCAGCAGCGGCATCAGATACTCGAACATCGAGCCGCCCCACGACAGCAGCGCCGATTCGCCGCCGCTCTTGGTCAGCAGACGCCCGAGCGCGAACCAGCTTTCCTGAGGCACCTGCCCGAACGCGACCGCGACGAAATTCGTGAGCCGTGCTTCGGAGGCGAGCAGATCGTAAAAACTCGCGTCGGCGCGCCGGTCGTTGACGTAGTAGCCGATCGTCAGCAAATGTCGATCCTTGTCGTACAGCATGCCGAAATCCATCTCGGCGAACGCCCCGGCCTTTTTGGTCTGCTGTTCGATTTCGGCCAGGCGTTTCCAGACGCGCTGATCGACGTCGGCGAGTGCCCGCTGGAACGTGTCGGGCGGATCGCCGGTGGCTTCGAACAGTTGCCGTGCGAACGCGGGCAGTTCTTTGAGCGTCGGCACCTCTGCCGATTGCAGGAACGCTTCGGCGCGCGTCGTGATGACAGAGGTTTCCAGCCACGGCAGCAGGAACTGCAATTCCGCGCGCGCATCAAGGCTTTGATCGAGCAGTGCGCGCGCCCATTTCATGCCGCTCGCGTTGGTCTCAGGAATGGAATCGACGACGGCCGGCACGAGCAGCGCCAGATCTACTATCGCACTGTGGATATCGACGAGTTTCGCATCGCGGTTTTGCAACGCGGCGTGCAGCCGTTCGACGAACGCGGCGATGGACTCGTTCGTGCCCGCGGTTTCGATCAGGATCGACATTGCGTCGTCGATGCCGTGCAGAATCTTCATGCCGATGATCGGTTCATCGGGCAGTGTGCGCAAACCGGCGCGCAAGGTGAGCAGGTGACCGCTCAGATTGCCGCTGTCGACAGTGGAAATGTATACCGGCACGAGCGGCCGCAGCGATTGCGTGTCGTACCAGTTGTAGAAATGCCCGCGCTCACGCTCCATTTTCTGCATCGTATCGAGCGTGCCGCCGCAGCGTTCGAGCAGCGTGCCGGTGGTGATGAAACCCAGATCGTACGCAGTGAGATTGGACAGTAGCGACAGTCCGATGTTGGTCGGCGAGGTGCGATGGGCGACGACGGCGAGCGGAGTCTCCTGGAAATTGTCCGGCGGCAACCAGTTCTCGTCCGCAACGACGAGGTTCTCGAAGAACGACCACGTGCGCCGCGCGACCTTGCGCAGATACGCGGCTTCGTCGTCGTTGAGCACCGCGTCCACACGCGCGAGCGGCCGGCTGAGCCACCATTCGACGGCGGGTACGAGCAGCCACAACACGAGCAACGGCATCGCGTCGATCAGGGCGATAGGTCTTTCGATGGTGATGTAAATCGCCGCGCCGATGGCCAGTGATGGCGCCGCCCACATCGTGTCGAAGGAATTGAATAGCGATGCGTGCGAGAGTCGATCGCTCTCGCTCGATGGCGTCCATTGCAGCAGATGCTTGCGCGAAACGAGCATGCGGAACCACGTGCGCACCATCGCGTCGAGACTGAAGGCCATCTCGAACGGCAGGCATGCGAGCGCGAATACCATATTGAAAACGTAATGACCGATCGCCTTCGCCGCTTCGCGCAGGTGATGCGCCAGATTCACCTCGTCGGGCATGTTCGCCAGATCGAAAAAACTCGCGCCCAAAACCGGAATGAAGGAAACGCCGACGACGACGGCTGTCCAGAACCACGGCGTCGTCAACACCGTCCATCCGAGCACGAGCAACACGATCGATGCCGTCGGCAATAAACTGCGGCGCAGGTTGTCGAGTACTTTCCAGCGCGACAGTGGCGTCAGAGGATTGCTTACCAGTTTGCCGTCG
>CAZZYA010000005.1:0-12415 GCA_964658115.1 uncultured Rudaea sp. | reverse complement strand
TGGTGGCTGCCGGTCGCGCGGCGTCGACCGAACTCCGCCGCGTGCACGAACGGCATCAGCCAGCGCGCGATTTGCCAATCGCCGCGAATCCAGCGATGACGGCGGCGCACGTCGGCGAGATAACTCGTCGGATAATCTTCGAGCAGTTCGATATCGCTCGCGAATCCGGAGCGCGCGTAACAGCCTTCGAGCAGATCGTGGCTGAGAATGCGGTTGTCGGGCAGCGTACCTTCGAGTGCGTGTTCGAACGCGTCGATGTCATAGATTCCTTTGCCGACGAACGATCCTTCGCCGAAGGCGTCCTGGTACACATCGGACACGGCGCGCGTGTACGGATCGATGCCTGCCTCGCCGGAATGCAGGCGCGCATATTCGGACCGCTGCGCGCCTTGCACACCGACGGCGACGCGCGGCTGCAGGATGCCGTAACCGGCGACGACACGCTGTTCTTTCGCGCTGTATCGCGCGCGATTGAGCGGATGCGCCATCGTCGCGATGAGTTCGCGCGCGGTTTCGCGCGGCAATTGCGTGTCGGTGTCGAGCGTGATGACGTACTTCACCGCTTGCAGCGCGGTCACGTCGCCGACGATGCGCATGAAACGATCCGTCGCTCCGCCCCGCAGCAGCGCATTCAGATCGCCGAGCTTGCCGCGCTTGCGCTCGCGTCCCATCCACACGCCTTCCTGCGGATTCCACAAACGCGGACGATGCAATAGATAGAAAGGCGTTGGCGCATCGGCGCTCTGGTAAGTCGCGTTGAGCCTGTCGATGCCTTCCACGGCTCGTTGCAGCAACGGTTCGTCGGTCGGCGTGGTTTCGCTGGATGCATCGGTGTAATCGGTGAGCAATCCGAAGAAGACGTGTTTGTCGCGGTTGGCGAGGAAACGGATTTCAATGGATTCGAGCAGCGCGTCGACGCCGCTCTCGCTGATCAGCATCGTCGGCACGACGACGATCGTCTTCGACGTTTCCGGCACGCCTTCGCTGTAATCGATGCGTGGAAGAACGCTCGGTGACACCAGCATGCTCGTCAGACGATTGACGAAGGCGACGGCGAGTTGGCTCGCGCACAACGCGGCGGCAAAACCGATCGGCGCGAACAGCCAGCCGCGCAAGCCGTCGTCGTACGCTTTCCACATCGCGATCGCCGTGCCGACAGCGGTGACCGCGAGAATCGCGCCGATGTAGAACACGACGCGCACATGCGGATTGCGCAGATGACGCCGGACCGGCGCGTGCAGCTGGACCGTGTCTTCGAGTTGCGGCAAACCCGCGTCGATCAGGTAATAGCCGATATGCGAGGTGCGCTCATCGTTGGCGTCGGCGCGCTTGGCGAGTTGCAATGCCGTGTCGGCCACTTCGTCTTCAGGACAGCCGCTGTATTTCGCAACCGACTCGACCACGTGCCGGTAACGATCGCGCGAGGCGAAATCCATCTTCGCGTAGGTGCCGCTCGGATCGCTGCGCAGCACGCCTTCGACCGTGCTCAAGGCTTCGACGAAATCGCGCCAATCGATGACGCTCAACGTGCGCAGGCTGCCGATGCTGTTGCTCATCGACACCTGATCGGCGGCCTGCTGCTGGTTTTCCGACTGGATCGATTGCGCGGTCGTCGAGCCGGATTCGGCGAGCGATTGTTCGATCCACGTCATCGGCAGCGCGAGCGCATAACTGTGACTTTGCAAGCGCCGCACGAATTCCGCGACGAACGCGCTGCGCATCGGCGGACTCGAACGCGCCATGTCGGCGACGACGAGGATCAGATTCTTGGAATCCTTCTCGACCACTTCGACAATGCGATCGGCCCACGTGTCGGCGAGGTTGCGATCGGCGCGGTCGGCGGAAATGTTCGTCGCGACGCGTCGCAGGTTTTCGATCAGCGCGAGACGCAGCATGATCGGAATGGCCCACAGTTCACCGATCGTCAGCGTGGCGACACGTTGATATGCCGCGACGAATCCCTTGAGACTGTCGAACGTGACGCGCCCGTCGCCGTGCGCGATCGCTTCGGAGGCAATGTCGTAGACGCGCGGAAAACCGCTTTTCAGTTGCGGCAATTCCCAGCTATAGCGCTTGGGCAAATGCCGGCGCGCCGTGCTGATCTGCTCCTGGATGATGTAGAAATTGTCGAGCAGCCAGTCGCTGGCCGGCGTGATTCCGCGATCGTCGGCGATCGCATCGGTGAGCATGGTCGCGGTCTGGATCAGGATCGCTTCGTTTTCGGCCAGGCGAGGCAGCAGCCGGTCCGGCACGTGTTTGGGCGATTCCTGATGCGAAGTGGCCAATAACTGGCCGTGCTGTTCCATCTGGTCGGCGCTGTACAGCTCCGACACCAACGGCGGCTCGATCGTCGCCGCAGGTACGCGCACGCGACGGCGCGCGCGCAGTCGATTGAGTCTCAGCCAGTCGATGAAGGTTCGAATCATTCGACGTTATCGCTCCTTGCGAGAATCCCACGATGAAGCACGAAGGCTAAGTGACGCCGTCATGATCGAGTTGGTCTCGCCAAAAAAATCCAGCGAGCCTGACCCGATAAGCCGTGTTCGATTTTGACTCAAAAAAAGAATTCGCGTCGCTGATTTTTCCGCAATTTGCATTCAGCTGGTAACCGGACGGCGATTCTGGCGCTGTCGCGCCACCGATTCATTCCGTGCTCAGGACCGGAAGAATACAAGTTGTACAGGCCTGCATGACGCAAGGCCATGACTGGAGAACGGCAATGGACAAGGATCGCAAAGAAGGTCTCAAGCACGAAGTCAAAGGCGGCGCGAAGGAACTCGCTGGCAAAGTCACCGGCAACAAGGTGAAGGAAGCCGCGGGCAATATCGAAAAAAACGCCGGCAAGATTCAGAACGCGGCCGGCAAAGCGGCAGATCAGGCTCGAGCCGACGTCAAGAAATCGGTTCGGTGACCGGCATGGCCACGGAACGCACGCCGCAACCGAATAAAGACCCGCTGTCGGGAACCCAAGGAGCGCATCCGGTCGGCACGGGTGTGGGAGCTGCCGTTGGCGGCGCCGCTGCTGGAGCCGCAGCCGGAACCGTCGCCGGCCCGGTGGGTACCGTCGTGGGCGCAGCCGCGGGCGCGGTAGTGGGTGGTCTCGTCGGAAAAGGTGTCGGCGAGAAACTCAATCCGACGCTCGAAGACACGCATTGGCGCGAGAATTTTCGCACCCGGCCTTACGTCGATGGCGCCAAGACCTACGATCATTATCGTCCGGCGTATCAGTTCGGATGGGAAGCGCGCGCGCGACTGGAAGCGCAATCCTGGGACGACGCCGAACCCCTGCTCCGCGACGAGTGGGCCAAACACGAGCATTCGTGGGCGCTGGACTGGGACGCCGCTTCGCACGCGATTCGCGATGCGTGGGATCGGGATCGCGGCGAGCAATTGGTCGAGCCTGGCAAGACACAATCCGCCGCGTAACGTTAATTAGTGGACGAGACGGCTCCAGCCACGGCTGGAGCCTTTTTTTTTGCCGTCTAGAAAAGACCCTTATCTTATTTCGTCAGTTTCGACGGCTGATGATAAGGACAGCGATTCAGCGCGAAACGGTGATCGACCGAAGCCGCGTATGCGACGCGGCGCGCGCGCATGATCGAGCCGAGCGGCCGGTGTGCCGCCAGACAATGCCACGGATTGAACGACATCCCGTCGTCGACGATTTTCGATCGTTCCGACGACCACGCCGTTTGCGGCGAAATGCGAAGGCTGGCGATCGAACGAAAGGGACTTTCTTCCTCCGGCCATTTGACGCTCGCATCTTCAATCGGCATATGCTCCAGATTCGTGCACAACTGCGCGCGCAGATCCCACTGCGCTTCGTTGTTCCGGAAAAATTCCACGACATCGGTGCGCACCGCGTTGTCGTCGTTATGAACATCGAGCTTCTTGTCTTTGAGCGCCAGCAAGTTCGCCGATGCGGGTGCCAACGACAATTTCGCCATGTACGGTCCAAATAAAATCGGCACCTGCGTGAAAAACGTTTCGATGAGAATCGACGATAGACGATGCCCGCCGAGTGCCGTCAGCGTCGGACTTTTTCCACCGACCGCCTCCAGCGCGTGTTCGACGCCCCGCAACGCAAACGACAAAGCACGCTTCAATCCCGGCGCTTTGTCGGTCGTCCCTGCAAGTGCTTTGAGACTGGCCAGAAATTTCTTAGGGCCAGGCGCCAGAAATGCGGGGCCGTCGACCATCAGAAAATCCTGTGTGCTTTGTTCGGTGTCGCCGTCGAGTCGCGCGCCCGCGACATCGAGTATCTTGATCGCGACGCCGCGCGGCGTGGAGACGGCGTCGCTCAACACATCGCCCGGACTCGTCGAGAACCGAACGATAACGGGAAACGTGCGCGGCTCGGCGAACACGCCTTGACGCAATTCGGCCGGCAAATCCGGGTTGACCGTCAGCGACCCTTCGAGCAGCCCGTGACTTTTCGCGTGCACGCTGCGCTCGGCGTGACTGGAGTGTTTGAAAACGACGTCCTCGATGCCGTTCAGAGTTTTTACAAGCTCAGCGATCGTCGCCGCTTCGTTCTCTTCGCTCACTTCGAAGCTCGGCTGATAGGCCAGCGGTTTTCCTATCGTTTCCATTGTCACTCCTTGAGTTTGCGTTCGCGAAAAAAATATTTGGGCGTGCAACGCACTAACCGTTCAAGCTAAATCTGCGCGACGTGAGTGTTGCGTGAAGGTTCACGCGAGAGCAGCGCGGAAAACCTAATTTCTGCTGAAGCGCGAAAACCAACGAATATGCAAGCTGCATCGAATCGGCGCGGATGTCGTGCCGAATACCCAGTCGAGGATGGCAGTCCTAGTGTCGTAAAGCAATTTGCCGCGCGTTACTGAATGGGCACAAGCCTTGCTCGGCGATAACGTCGTTCCAGTCCGTTACTGAACATTGGAATCCCGCAGTCTCATCAATCAAAGATCCGACAAAGGAAACAGTCATGTCGAAAGAATTCACATCGCTTTTGACGCCGGTAAACGCCGCGCGCCGTACGGTACTCATGCGCGGCGGTCTGGTCGCGAGCGCCGCATTGATGGCGACGGCGATTCCGTCCCTTGCCGCGAACGGTCCTGGCCGGACTGAAAGTGAGCCCAACGAACTCGACGGCAAACCGGTTCCCGAACCGACGGACGGCGTATCCGCCGGACCGATCAAAGCGAATCGCGGTTCGAATCTGACCGGCAAAGTTGCCGTCGTCACCGGCGCGGCGCGTGGTATCGGTCGCGCCATCGCGGTCGAAATGGCGGTAAACGGTGCGGACGTGGCTGTGATCGACATTGCCGGATTCGTAAGCACGGCTTCAAACGCTAAACCTGCCAAGCCGGAAGATCTGGAAGAAACGGTGCGACAAATAAAAGCGACCGGCAGGCGCGCGATGTCGATCAAAGCGGATATCCGCGACATCGCGGCGTTACGCAAAGCGGCCGATGACATCGAGCGCGAATTCGGAAAGATCGACATCGTCGTTGCGGACGCCGCGATCCAACGTTGGAAAGCGCTCCTCGAGATGGAAGACGCCGACTGGCGCGATGTCATCGACAACAATCTCAACGGCACGGCCAACACGTTGCGCGCGTTCGCGCCGAAAATGGTGGCTCGCAAGCACGGTCGCTTTATCGTCCTATCCTCGATGCAAGGCAAACACGGCACAAAGGACGCTTCGAGTTATTCCGCATCGAAATGGGGAATCCTCGGCCTGATGAAATCCGCCGCGCTGGAATGGGGCACGTACGGCATCACCGTCAATGCGCTCATTCCCGGCTTGGTCGATACCGCACTCACGCGCTACGAAACGCGTCTGAAAGAAAGCATGGCGGAGAACGGACAAAAGCCGCCCGATCATCCGACGCCACAAGAAGCGTGGGACAGTCGCGCGCCAACGGTACCGCTGAAAGTCGGCTGGCTGCAGCCCGAAGACATTTCGCCGATGGCCGTGTTCCTCGCATCGGACGCGGCGGCGCTGATTACGGGTGCGGAGTTCGAGGTCGACGCGGGCGATAGCGCCAAGGACATTTAGAACGCGACCCGTTCTTCGAATTACGATCAGTCCGAACTTAGGACTGATCGGCCTGTTACTGAATCTTTCTTAGGCTGAGCCTAACTTGCCGCCCGCCAGTTCGTGTGGCCGAACCGCTTGCATCAAAAGCATTGCGTAGCCCGCGCACCACACGAACCATGAGGCGAACAGAGCGCGTTGAACAACACCGAACACTGGCTTGATCAACGCCCAGATTTCCGCCGGTCGAACGAGTGCGAGCAAGTTGACGCCGATAACCAACAGGACGACGACGTACATGATGATCGAAAACGTTTTCGTTTTTCTCAGGCGCGGGTCGCTTCCGCATGCAATCGCGGCGAACAGTGGTGTTTGATAGCCGATTGTTTCCGACAGTCCGAAAATATTGTGTAACGGCATCGGGAACGCGAACACGCCGACGCCGGCCGTCGACATTGCCATGGCGACGAGAAAGTACGCGGGAATCTTGGAATGGCCGAGAGTGATGACACTCTTCGCCACGGCTTGGGCGAAAACCAGCAGAGCGATTGCGACAACGCAAAGGACTCCCGCGAAAAGCAATCGGCCCGGCGAGCCGACTTCACCGAGTTCGCTCACCGTTTGCGAGACGTGACTATATCCCGGCGAGATAGCGCCGATGGCGACAATGCCCGCAAGAAGAACTAGCCCCGAAATCGGGCCGAACCAAAGACGATTCCAATACGTTGTCATAGTCAACCCGATGCTGCGATGCGCGTGATCATGGCACATCGAACTAGCGAGAACCGCCGCGTTCGACTTAGAACATTTTCATAGCGTTCGAGCAAACCGGCATTCGCCGGCACGTCGGAAATACTTATACTCGCCGGTCGAAACCGCGATCGCTGGAGCGTCTCGTTGAAAATCCGCCGCCTCGTCAAAGTCGTTTTGCTGATTCTTCTGTTCGTCGCCGCCGGTATCGGCGCCGTCTTCTATGCGTTCCAGCGCACGTTTTATCCGCCGCCGCCGGCGCTGCCCTCCGCCAAGCCGGCCAACGTTGCCGAGGCGCAGAAGCAGGATCTCGACTACCTCGCGAATTACTTCGACTACAACGGTTCCTACACACCCGCCGCTCTGGAAAAAGCCAAGTCGCTGCGCGAGCAAGCCTTGGCGAAAGCCGGCGCGATGACGCCGGCGCAATTTGATGTGACCGTGGCACGCATCGTCGCGCTCGCCGACAACGGGCATTCGCGTGTGCAGCCGGGGCCACTATCGCGACTGAATAATCGCATTCCCTGCCGGCTTTACCACTTCGACGACGGCTATTACGTGCTCCGCGCGCGCGGCGCCTGCGAGCCGCTGCTCGGCATGAAAGTCGACGCGATCGGCGGGCAGCCGATCGATACGCTCGCCGATCGGATGTACGAATTCTTCGGCGGACCGCGCAATCATTTCGATCAGTTCGCGGCGGTGTTTTTCCTCGAGTCGCCAGCGTTGCTCAACGCCGCGTCGCTGGTTTCCAGTGCAGATCGCGTCACGCTGCACGCGCTGGCTCGCGACGGAAGCGCACGCGAAGTCGAGTTGGTCGCCGAGCCGGCCGACGCGGATGCGCCGCGCGCGTATTCCGATGAATATCTGTCGCCCGAACGCATCGAGAACGAACCCGCGAACTGGAAAACGTTTCTGCAAGCCGATGCAAACGTGCCAGCATTTTTGCGCGATTACCGCAATCCTTTCCATGCCGATTTCGACGCGGCCGATCACATCTACTATGCGCAATTCCGCAGCAACGCCGACGAAGCGGGCTATCCGATCGGCCCGTTCGTCGAACGCGTGCGGAACGAGATTGCAGCCGATCGACCGCGCTTCGTCGTGCTCGATCTGCGGCTGGATCAAGGCGGCAATTTCATCACCACGGCAAGCCTTATGTCGTCGCTTGCGACACTCGCCGACAGCATCGAGCACGTATATGTGCTGACCAGTGCGTGGACATTTTCCGCAGGCGACGTCAGCCTCGCGCTGTTGAAAGAACATGGCGGCGACCGCGTCACCGTCGTCGGAGCGGCGGCGGGCGATCGCGTTCGTATGTGGGCGGAAGGCAACAGCATGGTGCTGCCGAATTCCGCGCTGTCGATCGGCTACGCAACCGGTCTGCATGACTATTCCAAACCGTGCTCGGGACAACCGGGTTGTTTCTGGATCATGCGGTTCTATCCGATGCACGTCGCATCGTTTGAGCCCGACGTCAAAGTCGGTTACACCTTCAACGATTACGTGAATCTGCGCGATCCGCTGATGGAAAAAACACGTGAGCTCATCAGCGAGTTTCGCCACTAACTGCGGAAATTCATCGCGCTGAGCTTCCTCAGTGAATGGTGAAGAAGACGTGGCGAATGCGCTCGTCCACGCGCTTGATGCAATCGGTAATATCGTCCAGGTGTGCGACAAGCGTCGATCCATCGGGCCGACGATTCTGATCGACGCTCAGCGTAATCAAAATCGTGTTCGGTCCGAGATGAAGGGATTTCACATCGGAACAATGACCGGCATAGTCCGCTTTCCTCAACGCCTCGTCGATTTCGATGCGCACGGCCGGAGCGACGGATTCTCCGGAAATCAAACTGCACGTCGCATAGGCAATGACATACGAGTTCCCGATAAGGAGCAACCCGATCGCGACGGATGCTGCGCCGTCCATCCAGAGCTGATTCAAAAATACGCTGCCGATTACGCCGATGGCGGCCAACGCGATGCCGATCAATGCCGCTGAATCTTCCAGCAGACTTTCATACATGTTCGGATCTTTGGACAACTTGATGAATCGCCACATCGAAACCGGTTTTCTGTCCCCGGGATGCCGCGCGACCATTCGTCGGGATGCGCGATAGCCGAAGATCAGCGAAACGCCCTCGAATACAGCCGACACCATAAGCACGATCAAACTCAACGAAAGTGAATCGATCCCGTGCGGATCGCGAATCTGGCGCACGCCCTGATAAATCGAAGTCGCTCCACCGGCTAGCAACACCATGACCGCCACCACGAATGCCCAAAAGTATACTTCGCCGTCGTAGCCGAACGGATGACTTTTGTCCGCCGGCTTGTGACTTCGGTGCGTGCCGAAAAGAAGCAGAAGCTGATTGACGCAGTCGGCGGATGAATGAACGGCTTCGGTGAGCATGGCGCTCGATCCTGAAAGCGCGGCGGCGGTGAACTTCGACGCCGCAACCAGCACGTTACCAACCAGCGCCGCATAGACGACTATTTTGGAATCTTCAGCCATTGCTCGCTTTCCACCAACCCGTGGCGCATTGTAAAGATATGTGCCGTGATCGGAGGGTGAGCGGCGTTCGCCGGACGGCGAGCTTGGTGGAGCTACCCGAACGCGCATGTCCGCGCTAGTATCGGAAACGAGCGGTGCCGACGGCTTTCGTCAGCGCTGCCAATGGAGCTTTTCTACGAGAAGGATCTGTTCGATGAGTACACCCGTATTACGTCACGGTTCGGTGGCTGCCGCTGCGATCTTCGCGGTGCTCAATCCGATCGCTTATGGCTTCTTCGCCGGCGCGCTGATTTTCGACGCCATCTATTTTCGCACCGGCGAAATACTTTGGGATCACAGCGCCGCCTGGCTAATCACGTTCGGGTTGTTCATCGCGATCGTTCCGCGTCTGATCAACTTGATCCAAGTCTGGATTACCGTGCGCGCGTGGTCGACGGGCGCCGAGCGCCTTGATTTCTGGCTCAACCTCGTCGCTATCGTTCTGGCCTTCTTCAATGCGCTCGTGCATAGCCGCGACGCTTACGCATCGATGCCAACGGGTCTTTGGCTTTCCATTTTCACGGTGCTCTTGCTGTCGATCAGCCACGCCGCTGCGGCGGTGCGCGACGTTCGGGAGGTCAGCCGTCATGCGTAAAACTTTAGGACTAACGGTTTTGAATGCTTTTCTCGCCACGATGCTCGCGTCGTGCGCGGAAAAATCCTCGCTTGATGCCACACAGCAATCAGGAAGTAATCCGCCGCTTCCCGAGCCGCGCAACTTTTTGCTTCCGCCGATGCAGGTGCCGGGTCACGCCGACTGGAAAGACGGCCAAGCACCGAACGTTGCGGCGGGACTTCGGATCGAGAAGATCGCCGGCGAACTTCAGCATCCACGGCAGTTGCTGGTTTTACCCAACGGCGACGTGCTCGTCGCGGAAGCCAACAGCCCAGGCACCGAAGCCGTGACCGCGCCGAAGCATTTGCTCGAAGGCATGATCACGGGACGTTCTGGCAAAAGCGCGAAAGGCGGCAACCGCGTCACCCTGTTGCGGAAAAATGGGGCGAGCGGGACGTGGGAAAAGCACGTCTTCATCGAAAACCTGTATTCGCCATTCGGCATGCAGCTGATCGGTGATTCGCTGTATGTCGCGGACACGGATATGGTTTTGAGGTTTCCGTATCAGTCCGGCCAGACGGAGATCAAAACGCCCGGTGTCGAGTTCGCCGACTTGCCGAACGCGGTTAACCATCATTGGACCAAATCGCTTCTGGCGAGTCCGGATGGAAGCAAACTCTATGTCGGCGTCGGCTCCAACAGTAATGTCGGAGAAAACGGACTGGAAGTGGAATATCGACGCGCGAACGTTCTCGAGATCGATGTGGCGACGCGCGGCAGCCGCATTTTCGCATCGGGCATTCGTAATCCCACCGGATTGCAATGGGAGCCCGAAACGCACGCGTTGTGGGCGGTTGCCAACGAGCGCGACGAGATCGGGCCGGATTTGGTGCCGGATTATCTGACGTCGGTGCAGGACGGCGGTTTTTATGGATGGCCCTATAGTTATTACGGCCAGCATGTCGATACGCGTGTGTTCGCGCAGCGTCCGGATCTGGTGAAAAAAGCGATCCAGCCCGATTACGCGCTCGGTTCGCACGTCGCCGCGCTCGGCTTATGGTTCGCGCAAAAAGGCGGTTTGTCCGAAACCTATAGAAACGGTGCGTTCGTAGCCGAGCACGGAAGTTGGGATCGGTCGCCGCTTGCCGGCTATTGCGTCGTCTTCGTTCCATTTCAAAACGGAAAGCCTTCGGGTCCGCCGCAAACGGTGGTGTCGGGATTTTTCTCCGCCGACGAAAAGACGTTGTTCGGCGCGCCGGTCGGACTCGCACAAGATGAGGACGGCGCGCTGTTGATCGCAGACGATGTCGGCAATTCGGTTTGGCGCGTTTCGTCAAGCACGCATTAGTCGACGCGAGTGTCTCCAAGGAGTTCGAGATGAGCGGTGTTCACGAAACATGGAAAGTTGAAGAACACGAATCCCTCGTGTCACTTGGAGATGGCCTGCTCACGGTGACCGGCGCGATCAAGATGCCGTTGGGAAAATTTCCGCGGCGCATGACGATCGCGGCTTTGCAAGATGGCGGAGGAACTGTGGTTTACAGCGCGATAGCGCTGCGAGAATCGGAGATGCAGCAGATCGAAGCGCTCGGTAAACCCGCGTACTTGGTCGTGCCGAACGCGCATCACCGCATGGACGCGAAAATCTGGAAACAACGTTATCCCGCGCTGCGCGTGCTGGCTCCATCCGGCGGACGCAAAGCCATCGACGAAGTCGTCGCCGTCGATGCAGTGAACGGTGCCGGCCTGAAGGATTCCGGTGTCCAGATCGTTCCGGTCGATGGCACCGACGATTCCGAACTCGCCATGCTCGTGTCACGCGCGGACGGAACAACACTCGTCGTTAACGACATCATCGCGCACGTCGCGCATCCGGACGGAATCGGCGCCCGCGTGATGGCCCGCTTGATGGGCTTCGGCATTCGTCATCCCCAGGTGCCGAGTGTCGTGAAACATTTCCTGGTGAAAGACAAGGCGGCAGTTGCCGCGCAGTTCCGCCGTTGGGCCGCATTGCCGGATCTGCGGCGCATCGTTCCCTCGCACGGCGATATCGTCGAACAGCCGAAGCAGGCGCTGGACGTTTTGGCTGAGAGTCTGGAAAGTTGACGTTAGCGCAGACGCGCACGCGTGCACATCGACCAGGGTGACGCTGTACGCGGGCTTTTTTTTCTCGGTGTTATCGCTTCTTCCTTCGTGCCCTGCCCCGCTGACACGCGTTTTCCGCAGTTTTAACCACTCGTGTTTTTTTGGATAGTTGCGTAGCGATGACGAGCGGGATAATCAGCCGCGCGCTATGTCCTCTGCAGCCCGCAGCAACGCGCTGCGCAATCGCGTGGACGCGAAATGCACGAAGGCATTCTGCTTGGCCGTGCGCGCGCGTGGAAACGGCAGAACGAGATGCACCGGCAGCGCGGGCGGTTCGTACTTCGGCAGCAGAATCACCAGTTCGCCCGCCGCAACGGCTGCCGCCGCTTGATACGACATCACCCGGGCGATCCCATGTCCGTCGATGGCGGACGCCACCGCGGATGCGGCCGAGTTGACCACCAGTCGCGGC
>CAZZYA010000004.1:0-34724 GCA_964658115.1 uncultured Rudaea sp. | reverse complement strand
ACGCAAGTCGGCATGGTCTCGAAACCGCAGCTCGCCAAGATGGTCGACGCCGCGATTTAGTCGTCGGCCTGCACCTCGTAGTGGAAGCAACGAAAATTACAACAAACTGGCGGCGAAATTGATCGTCAGCGCCAGCACGATGGTATTGAAGAAGAACGACAGCACGCTATGAACCATCGCCAGCCGCCGCGTGGGACTGGTGTTGAAGGAAACGTCCGCGGTTTGTCCGGACGTGCCGATGATCGCTGAGGCATACAGGAAATCGAAGTAGTCCGGCTCCGCCGTGCCCGGAAACATCAGCCCGCGATCCTTGCCGCCCGTGTGCAGGTAATAGTCGTGCGCGTAATGCAGCGCGAACATGATCTGGTTGACCCACCACGTGGTGAACACGGTGAGGCCGGCCAGCGCTACATGGATGGTTTTCAGCGTGCCGTGCACGTCTTTCGCGGCGGACATCTCGATGGCGGTGGCGAACAGCGTGAGCACCGACGTGATCAGCACGAGCGCGAGGATTGTGAAGCGCCCTTCGTCCTGCGTGCACGCGCGCAAGCGCATGTGCGCGCGCGTGGAACGCGCCATCATCACGAGCGCGAGCGCGATGTAGCTGAAAGCTCCTGCGTTCCATCCGGTCAGCATGCGGGTGACCGAATGCGGCACGACCGATGCCGGCAGCGCGAACGCAACCAGGCATCCGATGCCGATGGAAATCAGCAAGCGCGGACGCACGAGCAAAACGCGCAAAACAGGCAAGCGCTTGAATTTCATCGGTCGGTCGCGACGTGGGTAATGACGCCATGTTGCCAGATTCGGCGCGCATCCGTCGTCGGTCGGCCCACGCGTGCTGGCGAGGACCGATTCCTCCATCGGGCAACGAGTCACAGAACCTCGAAACTGTCTTTGTAAATCCAGTCGAAAACGAAATTCACGTCGTCGAAGTACACGTTCGGGTCTTTGGTGCAACCACCGACGTTGACGAGATCGACAAGAACCCTGCGCCGATCGTGCGGAACAACGCCGCTGACCTGAAGCTGTTCCCATTCGCCTGTTGTCGTAGATCGAGCGTGGATGGCCGCGTATTTGCCGTCGTTCACGCAATCGTTGTTGGCCCAATAAATATAGAGATCGGCGGTGCCCACGCATTGTTCGTGCGTCCATGCGGAAATGATGTAGAGATCGTCGTTTTCCACGCCGACGCATTGCTCGGCGAACGATTCGTTTTGCGGCGCGGTGATTTGCATTCCACCCTCGCCACTCTCGGACGAATCGAAGTGATCCATGTGCGGCGTCCACGTAACCTGCGCACCCGCCTCGGCGCTCGGCCAGGGTTGCCACGAATTCATGTCGGAATCGAAATACGGATTGTCGATGAAATTCTGCGCGAACGCGGCCGTTACGGTGAGCGGAAACAACGCGAGCGCTCTGCCGAGAAAAGAAAATGTATACATTTTTATTCCCTGTGTTCGTCCGTTGCGGACGGACCGACGTTAGTGCAACGCGGCGCGGCGCACAGAGACGGCACGCAGAGCGCGCGCAGACAACTTCAGGAAAAACCTGTCAATGTTGACAGGATGCGGAGATCGTTTACGAACGAGGCGTACGCTTCGTCGCGTTGTGATGGTTCCGTTCGCAATATCGACGACGGATGCACGGTGCCGAACGCGCGTTTTCCGCCCGGCGTCGTTTGCCATTGACCGCGCTCGTCGCTGAGGCGGAACGACGATCCGAAAATCGCGCGCGCCGCCGACGCGCCCAGACACACGACGACCTCGGGTTTTACGAACGCGAATTCGCCTTCGAGCCACATCGCGCACGCGCGTTCGTGCGACCGTTCCGGATTGCGATGCAATCGTCGCTTGCCGCGCAATTCGAAGCGGAAATGTTTCACGGCATTGGTGACATACATCTGCGAACGATCGAGTCCAAGTTCGCGCAGCGCGCGATCGAGTAATTTTCCGGATGGACCGACGAACGGTTTGCCGACGAGATCTTCTTCATCGCCCGGCTGTTCGCCGATCAGCATGATGCGCGCGTTTTCCGGGCCTTCACCGAACACGGTCTGCGTGGCGGATTGCCACAACTCGCAGTTCCGGCATGTGCGCGCCGCCTGACGCATTCCGCGCAAGCCCTGTTCGATAGCCGGCGGCGTTTGCACGGATTGTGGAACGCGCCGCCGCACCGGCTCGGGTTCACGTTCTCGCATTGCATGCGTGCGCTGGTTGGCGTCGCGAATCAGCGTCGGAAACAGATGCGCTTCGGGCAGCAGCTTCCAATATTTTTGCGCCATTTCCTGACGCATCATGTCCGGATTCAACCGGGCGGGATTGAAGATGTTCGCGTAATAGGTGCGCCACAGCGATTCCTGCGCGTCGTCGGACGGCGCGTCACTGCGTGTGCGGCCGTCGCCGAACGTGAGCGACGTGCCGTCCCACAGGGTGCTGCGATATGGCGTAAGAATCGCCCAGCGCATGCCCGCGAAACGGCGCATGAAGAACGGCGCGACGCGGTCGACGATGAAATGATCCGGCTCGAACCACGCGACGAACGCATTGTCCTCGCCCGGCACGGCACGAAAGCGCACAAATGCTTTCATCTTGTGCGAATCGCGCCGAACGGACTTCGCCATTTCTACGGCACGGTGCATGTCCGGATCGGTCGCACGCGCGAGCAGTTCCGGTTCGCCGTTCGCAATGCGCCATAGCAATCGATACAACAACGCGTGCCGATGCGGATCGCGATGGCACAGCACAAGCGAAGCCAGCGATAGAAAATTCTTCGACACGTGCGGCGCAGCGCGGATAGCCGGCTGGTCGATGACGTTCGCACCGCCGAGCAATCCGCCTTGCGCACCGGCGTTCCACACCACGTTCTCCGGCGCGATGCCGGCGAGCAACGCCGCGCGCGCGTGTGCTCGCCACGCGCTTGCGTCCCACGGCGGATCGAGCGTCGCGGCGAACACGATCAGCCGAACAAGCCGGCCTGTCGCGGCGGCGGCGCGAGTTGCGCGCGCAACCGCGCGGGATCGTCGAGACGACGATGCGGATGATGATCGAGCGTGGCGATGAACGGCATCGCCTTGCGCATGGGCACGCGTAGACGCTGCAAATCCGACAGCCGCAGCGCGCCGTGACTGCGCGAACTCAGGATGCGATCGACATTGCGCGTTCCGAGTCCCGGCACGCGCAGCAGCATCTCACGCGGCGCTTTGTTCACGTCGACCGGATAACGTTCCGGATGACGCAACGCCCATGCCGTTTTCGGATCGATGTCGAGATCGAGCATGCCGTTGGCGGTCTGCGGCGTGATCTCATCGACGTCGAATCCATAGAAACGCAACAACCAGTCGGCTTGATACAAGCGGTGTTCGCGCTCCAGCGGTGGGGCTTGCAGCGGAAGTTTCGACGATGCATCCGGGATCGGACTGAATGCCGAGTAATACACGCGCCGCAAACGATAGTTGCCGTAAAGATTCGATGTGGTGCGCAGGATTTCTCCGTCGTTCGCGCCGTCGGCACCGACGATCATTTGCGTGCTCTGCCCGGCCGGTGCGAACCGCGGCGGTTTGGTTTTTGCTTTTCTCGCATCCCTGCGCGCCTGTTTGCCCTCGTCGATGCGCCAGCGCAGGTTTCCCATCGCGGCACGGATATCGGGCAATTTCTTTTCCGGCGCGAGTTTCGCCAAACCCGATTCGGTAGGCAGCTCGATATTGATGCTCAGACGATCGGCATATTGGCCGGCGAGCGCAAGAAGATCGGGCGATGCGTCGGGAATCGTCTTCAGGTGGATGTAGCCCGCGAATTTGTGATCCTCGCGCAAACTGCGCGCGACTTCGATCACTTGTTCCATCGTGTAGTCGCCGTTGCGGATGATGCCGCTCGAAAGAAACAATCCTTCGATGTAATTGCGCTTGTAGAAATCCAGCGTCAGCGCGACGACTTCCTGCGGCGTGAAACGCGCGCGCCGCACGTTGCTCGACACGCGGTTAACGCAATAAACGCAATCGAACGTGCAGAAATTCGTCAGCAGGATTTTCAGCAGCGAAACACAGCGGCCATCCGGCGTGTACGAGTGGCAAATGCCCATGCCTTCGGTACTGCCGATTCCGCCGGTGCCGATCGAATGACGTTTGTCCGCGCCGCTCGACGCGCACGACGCATCGTATTTCGCCGCATCGGCGAGGATGGCAAGTTTTTCCAGCGTGTTCACGGCAAAAGCATCGGCGGTTCGCGTCTCACGACGCGAGAATCATCGCGCATTCCTGGTGAAGAAACGGCGAAACCGTCTACTTCATCGAGTGCAAACCGATCATATTGCCTTCGCTGTCGATCACGAGCGAAATGAAGCCGTATTCACCGATGGAGAATTTCGTTTTCTGCACGCGGCCGCCTGCGTCGACCACGCGCTTTTCTTCGACCGCGCAGTCGTCGCTCGCGAAATAGACAATCGTGCTGTTGTTGCCTGCCGGAAACCCCGGCATGTGCACCAGGGCGCCGCCGGAGCCGTACGCATGCGTGTCGTCGGGAAATTTCCACATTTCCGGTGTTTCGGAAATTCTGGAAAATGTGGTGCGTAAAACGGATTCGTAAAACGTGCGTGCGCGCGCAAGATCGTCGACATAGATTTCGAACCAACCGACCGGATTTCTCATACGAAAAAATCTCCTTGCAAATGTTGTTGCCCTAAAAGCCGCCGACGACCAAACGCCCACGCAACGTGCGCTGCGCGGGTGTTCCTCAAATCAACAGTCAGTGACGCGGACCACCGTGGCCGCCGCCGCCACCGCCCGCATGTCCACGCGACGGAATCGAAGGCACCGAATGACCTGAAGGCGCAGGGCGATACGAATGCGTCGGACCGCCGTGACCACCGTGGTCGCCGTGATGATCGCCGCCGTGGTCGCCGCGATAAGGTCCTACGCGATAACCGTTACCCCAGCGGCCGCCGCCTGCGCAGCACCAGCCGGAATCGTAGTAACCGAAGCCGACGCCGACATCCACGTCCGGGCCGCCGCCGTAATAACCGCCACCGTAATCGGTGCAACCGGAAAGATACGCCGCACCGAACGTGATCGTGAACGCTAAAGCGCCCGTTCGCAGCATCCGTTTGATGTTCATGGGCTCACCTCCTTGCTCTTGCCTTCATCCGACCATTCCATCAATCCGAAATACGCGCCTTGTGGATCCGTCGCCACGGCGACGCGGCCGCCCTGCCGATCGTCGCGCGGATCGACCACGATGCGCCCACCGAACTGCGTCACCTTCGCTGCGGTTTGTTCGACGCTGTCGACGCGCACGAAGTTGATCCAGTGCGGATGCGCATCGGGCCGTTTTTCGGGCAGCGAATTCGCGCTGGCTCGCGCGTAGTTGTCGGACGCGAACACCGCGTGATCGGAATTGCCGTCGCCGTCGTCGTCGACCGGATAGATTTCGTAGTTGAACAGCGTTTGATAGAACGCGGCGCCCGCGTCCACGTCGCTCGTGATGAGCGAACTCCAGATCCATTCACCGGGCGACGCCAGTTCATCCGGCGGATCGCCGCTGCTCGACGCGAGCACGCCGAAAACCGCGCCTTGCGGATCGGCGAACACGGCTTCCTTGCCGCGATCCGGCAAGTTGTGCGGCTCGAACAGAACCTTCCCGCCTTTAGCGGTCGCGGCGGCTTTGGCGGCGTCGACGTCGCGCACGGAAATGAAGGTGAGCCATGCCGGCTTGTGCTGATCGCCTGCGGGCAGATCTTTGTGGATCAGGCCGCCGACGATGCGTCCGTTGAGCATCGCTTGCGCATATTGCAGTTTGCCGGCTTGCGAATCGCGAAACGTCCAGTTGAACAACGACGAATAGAATCGCTTGGATGCGTCCAGATCCGGCGTCACCAGTTCCACGAGGACGACTTTGCCGGCGTGGTGCTCGTTACTCGCCGGCTGGTTGATGGCTGGCAAATGCGATGGCGCCGCAAGTGCCGCGCCACACATACCCATGGCGAGCGCGAGTGCGCTGGGCCACAGTGTCTTGCGGAAAAACGCGCGGGCACTTGACGCCCGCGAACGAAGTTGCGAATGCATCGTCAATCTCCTTTTGCTGTGATGCGAGGATGGCAGGCGAAAGCGCTGCGACAAAATTCGGTCGCAACCTGCGTGCCGGTTTTTGAACAACGCGCGCCGGAAAAATCGCGCGATGCTTTCACGTTCCCGTCCAGATTACGCCGATGCCGTCATCGTGCGAACGTGAGCCACGCGAATTTACATTTGTATACAATCCTTCTTGCGCTGCAAAAAAGAACGCACGGCAGGATCGGCTTCGAGGCCGATCGCCATGTCATATGCGTGATGCGCCTTCGCACAGTGCTGCATGCGCGCAAACAGCGACGCGAGCGCGGCCCAATACGGCTGATATTGGATAAGTCGCGCATCGTGCGCCGCATCCGGCATCGCCGCCAGGGCGGCGTCGAGGCCATCGCATTCGGCAACCGCCAGCGCGCGATTGATCGCCACGACCGGCGATGCGGAAAACTGCAGCAAGGAATCGTATAAAACCACCACGTCGCGCCAGTTCGCCGAATTGGTACGCCGGCGATAGACATGCGCCGATTGCAACGCCGCTTCGATCTGATAACGGCCGGCCACACCGAGCTCGGCCGCACGACGCAGTAATGTTTCGGCGGCGGCAATCATGACTGCATCCCAGCACGCCGAATCCTGTTCGTCGAACGGAACGTAATCGCCATGCGCATCGCGCCGCGCGTGACGCCGCGCTTCGATGTGCAGCATCAGCGCGAGCAGGCCGAGCGCTTCGGGTTCGTCGAACGCGAGCTCGACCAGAATATGACCGAGGAACAACGCTTCGTCGGCGAGCTGACGCCGCGTCGTATCGGCCGCGGCGTGATCGTTCCAGCCTTCGGCATAAGCGGCATAGATGGCGTCGAGCACGCCTTCGAGTCGCGCAGGCAATTCTTCGCGCGTTGGAATTTGCAGCGGAATGCCGGCGGCACGGATTTTTTCCTTCGCGCGCACGAGCCGCTTGCCCATCGTCGCGGGCGAAACAAGAAACGCGGACCCGATGCGAGCCGCATCGAGGCCAAGCACGGTTTGCAACATCAATGGCGCACGGATGCCGACGTCGATCGATGGATGCGTGCACGCGAACATCAACGCCAAGCGCTGATCGGGAATTTCCGTCTCGCAATCCGGTTCCAGTGATGCGACAACATCGCGCACATCGTCGACGGCTTGCTCGCTCGTCGCGCGACGCCGCACGCCATCGATGAGCTTGCGCCGCGCGACGGCGAGCAGCCACGCCTCCGGACGTTGCGGACACCCACTGCGCGGCCATTCGACGAGCGCGGCGGCGAATGCGTCGGACAACGCGTCCTCCGCCGCGGCGACGTCGCGATTGCGCGCAGCCAGATAAGCGACGAGCTTGCCGTAACTGTGCCGCGCAACGGCTTCGGCCGCGCGATGCGCGTCGTGGTGCGTCACATCGTCCAGACCGGCCTCACTTCGATGGTGCCGTGATGCGCGCCAGGACAGCGGTTGGCCCACGCGATCGCCGAATCGAGGTCCGGCACTTCGACGAGGAAATAACCGCCGAGTTGTTCCTTGGTATCCGCGTAGGGTCCGTCCAGCACGCGCGATTGACCATTCTGCATCGTAACGGTTGTCGCGTCGCCGACCGGACGCAACCGGTTGCTGCCGACATAGACTTTCGCTTCCTGCAACGCATGCATGTAGGCCGTGTATGCCGCCTCGCCTTGCTTGCGCTGTTCCGGCGTCATCTGGCTCCAGCCTTTTTCGTCCGAATAGAGAAGGAAAAGGTATTGCATCTGAATTCTCCCGAGTTGGACGGGCACTATGCGCCGCCATAACGATGACGCTCAAGCGCGCGTCATTTGGACATCGCGAGAAACTTTTTCGTCAAAAGAAAAGGCCCGCGCGAGGCGGGCCTTTTTGGTTTTCTACTTGCGATCAGTTAGTGGTGATGACCGCCGCTTTCGCCGCCGCCGTGGCTGCCGCCACCCGACGAATGCGATTCACTCGCGTGCGCGGACGAATAGCTGCGTCCCGAATAACCACCCGCATGGCCCGAATAGTTCGGACGTCCATACGAACCGCCTCGGTAACCCGCATAACTGCCGGCGTAGCCACGCTGCTGCACGGCGCCGTATCCACGTTGCGTCGAAGTGTACGAGCGGTTCGACATCGTGTTCATGCGCTGGCCTTGCATCGTCGCAGAATAAGTACGATTGCCGTACGAACTCGAGCCGCGCATCGTGGCGGTGTATTGGCGATTGGCCACGCTGCCACCGCGTGCGGCGTTCGACGTCGCACCACGATAGTACGAGGACGACGCCATCGAGGAACGGTTCGCTCCGTTCATACCGCCGTGTTCGCCAGCGAACGCGCGACTTTGCGTCGAATTGTAGTTGCGCCCGCCGGCGAAATTGCGGTTGCCGGCAAAACTGCGCGACTGAAATCCGCGCCCGGCGAAGCCCGGGCTGCGTCCGAAAGCGCGACCGTTGTCGGCGAAGTGACCGTGTCCGTCGTAGCGCCACGGACCGTGGAAGCGATCGCCGCCCCAGCCGTAGCCATGATGCCAGCCGCCGCCCCAGCCGAAATTGAAACCGAGACTGATGCCAGGCCAACCCCAACCCAGACCCCAGCCGCCCCAACCCCAGGCATAGCCCGGCCAGTAGTATCCCGGCCAGAGGCTCACGCCGGCGTAGTATGGATACGGCGGATAGTAGGCGTAGTCTTCATAGGCGTAATAATCCGGCGCGAACACCGGTGAATCATCCGCCGGCGCCATTTCGTCATCAGCAGTGTAGGCCGCATTCTCAGGGCAGGCCAGCGGACGACCGTTCTGGTCGAGCCCACAATCCATGAGCGTATTGCCGTCCTGCTGTGAATTGAAATCGTCCGCTTGACGAGCGGCCGGACCGTTGTCGTACTGCACCGGTGCCGCGGCCCGCGGGTCCTGCGTCTGTGCCGCCGCGACCCCAGCTACCGACGCCAACATCAGAAACAAGCTTGTGCGAAACACGTTCGTTACCTCGCTATGATTTACGCATGGCATAGTGCGCCGTTTGGTCTGAAGCCGCGATAAACTTTTCGCCCGCCGGCAGTGCCAATTTGCAAAGTAACGTAAAGCGTTTCGCCGGGTGTTAAACGCTCACTGACTGGTTTCGAGCGAGTACTCGAAATCGTATGAATGCGCCCCATCTGCGGCGATGATCACGAGCAGCGAACCACTCAGACCGGCGAGTTGTTCCGTGCCCGAACCCGGCACCACCACGATATTCTGATGCGGCTGCCCGCGCTGCATGGTCGAGGAATGCTGCAGCGTGAAACCGCCCTTCTTTCCGCCGAGCGTGCCGGTGACGCGTTCTATCGCGACATAACCGCCCGACTGCGTCGCCTGGTCGAATTGCGACAGCATCTCGCCTTTGCTCACCGCTTCCAGATCGCCGTGAAACTGCTTGTCGATCGACATGCGACCCAGTTCCGTGTTGTAGCCTTCCAGTGGAGCAAGCTTGACGTCGAACGGTCCTTTCGCATGCATGAGTTTTTCTCCTGTGTCGTTTGTGGCGGCAATGCTTTGCGCACCGACCGCAGCGAGAACCATGATCAGTATGATGTAATGCCGAATGCGCATGATGCACCTCGTCGTGTGAGCGCAGGTTAGCTGCGACATCGATTGACGGATTGAAAAAACGCGACATGGCCTTGAGCAAGTCCGCGAAGCCGCGCGGCATCCTCAACTATCGTGACGCCGGATCCATGCCCGGTGTCTGGCGCTATTTTCCGTCAGCGGACCTCGCGCCGTTCGTCGAACATTACTGGACGGTGGAATGGGATCTGCCGCAACCGCAGTTGCGCGAAACGCTGCCGCATCCGTCGATTCACCTCGTGCTCGAAGCCGGCCGCGAAGAACTGGCCGGCATCCACACGAAAAAATTCTCGCGCATGATCGCGGGAAAAGATCGCGTGTTCAGCGTGAAATTCCTGCCTGGCGGATTTCGTCCTTTCATCGATCGTCCCGTTTCCTCGTTATCGGAACGCGTATGGAATCTTGCTGATGTGCTCGGCCCGAGCGCGCGCGGTCTTTGCGGCCGCGCACTTGCGCACGCCGATCATCACGCCACCATCGGTGTGCTCGAGGATTTCCTGCGACCGTTCAATCCGCGCGCAGACGATTCTTTGCGGCTCGTACAAGGTATCGCCGACCGCGTGATGTCCGACCGCGCGATCACGAAAGTCGAGCACATCGTCGACTTGTTTGATGTCGGCAAGCGCACTCTGCAACGGCTGTTCGACGACTACGTCGGCGTCACGCCGAAGTGGATGATCCAGCGTTTCCGCTTGATCGAAGCGGCGAATCGCATCCACGTCGCCGATCCGCCGGATTGGGCCGACGTCGCGTTGGGTCTGGGCTACGCCGACCAGGCGCATTTCATTCGCGACTTCAAGAAAATCATCGGCCAGTCGCCGGGCGATTACCATGCGCGATTGTCCGCACTGCCGTCGCGCCCGTAACATCGACAACTTCCGCAGAAGGATACGACCATGACGTTGAGCGAACTTCTGCGCGACGCGCGCAGGCAATCCGGATCATTCGTTTCCCACGTGACCAACGATTGGCTGCAAGGCCGCAGCGCATTCGGCGGACTGCAAGGCGCCTTCTGCGTCGAAGCGATGCGCACCCTCGTCGATCCCTCGTTTTCGCTGCGCACGTTCCAGATGACGTTCATCGCGCCGATCGGCGCCGGCGAATGCACAACACGCGCGAGCGTATTGCGCGCCGGCAAGAACACGATGCACGTCGAAGCGCGCATCGTCGGCGGTCAGGAAACGCTCGCGCACGCCGTCGGCGTGTTCGGCCACGCGCGCGAATCGATCGTCAAACGCGATCTGCCGTCTGCACCGGCGAAGAAAAACGGGATGCAGTTGCCGTTCGTGCCCAATCTCACGCCGAATTTCTTCCAGCATTTCGACGTATCGCTGATCGACGGCGCGCTGCCGTTTTCCAACCAGCACGTCCATCGCAACGTGTTCGAGCTAGGCATGAAGGAATCCGGCAACACGACCGAATCGCATCTCGTCGCGCTCGCCGATTTCGTCCCGCCGGTCGCGCTCTCGTGGATGCCGAAGCCAACACCCGGCAGTTCGATGACATGGATGCTCGAAGTCCTCGATCAGAACTTCGCGCAGCAGCCCGTCGGCGGCTGGCTGGTCGACGCCGAGATGATCGCCGCGCGTGACGGCTATACGAGCCAATCGACGACGTTGTGGTCACCGGCCGGAGTGCCGACGTTGTTGAGTCGGCAAAGCATGGTTGTGTTCGGCTGATCCGCGTGCCGCCCGCTCAGCCGGCGGTTGCGATCAAGTCCTTGAGCTGCGCGGTGTTCAACGCTGGACCGCTGCCTGCCGCAGCGTCGTCGGTCATGTTTTTCGGATTTCCGGTGCCGGGAATCGCGCATGTAATCGCGGGATTCGCGAGCACGAATTTCAGCGCGAGCTGTGCCCAGCTCGTTGCCTCGACGTCGGCGGACCATGACGGCAACGGCTGGTTTTTCAGCCTGCGTAACAATCCGCCGCCGCCGAACGGGCGATTGCACAAAACCGCTACGCCTTTGTCGCGTGCGAGTGGCAGGATGCGATTTTCCGCCTCGCGCTCGTCGATGGCGTAGTTGATTTGCAGGAAATCGAATGACTCGGCCTTGAGCGCGGCCTCGACCGCGTCGTATGCCGACGACGTGTAGTGCGTGATGCCGATATAGCGAATGCGGCCCTGTTCTTTCCATCGTCGTAACGTTGGCAAATGCGTGCGCCAGTCGACGAGATTGTGAATCTGCATCAGGTCGATGCGGTCCGTCTGCAATAGACGGAACGAATTTTCCATTTGCGCGATGCCGGCTTGCTTGCCTTGCGTCCAGACCTTGGTGGCGATGAATGCTTTGTAGCGCAGGTTGCGCGCGGCGAGCAGTTCGCCCGCGGTTTGTTCGGCGCGGCCGTACATCGGCGAGCTGTCGATAACGCGTCCGCCAGCGGCGAACAACGCATCGAGCACGGCAGGAAGTTCTCGGTATTCGGCCGAATCCGGCGTGACATCGAGCACGCGATACGTGCCGAGTCCGATAACGGGCAGCGCTTCTTTCGTCGAGGGAATAATCCGCGTGGTCATGCGTTCAACCGTCTGCGCCAACGCGTGCGTGAAGGGCAACGCGGCCGCGAGCGAACTCGCACTGCGCAGCCAGTCTCGGCGCGACATCATGATGCATCGATCCGCTTTTCGCTTTGCGTGTCGAAGAAGTGCAGTGACGGCGTCGCGTAGTTCAGCGTGAGCGTCGTGCCGAGCGCCGGGAGTTGCTGCATCGGTTCGCGCACGACGATGGACAGGTCGTCCCACGTCAGATGAAGGAACACTTCGTTGCCGACAGGTTCGAGCACGTCGAGCTGCGCATCGATGTGCAGTGGATCGCCCGGCGCAACGCGCAAATTTTCCGGACGGATGCCAACCGTCAGGTCGCGATCGATGTATGCATCGAGACCGGCCGGCGTGCCCAACGGCAGCGACGCACCCCTGCACTGCAACCGCAATCCATCGGCACGGATGAGTTTGCCGCGAAAGAAATTCATCGACGGACTGCCGAGAAAACCCGCGACGAGTACATTTTGCGGCTTTGTATACAAATTCATCGGCGTGTCGATCTGCTGGATCTCGCCCGTCTTGAACACGACGATGCGCTGCCCGAGTGTCATCGCCTCGATTTGATCGTGCGTGACATAAATCATCGTGGTTTGCACATTGCGGTGCAGACGCGCGATTTCCTGCCGCGTGGAAAGACGCAGTTTCGCGTCGAGATTCGACAGTGGTTCGTCGAGCAGATATACCTGTGGGTGCCGCACCAGCGCGCGGCCGAGCGCGACGCGTTGGCGCTGTCCGCCCGACAAGGCGCGCGGCAGGCGATCGAGGTAAGGCCCCAGTTCGAGCAGTTCGGCCGATTCGGCCACGCGTGAGGCGATCGTTTCTTTCGACTCGCCGCGCAGCTTGAGTCCGAAGCCGAGATTCTCGGCCACGGTCATGTGCGGATACAACGCGTAATTCTGGAAGACCATCGCGATGTCGCGATCTTTCGGCGCGACCTGGTTCACAATGCGATCGCCGATTTTGATGGTGCCGGACGAGATCGTCTCCAGACCCGCGATCATGCGCAACGTGGTCGTTTTGCCGCAGCCCGACGGCCCTACGAGAACCAGCAGTTCGCCGTCCTCGACGTTGAACGTGGCGCCCGCCACGGCAACGACATTGCCGTCGTAAACCTTGCGGACGTTATCGAGCGTCACTGAAGCCATGCGGGTTCCATTTTCGCGAAAACGAGCGTCCGTTTGCTACAAAAAGCATGACGGTTCCGGTATTCTGCCATGTAATCGTTTTCAATTTTTTTGTTGCGCAACATCGCGCAATGGCAGCCGGGAACGCGCATGAGCACACGGGTGAAATTCCCCGATAAGTTTCTTTGGGGCGCCGCGACGTCGGCGTATCAGATCGAAGGATCGCCGCTGGCCGATGGCGCCGGACCGAGCATCTGGCAACGCTTCGCGCACACGCCGGGGATGATGTCGAACGGCGACACCGGCGACGTGGCGTGCGATCACTACAACCGCATGCCCGCCGACGTCGCGCTGATGAAGCAGCTCGGTTTGCAGGCGTACCGTTTCAGCGTTTCGTGGTCGCGCGTGATGCCCGAAGGAAAAGGCCGCGTCAACCAAAAGGGTTTGGACTTCTATTCGCGACTTGTCGACACCTTGCTCGAGAACGGCATCGAGCCGCTTGCGACGTTGTACCACTGGGATCTACCCGCGGCGCTCGACGACCGCGGCGGATGGCTCAATCCCGACATCGCCGATTGGTTTGCCGATTACGCGACGGTGATGTTCAACAAACTCGATGGTCGCGTAAAAAAATGGGCCACGCACAACGAACCGTGGGTGGTGACCGACGGCGGTTATCTGCACGGCGCGCTGGCGCCGGGGCATCGCAGCAAATTCGAAGCGCCGATCGCCAGTCATCACCTGTTGCGGTCGCACGGCAAAGCGGTGCAGGCGTATCGCGCGGTCGGGAAAAACCAGATCGGCATCGTCGTGAATCTCGAACCGAAATATCCGGCGAGCGATAGCGCCGACGACGCGGCGGCGGTGAAGCGTGCGGATGCGTACATGAATCGGCAATATCTCGATCCGGTGTTCTTCGGAAAATATCCCGATGAGTTGAAGGAAATCTTCGGCGATGCGTGGCCAGAATGGCCGCAGGAAGACATGGATCTCATCAAGCAGCCGATCGACTGGCTGGGTTTCAACTATTACACGCGCAGCGTCACGCGCAACGAGCCGTCGAATTATCCGCTCAAGGTCGCGCCGGTGCGGCAGCACGCGACGTACACGGAAACCGGTTGGGAAGTGTTTCCGCAAGGCTTGACCGACACCCTCGCGTGGATTCGCGATCGGTATAAGAATCCACCTTTATACATCACCGAAAATGGTTCGGCGTTTTACGATCCGCCGGTGGCCGAAGGCGGCGTGCTCGACGATCCGTTGCGCGTGAACTATCAGAAGAAGCATCTGCGCGCCATTTCCGATGCGATCGCGCAAGGCTGCGACGTGCGCGGATACATGGCGTGGTCGCTGATGGACAATCTGGAATGGTCGCTCGGATTCTCGAAGCGGTTCGGCATCGTGCATGTCGATTTCGCCACACAGAAACGGACGATCAAGGCAAGCGGTCATCATTACGCGAACGTCGTCGCGAGCAACGGCCAATCGCTCAACGATTGACGGCCGCGCTGCGGCGAGCTATTGCTTCAGCTTGCCTGATTCAGGTCTGGCGCCGCCGTCGACCCATTTGACCAGTTCATCGAACGCGCTGCCGATTTCCGGCGGCGTGAAGACGCAATGCCCTTCGTGATTGACGTATTGCTGCACGAAGTTGTCGCCGTGTCCGGCGCTTTGCGCCGTTAGCGCGTAGTCGTAAGCGGTGGACGCCGGCACGAGCGGATCGCCGCTGTCGTGCAGCGCCACCATCGGGCGCGTGAGATTGCCCGTCGGGGTGTACCACTTCGCGACGTACGCCGCCGACTTCGCATCCGCGCGATAGCGTTTGACGCCATCGTTCAGCGCGTAATCGTCCGAGCTGCCGGTATAGATGAGATCGGCGTTGCTGAAAGGATGCGGTCCGGCGCGACGCTGCATTTCCTGCGTGTCGGCAAGAATGAACGCGACGACGGGCGCGAAATTCTTTTCGTTCGCGGCACCGTACAAATGCAGCAGATCGTGCAGTGCCGCCGGTTTCTGCGCGAAGGCGCGGTTGATGCTGGCTATGAGCGCGTCAGTCGGCTTGAAGTCCGCCGGCACCGAATCGAGAGGGCCGAGTGTTCCGGGAAAGTAGTAATCGAACGCCGCGGCGAGCGAGAAGTCGCGCTGCAGCATGCGGCTGCTCGGTTCAAGCGCGCCGCACAGCGACAAGGCGCCTGCGTAGATCTCCGGCTTTTTCTCGATCGTCATCACCGTCAGCGTGCCGCCCATCGACATGCCCGACACGAACATGCGCTTGGGTCGGCCGTATTTGCGCTCGAAATAGTTGCGCAATTTCTCGGTATCGGAAAATCCCTGCTCCACGGCCCAACCGGTTTGCGAATACGCCGATTGCAGCACGGCAAAATGCCGTTGCAAGAACGGCTCGAACATCGGCGACAACCGTTCATCGAACGTCACCGGATCGAGCGAATAACCGTGATAGTAGACGACGAGTTCGTGGTTCCAGTTGTCCGGAATATCGATGCGATAAGCGACGCCATCGAGCGCCGCGTTGTCGCTGACCGACGCGGCATACGAGAAGCCAGACCACATCGCGAAAACCAGAACGATAAAACGACGCATGCGCGACCTCGTCAATGAACAGCGGAAGGCGGCGCGACGTCGAACGCGATATCCGCCGGAGCCGCGACGATCTTGAGCAGGTTTCCGTGCCACACCGCCGCTTTTCCGTCGACGCGCGCGTTGCTCGCCGATTCAAAGGGCGACGCGAACACCAATCCGCCGGGCGGCGCGATGCCTTTGTCGATGTGCAACGTGACATGCCCGTTTGCGCTGCGCACGCGGTAACCGAGCAAGCCATACGGCGTACGCAAACCGGCGATGGCGACGCCTTCTTTCGATTCGATCCATGCCGCCGGCAGTCCGGCACCGATAACGAGTGCATGGTCGGATGCGCGATCGTACGCGAACAAATCCAGCGTCGAGCGAATGAAGTCCGACGCCACCCAGATGTGCGGCATGTCGCCGATGAAACGAATTTCGCGCGCGTCGCTGCCGACGACTTCGGCCCACTGATTCCACGCCAGCGGACGCGCGCCGGTGCGGAAGAAGAAATCGATGGCGGTTTGCGCGCGCTCGCGCCAGCCGAGTCGCGCGAACGCGCCGACGGTGCGCCATTCGTACGGCGTGTAATCTTTCCACGGCCGCGAACCGTCCGCGCGCGTTTCGGATTCCTTCCAGTAGCGCTCGAACGTCGCGTGCAAAGGTTCCGATAACGCATCGAGTTCGCCGGCTTGAGCGATGGCGATCGTCGACGACGTGGCATCGAAATCGCCGAGCTCCGCGCAGCCCGGCATGTAGTCGATCGCGTGCGCTTTTGCGGTCGCTGCGATGGACGCGAGCAGGTCAGCACGGAATCCGTCGCGTGATTGCGCGATGCGCGATGCGTCGTCGTTGCGGCCGAGTACGACGGCCATATCGGCGGCGTCCTTGTAGCCGACCAGCGACCATAGATCGTCCCAATACGAATGCATCGGTTTCGACGAATAGCCTTCGTGGCTGATCGAGGCCGGCATCATGCCTTTGAACGCAATGTTCTCGGCGCCGGTTTCGCTGGCGCGCAGTTTGTCCATGTAGGCGACGGCGCCGACGACGTGCGGCCAGTTGCGTTCGAGCTCCGCGCGATCGCCGCCATACCGATAAAGTTGCGCGATGGCGTGGATGAGCTCGCCGTTGCTATCGTTCTCAGGTACGGGATCCGCGCCGCGATGATCGACGCAGCACGGCACTTTGCCGTTGGAAAACTGGCGTGGCGCGTACCAGTCGACGAACTGGCGCGCCGCCTCGATGTTGCCGACGCTGAGCAAGCCGTCTTCGATCATCGCGCCATCGCGTATCCACGATCGCGCATACGAACGGGTACCCGGACGTAACGCGGGACCGTCGCGCGAAATCAACGTGTACGCGATCGACGTGCGCAGAGCGTCGACGAGTCGCTGCCCGGCTGGCGGGACCACGATCGAAACGCGATCGATGCTGGCATGCCAGCTTTTCGCGACGCTATCTCGCTCGTGCGCGAGCCACGAAGCTGCGAGCGTATCGCGTTGCGTGATGGTCGGGAGCGCGCCGGTGGTTAACGCGGCGATATCGATTTCGCGTTCGGCGTTCGGCGCGAGCGTCATCGAATACAGCAATGCGCCGGACGCGAAACCGATGTCGTCGTGCGCCGATATTTCAAGCGATGCGCGGTTGCGCAGACGATCGACGACGGAGCCGCTGTCGAAACTGCTCGCGCCGAACGAATCGGCGTGTGTGAGCGCAATCAAACTGGGCTTGCCGTCGATGTTGATAATGCCGTCCTTTTCGGCCAGGTCGTGAAGCGGACTCGCGCCGCCGGCCGAATTGAGGAATTGCGCGGGCGGGTTGACCTGGAACGGTCGGATCGCGAGCGCGAGCGTCAACGTTCGCGGTCGATCGCTCGTGTTGCGTACGCGATAGCTCGCGAGTAACAACGAATTCTCCCGCGCGCCACGCGCGAAGGCGTCAATCGACAATTCCACATTTCCACTTTTCCATTTCACCGACGGCATTGGCAGATCGCCTTCGAGCAGCGACTGTTCCGGTTGCACGTCGGCCCACGTGATCGTTTTGTCGCCGACCAGCAAAAATGGTTCGATCGAAAAGCCGCCTTTTTCCGGCTCGAGTGCGCCATCTTCCGACATCAGCGCGGGCGAGCCGACGCCGTCGACGCCGACGATCGTCCAGTACGGTTGCTCGGTAAATCCGCGGGGATAATTTCCGCGTGGCGCTTTTTTGGCGAGGGCGGAAAAGAACGCGTTCGCCGATGCGCCGAATTCGATCGGTTCGACGGTTATTTCGCGCAATACATAAATGCCGACTTTTCCTTTGTGCAATGCGAACCGCAGATAGCGCGTTTCCGATTCGCCGAGCATCAGCGAGTCGACGACGCCGTTGCCGTTTTTCACGGTGCGAACGGTGCGCCACTGTTGTCCGTCGTCGGAGAATTGTACGTCGTAGTCGATGGCGCCTTCGCCGGGCGCCCATTGAATCGTCAGTCCGCCGAATTCGCGCGGCTTCACGAAATCGATGTCGAGATGTTGCTCGGTGCCGCTGGCCGCCTTGCTACCCCAATTTGTGCCGAGGTCGCCGTCCATCACCGCATCGGGCGACGAATTCGCATGCACGGAACTCGCCGTGATGATGGGCTTCGGTGGATTCGCGTCCGGCGGCGGTAGCGCGCGCAATTCGAGTCGATCGAAATCGACGTGGCCTTTGCCGCCGTCGCGTCCGGAACTCACCACGAATTCGATCGAGGCGATGTGCTTGAGCGAGCGATCCTTCGTCGGACCCCACGCAAAATCGATCTGGCGTTTCTTGATGCGGATTTGTTGCCACTCTCGCGGAAACGTGAAATCGGGTCGATTGATCCACCACACGTTTTCGCCGCTGTCGTCGACGAGCTTGAACTGCATGGTGTTGACGCCGGCGTCGCCGCGAATCCAGAACGACAGTTCGAAATTGTCGGGAAGATCGAGCGGCAGCTGACGACGGGCGGTTGCGTAACCGTTGACGCCGGCGAAATCGAATTGCAGGCGCATTGCCTGACCACGTTCACCCGGCGTAGTCGTGATGGCGGCGGCGACGTCATCGGTGTGATCGACGCGCCAGTCCGCAAGATTCTCGAAATCATCGAGCGTGCGCGTTTGTGCACTGGCCGACGCGCACGCGAGCAGACACAAAAACCCGAACCAACGCGCGATCATCCTTTCACGCTTCCCAGCAGCAATCCTTGGATGTAGTGACGCTGCAGCACGAGGAACAGAATCAGCACCGGCAGAATCGTGACGACGGAACCGGCCATCATCAGTTCGTTGTCCTGCACGTGTTCGCGCGAAAGTCCGGCGATAGCCACCGGCGCGGTTTGCCATTCCTGATCGCTGAGCACGATCAACGGCCACATGAAATCGTTCCAGCTCGCGAGAAACGTGAAGATGGCGAGCGTGACGACGATCGGTTTCAGCAGCGGCAAAACGATGCGCGAAAAAATATAGAACTCGCCGGCGCCGTCGAGCCGCGCGGCTTCGAGCAGGTCGTCGGGAATCGAACGCGCGTATTGGCGCACGAGGAAAATACCGAACACGCTGGCCGCTGTCGGCAGGATTACACCGCCGTACGTGTTCACCAGATGCATCGACTTCATCATCAGGAACAACGGAATCATCGCCACCTGCGCGGGGATGACGAGTGCACCAAGTAGATATTGGAAGAGTTTGTCGCGACCACGAAAATGCAGTTTTGCGAACGCGTAACCCGCGCTTAGATTGAAGGCGAGCGAAAGCAGCGTCAGCGCCGTCGCGATCGCCAGGCTGTTGAGCAAGTTGCGGCCCATGCCGGCGCGCTCGAACAGTTCATGGTAGTTGTCCCATGTCGCTTTCGCGGGCAACAACGGCGGCGGAAACGCGCTCGCCTCGCCGGGATGCATGAACGAAACGGACACCATCCACAACAGTGGGAAAATAGTCAACACGGCGAACACCGCGAGTCCGCCGTTGATCAAAATGGTTGGCAGACGACGGTTCATCCGTTCGCCTCGCCGCGACGGCCGATCCAGAGAAGGATGCGCGTCGCGATCAGCGTGATGGCGAACAGGATGAACGCGATCGCCGACGCGCGGCCGAGGCTCCACCATTTGAAGCCTTCTTCGTACATGTAATACAACACGCTCACGGTGCTTTGCAGCGGATCGCCGCGGGTCATCACGTAAGGCTCGGCAAACAACTGGAAATAGCCGGCGACGGTGATGATCGAGACCAGCAGCATTACCGGCCGTAGTGACGGCAACGTGATGTGACGGAATTGCGCCCATGCCGACGCGCCGTCGATGCGCGCCGCTTCGTACAACTCCACCGGAATCGATTGCAGACCGGCGAGCAGGATGATCATGTTGTAGCCGAAATTTTTCCACACGGCGAACAGGATGATCGATGGCATCGACCAATGCGGATCGCCGAGCCAATCGATCGGATGTATGCCGAGATGGATGAGCGCGTAGTTGATGAAACCGTAGCGTGTGTGCAAAAGGTAACGCCAGATCACGGCGACGGCGACGACGGTCGTCACCACCGGCGCGAACAGCGCGGTGCGAAATGTGCCCTTCAGTTTCGCGAGCGGCGAATTGAGCAGCATCGCGGCGGCGAGCGAAGCGGCCATCGACAGTGGTACGCCGACGGCAACGAAATACAACGTATTGAGCAGCGATTTCCAGAACAGTGGTGTCTGCAGCACGTCGAGATAATTCGCGAACCAGACAAAGCGCAGGTTGTGGATGTCGGCGAGCGCGTACAGATCGAAATCCGTCAGGCTGAGCACGAATGCGGCGACGACCGGCACGAAAAAGAACAGCCCGATGATGAGCAGTGCGGGCGACAGGAAAGTCCAGGCCTTGCCGGTTTCGGTCATGGCGTGGCCTTGTTCGCAAGCATCCAGCGGCGTTTCTCGAGGATCTTGTCGGTGGCCTCGTCGAGTTCGCGCAACGCCTGATCGATCGGCTCGCCGCCGCGCGCGACGCGCTCCTGCGCGTGCCACATTTGATCGGTGATGCGCTCCCATTCCGGCACTTTCGGCGTCGGTTTAACGAGTTCGAGCTGCGCGCGGAAGGCGCGCACGTAGTCGTCGTCGGCGAGGATCGGCGCGTTCCACGCGGCGCGGCGCGGCGGTAGGTCGCCGGTGAGTTCGTAGAATTTCTGCTGTTGCGGAATAGCGGAAAGGTATTCGGTCAGTTCCCACGCTACTTGTTTATTTTTGGAATTGTGGAAAATGACGAAACTCGATCCGCCGGCAGCACCGCCGCCCGGGCCGTTCTGACCGGGCAATGGCGCGGTGCTCCAGCGACCTTTCAGAGCGGGCTCGCGGCGTTCGAATTCGCCGATGTTCCACGGTCCGTTGACGTAGAAGGTAACGAAACCGCGCGACAGTTCATCCCAGATGTTCGGCAGTTCGGTGTTGCTCATCTTCGGCGCCCAGTCGTTGCGGAACGCCTGTTCGTAGAATTCGATCGAGCGGCGGAAACCGGGACTTTCGAAATTGCCGCGTGTGTCGTTGTCTTTCAGCAATCCGTCGGGCTGTTGCAACGCGAGGTTCAACAGCGGTTCGAATTCGTTGAGCGGAAAAAACACCGCGAATTTTCCGCTGCCCTGCTTCGTTTTTACCGCAGCCATCTGTTTTGCCCACTCGTCCCAATCGCGCGGAGGCTGCGCGAAGCCGGCGTCGGCGAGCAGATCGGTGCGGTAAAAAATCAGGCGCGTGTCGACGTACCACGGCACGCCGTAGACGGTGCCGTCGATGACATTCGTATCCCAGATGCCGGGAAAATAATCCTTGCCATCGATGACGCTGGAATGTTCCAGATTTACTTGCAGCGATTCGAGCGCGCCGACGGAAACGAATTCCGGAATCCATGTGTTGCCGAGTTGCGCCATGTCCGGCAATGCATCGCCTGCGAACGCGGTGAGCAGCTTTTCGTGCGCGGCCGTGAGCGGAATCTGCTGGATGTCGATGCGGACGTTCGGATGTGTTTTTTGAAATCCCGGCAGCAATTGCTGCACGACTTCGCCTTCGCGTCCGATCGTCCAGAATTTCAGCGTGACCTGATCCGGATTTTTTTGCGCACATGCCGCGACGAGCAATCCGGCGCACGCCGCCAGCAGCGCTCGTAGGCGGCGCGCGCTCGTCATTTCTTCGGCGGATTGACCGGCTGATCCAGCCAGCCGCCAGCGAAACCGGCTTTCTTCAATCCGTCGCGAACGTACGGATTCTTGCGCATCACTTTCCAGACAAAATCGCTGCGGTAGTTTTCGATCATCGCGACGATCGGTCCCTGATCGATGCCGATGTACATCGTATCGAACCAGCCGACGTCCGGCACCACTTTGCCGGTGCGCAGCGGTCGGTCGGTAAACGTGAAACTCGGATTGAACGCGTCGACGAAGCCGTATTTGCTGTAGACGCTGTCGCCCCAGTGCTTTTTCATTTCAGCGATTGCGGGAATGGCCAGTTCCGGCACGAATGCGATCGACGATGCCGCGGCGGTCGGCGCAATGGTTCCGTCGTCGACCGTATGCACAAGTCCGGCGCCGCGCGCGGTGTAGCCGTAGAAGGTTTTCTTGTCGTTCTTGTAGCGGTCGATTTCGCCGGGACTCAATCCGCGACGCGGGCCGTTGCACGCGGAAAGTCCCCACACATCGGCGCCGTAGCCGTTCCAGTCCATCGGATTGTGGATCGCGTATTCGCGTTGCGACAACGCGGCGCGCTGACTGTTCGTGTAGTAATCGATGCCGTGGCTGCGCATGTAGTCGTCCTGGATGCCGCGGAAGTCGATCCACACGTGCGAATACTGATGCCCGAACATCGGCGCGAAGCCGAGTTGTTCCTGCCCCTGGAAACTGCCCCAGGATGCGTCGTAGGTTTGCGTCCACGCTTTCCATGACGACGCGTCGAGCGCGTGCGTGGGCGAGCCGAGCGCGAGCACGTAGAGCATCATCGCTTCGTCGTAGCCCTGCCAGTCGGCGTGAATGAAATTCGCTTCCGGCGTCCAGCCCATCGCCACGAGCGGCTGGCGCGGCGTTGCCCACGTCCAATCCACGCGACGATAGATTTCTTCCGCGAGCCGGCGGATTTCCTTTTCGTCTTTCGTGTTCTTGTCGTAGTACGACTCGGCGAACAGCGCGCCGGCGAGCAGCCACGTCGTGTCGACGGTCGATAGTTCGACCCATGTCTTCGGTCCGTAGCGACGGCCGGTCTGCATATCGAGGAAGTGGTAGAAAAAACCGTGATCGCCGGTGGCGTCGGCGTCGTCGCTTTGCGGCGCGTCGTGGAAGAAGCGCAACGTGGTCAGCGTGCGCTGCACGGCATCGTTGCGTTTCATCCAGCCGCGCTCCACACCGATGCCGTACGCGGTCAGGCCGAATCCGGTCGATGCGACGGAAGCGAAGAAATCGCCGCCGCCGCCGACGCCGTCCCAGTGATCGGGCGTCACGCCGATCTTGGTGTTCTCACTGTCGCGGAACCATTCGAAGGTGCGCTTCTCGAGATCATCGAGCATCGCCTTCTGATCTTTCGACAGATCCTTGAAGTCGCCGATGTGATCGGTTTGCGCCGAGGACTGCGCGACAGCCGCCGAGCCAGCGAATAGCACAACGGCGATGAAAACGATTACAACTCGCCACGGAAAAATTCGGTTTCGCATCATCGCGGACAGCTCGCGTCGAATGTGGAAATCAGGACCGCGCCATCCGCACGGTCCGCGCTGCCCTGAAGCATGCGAGGCAGTATCGCGTGTATTCGGTCGTCGAGTTTAGCCCACGCGACGATGTTCTGCAGATGATAAATTCAGCGCTTCTTCACGCCGCGCAGCACCGCGCGATGAACGCCTCGTGCGCGGGCATGGCGTCGACGCATTGCGTGATGATGTTGCGCACCGTCACCATATATTGGCCGAGCTTCTCGTCCGACATCTGGTCGACGATCGGATGATAGCGTTCGGGCATGATGCGCTGGCCGACCATCACTTCGACCCAGCTCGCCAGCGCGAACATTTCTTCGGCGTTGCGGTAGAAACGTCCGCTGTCGCGGAACAGCGCGATGTTCTGGCGCAACGGCGCGGGAATCTCCATGGTGCGCACGTAGTTCCAGAACGGCGAATCGTTGCGTTCGGTCGCACAGTAATGAAGGATGATGAAATCGCGGATTTTTTCGATTTCGAACGCGCACTGCGCGTTGTAGCGATCGATGACGACGTCACTGAATCCATTGTCCGGAAAAAGATTCACCAGCCGCGCGATGCCGGACTGGATCAGATAAATACTGGTCGATTCGAGCGGCTCGAGAAACCCGCTGGCGAGACCGATCGCCACGCAGTTCTTGATCCAGTTGCGCTTGCGCTGACCCGGCGTGAAACGCAGCACGCGCGGTTCGGCGAGCGCCGGCGCATCCAGGTTCGCCTTGAGCGTGGCGGCGGCCTCGTCGTCGCTGATGTACTGGCTCGAATACACGTAGCCGTTGCCGGTTCGATGTTGCAACGGAATGCGCCACGTCCAGCCGGCGCTGCGCGCGGTGCAGCGCACGAACGGCGTCGGCGGGCCGTTGTTCTGCGACGGCATCGCAACGGCGCGATCGACCGGCAGCCAGTGGTTCCACGATTCGTAGCCGGACTTCAATGTCTGTTCGATGAGAAGCCCGCGGAAACCGGAGCAATCGAGAAACAGATCGCCTGCGATTTTCTCGCCGCTCTGCAATGTCACCGATTCGATGAATCCGTCGGCGGAACGTTGCTCCACGCTGACGACTTTGCCTTCCGTGCGAATCACACCGCGCGCTTCTGCGTATTTACGCAAATATTGAGCGTAAAGCCCCGCGTCGAAATGATAGGCGTAGGCCACATTGGCGAGTGGCGAAGAAGGCGGTACGTCGGACGCCGACGTCATGAACTTGCCGCGCATCGCGGCGGCCGTGCACAACGTGTAATCGTCAAGGCGGGTGGCCTGGCCCTGGTGAAAGGCCTTGATCCAGTACTGATGGAACGGGACCATGCCGACGTCGTGGCCGATCGATCCGAATCCGTGGATATAACGATCGCCGATGCGCGCCCAATCAACGAACTCGATGCCGAGTTTGAACGTGCCCTTGGTTTGTCGGACGAAATCGGCTTCGTCGATTTCCAGCAGCTGGTTGAAAAGTTTCAGATGCGGCACCGTCGCCTCGCCGACGCCGACCGTGCCGATTTCCTCGGACTCGATCAGCCGTATGCGAAGTTTTTCGCCGAATACCTTGGCGAGCGCCGCAGCGGCCATCCATCCGGCGCTGCCGCCGCCGACGATGACGACATCGCGCAAACGACTTTGCGTCATGCTTGCAACACCCCGATCAAAACGAAACCCGCAATTGCGGGTTTCGTGTTAGCAAACAAACAACCGACGATTCCGTAGTCAGCCTATCACCAACGGAACGTACCCTCGAACTTGAGCGTGCGCGGGAATCCGGTGATGTTGCCGTTCGTGATGTAAGCAACCGGGTAATAACCCGGATACGTACTGCTGATGTCGACCAGGTTTTTATAGTTGAAGATGTTCAACGCATCGATTCGGGCCTGGAAGCTGATTCCGTGCGTCAAATCAAATGTCTTCGACGCGTCGAGATCGATCGAGCGATAACCCCAGATCGGACCGCCGAGCACGAAGCGCTTGCCTTCAGGAATGCCCGCCGCCGGCAGATTGTTTGCACCATTGGGCGCCGTCGCCGGAAAAGCGTACTGAATGAAACCGTCGTTCGGTGTCGGCGTAGCCAGCGTCAGCTTGGCCGCGTAGGTCACATCCCACGGACCATCGAACGAACCGGTCGAGACGAACCGGTGTTTCGGAGCCGAGTTGGAAAGAATGAAGCGATAGTCCTGGATCGTTTCCTGATCGAAGGAATAGTGCTCGTTGATATCGCGGTTCTGCAGCGCATGCGTGTAGGTGTACGCGAAGCTCGCGCTCCAGCCGGATTGCTTCGTGTACGGTTTGTCCGCAGACAACAGCACTTGCGATGTACGCGTCTGAATACCGTTGTTCCACAGGATCAGATTTCCGAAGCCCGGAATCGGAGCGCCCCACGGTTGGCCGCCGCCCATCCAGAACGAACCGTCCGGATTGCGATTGCCGAGTTGCGCGGCGATTCCGTCGTAACTCAGGATGCGCGCGACGGTGGCGCTGGTATCCCAATCGCCGACCTTGTTGCGCATGCCCAAGCTGAACTGGTCCGAATACGGCACTTTCAGATTGTTGGTGAACGCATCCAATTCGTATCCCGCGGTGCTGCCAGCGACCAACGATTGCAGCGCGGCGATATTGGCCAGATACGACGAGTTGAACGGAAGGCACGGCTGGCCTTTGCACGGCTGACCCGGACTGCTGAAATACAGAGTCGGTTCCGCCAGCGCAAGCTTGGTCTGTTCGAGTTGCAGATAGTCGTACAGGTCGCGGTCGTAGGCACGGCCGGCGCCGCCGAAGATCACGTGCTGTTCGTCGGCACCGAGATCGTACGAGAAGCCGACGCGAGGCTGCCATTCACCCTTGTACGACGAACGGTTATGACCGTTGCTGATGTAGTCGTTGATGTTGATGCCGCCCTTGGCCAACGACTGCGCATACGTCTGGCCCGCGGGGGCGCGCGGGTCCTGGCCATCGATCGCCGCGACGAAATTCGCTGGCGTGACCCAATTGAGATACGACGGGTTGTCTTCCATATCCCAACGCACGCCGAGGTTCAGGGTCAGCTTGTCGTTGACCGCCCAATCGTCCTGGATATAGGTGCCGTACTGCTTGTCCTTCGACGACACCAGCGGGCTGTAACCCGGATTGGTGATGGCGAAAATCGCTTTGTACGGATCGATACCCGTGCCTGGCGGGCACGTCGGATCGGTGCTGGTGATCGGACACACGTTGTAGAACACCTGGCCTGTCGCATTGCCGGCGTCCTGCGCGAACAGCTTCACGTCCTTGAACTTGACGCCCATCTTGATCGTGTGGTCGCCGTACCAGTTGAGATTGTTGAAGGTCAGATCATCCTTGAAGCCCGGACCTTTCTGACCCTTGTCCTGCTCAGCGCGTGGATCGGGTGCTCCGGTCTGAATAATCAGACCGTCATTGGTCGGACCGAACGTGTAAGCCTGTCCGATGCCCTGCGTGATCGCCTGCGGAATATTGGCAGCGTTTTCATACGTGATCAGCGCTTCATTGGTCCAATGATCGGCCGTGTGTTCCCAACGCAGGTCGTAGCGTTTGTCGGTGTTCTTGGTTTGCAGGCCCGCCGACGCGGTGGTCTGGTCGCCGACGTTGTCGACGGTGTTCTCATCACGGTACTGTCCGCTCAGTTCGAAACGATCACGGTCGGTCGGTTCCCAATCGACTTTGCCGAAGTACAGTTTTTCGTCGAACGGATTGTTCGCCGCCCCGAACAGCGACTGCGCGCTGGCGGGAAGCAGGCTCGTCGTGCCGGAAACGCCTGGGAAAATAGCAACCGGATTATCGAGACCCTTGTGTTCATACGTCAGGAAGAAATGCATCTGGTCCTGGATGATCGGACCGCCGACGTCGAAACCGTATTCCTTGTTCTCGAACGGCGACTGTTTACCGGCTGCTTTCTCGGCCGGCGTCTCCGCCTGATATTGATCGCTGGTGTAATCGCCGAATACTTCGCCGTGGAATTCGTTCGTACCGGACTTCGTAACCGCCGTCACGGCGGCGCTCGAAATCTGGTCATATTCCGCTTTGTAGTTCGACGTGATGACCTTGTATTCGGCAATCGCCAACTGCGGGAACGGATTACCCTGACTCGAGAACTGACCGCTGACGCCGCCTTCCTTCACGTAGCTCTTTTGTCCGACGCCGTCGATGTAGACGTTCACCGAACTGGTGTTCTGCGCGCCGCCTTTCAGCGAGGTGTGACCGGTCGAGTCCGTGGTGAAGATCATGCCCGGAACGGTATCGGCGAATTCGAGGAAGTTGCGCGTGAGCTGCGGCACGGTTTCGATCTCGTGCAGCGACACGTTCGTTCCGACTTCCGATGTCTTCACTTCGGTCAAGGTCGTGGCGGTAACCGAGACGCCTTCCAGCGTCGTCGCCGCGCCGACCGGCGCCGGCGCGTTCGCGCCGAGGTCCAGGTTGGCGGACGACGCGACAGTGAGCGTCACGGTCTGTTCGGTGCCCGGTCCCGCGTCGACGGTGTACGTGCCTGGCGGCAACGCAACCAGCGCGTACGTGCCGTCGCCGCCAGCGGTGGTATGACGCACCGAGCCGGTCGCGACGTTCTTCGCCGTAATGGTGGAATTCGCGGGCGCGTGTCCACGAAGGTTTGCATCGGCGCTTTGCGCCATGCTGATCGCTGGAGCCAGCGCCGTGCTGAACACCGCCGTGCGGATCAGCGACACCAGCAATTTCTTGCGCAACGGTAACTGCCTACTCATGACTCTCCTCCCGAGGAATTTCTAACTATGTTTGTTGGACGCCGCGCCCATGTGCCCTGGACCCGTCGCCGATGGATCAAGCCCGCCGCACGACGCGCGCACGACGATGTCGCAACTCGGTTTCTGTTCTTGCGGATCGATTGCTTCCTGCTTGTCGAGCTGAAGCGAAAGTTGCTCGAGTGCGCTGCGGCCGAGATCCGCGATGCGCACCCGTACCGTCGTCAGCGGTGGATTCACGAAACGAGAAATAGGAATGTCATCGAAGCCGGCGAGCGCGACGTCATCGGGCACCCGCACACCGCCTCCGTTGAAGGCGAGCAGTATGCCGATCGCCATCGTGTCGTTGGCGGCGAAAATCGCACGCGGACGCGCGCGCGCTTCGCATAACTGCCTGCCGATGCGGTAGCCGGATTCTTCGCTGAAATCGCCGCGCAGGATTTGCACGTCGATGGATTTTTCACTGCGCGCGACCGCATCGTCGAATCCGCGTTGCCGTTCGCTCGCATCGAAGTTGCCGTGCGGTCCGGTGACGAACGCGATCGAACGGAAACCGCGCTCGATCAGATGCTGAGTCATCGCGAGCGCGCCGCCGTAGTTGTCGACGTTGAGCGTCGCATAACGACTGTCGTGCAGCGGTGTGTTGATCAGCACCGCCGGCAGGCCCGACGAAAGATGGTCCGAAAGAAACGTCGCATCGACATGCGGCGACATCACCAGCACGCCGTCGACGCGGCCTTGCATCGCGCGTAGCGCGGCGGCGGCTTCCGACGAATGACCATGCGAACTCGATACCAACAAGTGCAAACCCCTCGCGCGCGCCGCCAAATCGATGCCGCGAATGAGTTCGGAGAAAAACTCTCCGAACAGATCCGGCAGTAAAGCGCCCACCGTCTGCGTACGACGCGTGATCAGACTGCGCGCGGCACTGTGCGGAACATACCGAAGCCGTTCCGCCACCCCAATGATGCGGCGACGCGTGATCTCAGTGACGTTCGCGCTGCCATTGAGCGCTCGCGACACCGATGCCACGGAAACTCTCGCTTCCCGCGCCACGTCTTTGATCGTCACCGCCATCCAGCTCTCCGCCCCTAACCCGCGCGTTGCAATGTAAATTTTTCGCAAAGTCGCGGCGCGCGGAATGTAAACGTTTGCATGTCCGAATGCAAAAGCACTGCAACAATTTTCTGTCGTGTGCCGCAAAACCGCGTCGCGGTGCGCCGTTTCACGAGTTCGACCTTCACCGTCGCGCAAGTGGATTTTTCCACTTTTGTGCGACGCGCCATACTTACGCGTACGGATAAATCACGTTGAAAGCGAGGCATCGCCCTCATCCACGCGAACCGCCAGTTTCGGCGTTTCTCCGGCTTTCCAAGCCATCGCGGTATTTGTCACTCGATAGCGCAACGGGCCGCCATTTTCGTCAGGACTGCGCTCGATCGGCCGCGCAATGCAGACGAATTCGACCGATAACGCATCCGTCGCGGCGCGCACGACCGAGTAACCGTGTCCACCCATGTCCACGAACGTCACGTGCGGCGCGTTGTCCGGATTCGACAGCGCTTTCGCCTTGGCCAGATCGCCGCTGTGCGAATATTCGAGCGCGGTGCGCACGCCGTGACGAAGCATCAGGTTCACGCTCGCTTCGGGCTTCGCGGGCGCGGCGCGATCGGCAAGAAACAGCGGGCGCGTCGGCGCATCTTTCGGAAATTTGTGCTCGAACGCTTCGACCATTCCCGGCGCTGAAATCGAACCGGTGACAAACGCGACCCCGACCGGCGCGAACGATTGCGGCGGCAAGTCCTTCGTTGCGTAGCCCGCCCAGAAACTGTGCCGGTCACCTGCTACCGTCGCGAAACCGGTAATTTTTTCGCGCGCGACGAAGTCGTAAATCTCCGCGCGCTCGGCATACGCCGATCCAAAATCGCCGCCACCGAAACCGGCGTAACCGCCCGGCCATTTGGACGGCCAATCGGCCGGCAAATTCTGCGGATCGGCGCGCATGTCCAGTGTCGCGACGGTGTTGCCCCATACTTTCCATGTTGCGCGGGACGTTTTTAAACGATCGAGAAACCAATGCTTCTGCTCGGAGCCCAGGATCGTCTGCGGCGGATCGTTGCGTGCGTAGTTATCGATCGATCGTTCGCCGAACGCGATTTTCGACGGCGGTTTTCCGCCGTTGAAATCGCGTCCGCCATCCACGACGCGCTGCGCGTTCTCGTCGACGAACTGCGAAAAATCCTTCGTCGAAAACGCATCCGCTTGCGGACGTCCGAGCGGGTCGCGCGAACGGTAGCTGCGTTGATCGGTGATGATCAGATCGACATTGCGACCCCATCGCACGGCGCGATAGCCGGTGAGGCTTTTCAGCGCGGCAAGATTGTTCGGTTCGGTGCCGAGTCCGTGCGCATCGAACGTTTCGATCGGCGCATCGACCACCTGTGGCGCATCGAACGCGTCGAATCCCGGTGACGGTTTGCGCACGCGGGCGGGCAGGAACTCGAACCATGCCTGCATCGCGGCGACCTTGCGCGTTTGCGCCGGACGCGTCTTGCCGTCGAACTCCTGCAGACTTTGCCATCCGAGCCAGCTGAATTCGTGGTTGTCCCACATTGGCACGAACGGAAAATACGCGCGTGCATCCTGCAAATCCGCATCGCGAAGATACGCGCGGTAGATGGCGCGGTAATCCGCCAGCGTGGTCGGGATGTGGAAGTCGTCGATCTTCTCGCCATGTTCGTAGCGCACGATGTCGCGCATGCGGCGGTCGTACATTTCGGCGCGATCTTCCGGATACCACACAAGTTCGTAGATGAAATCGCCCAGGTGCAGCACGAAGCCGATGCGATCGTCGCGCGCGGCTTTCTTGTCCTCGAAAATCATCCGGCGATACGCGTTCTGCGCGCCGAAGTTCGCGTTCTGGCACGACACGAACACGAACCGCACCGGATGCGGATCGTCCTCGCGCGGCGCAGTCAGCGTGCGTCCGACGCGACTGCCCGCGCCATCGGCATCCGTGAACCGATACCAATATTCCGATGCCGGCTTCAGACCGCCGACCAGCACACGCGTCGTCCAGTCGGTGTCGGCGGAAACCGTCGACTTGGCCGTCGCGACGATGCGCGCGAACGATGCGTCATCGGATACCTCGCACGTCAGACGCACGGATTTCCCAGCGCTCGACGGCCGGCGCGTCCAAAGGATCACGCCGTCGAAGGTCGGATCGCCGGACGCTACGCCTTCGGGAAATAAATCGCGGCGCTCATGCCACTTCGTGGTCGAGGCAAAACTGGTGGGCGCGAAGGCGGCGACGGCGCCGATGGCAGCGGCGTTCTGTAGAAAACGGCGGCGCGAGATCGTCATACGTGTTCTCCGTGATTCGCGCTGTTGTACGCGTTTCGCGGGGGCGCGTCGTATGCAATTGGTCACTTCATGCAGCGCGGCGCCGGCTGGTGAAGAAGCCATTCAACGTAAGCCGGCCTACGCGCGGATCCGGGCTCATTTTGTCAGGCGCGCGAATGTCGCCGGAGTGCAGCAAACCCCCGTCGTAGAAAATCAGCCGATTCCATTTCGGCGGCACGGTCGCGACGCGCTCGAAATACGGGTTCGATTCGCACATATAGCCGGGCGCGATGTCGTAACGCTGCGCGAATTGCGCGTTCGGAAGATTCGCCGCGTCGCTGAAAAGCTGGTGCGTTTCGTGCGCGCCAAGTTTCGGCGCGTAAAAACTGGTGCCGCCCAACGATTCGTCGCGAAACAGATACAGCACGGATGCTTGCAATGACTGTTGCGGATCGGGACTCATCGCATCGCTGTGACAAATGCGCTGATACGGCCTCAATTGCTCCGGCGGCAGCGTGACCATCGCCAGCCGGCTGTGCATGCGAATGACGCGCCGCGCATCGAAAAGTCCGCGCAGATGATCGACGAAAAACGCGTTGAGCTTGTCGCTGATTTCGCCGGGTGTCGGCAGCAGCAAACCCGGATACGCATTGTAATCGACGATGTGGAATTCGCTGCGCTGTTCACTCGCGAACCGGACCAATCGTTCCGGGTCGCGCAGCGCATCGTCGATGACGTAGCACAATTGCCCGTTCTCGATCGGCACCCGCTCGATGCGCGGCGTTGGATTGAAGTCGATCAGCGATTCCATCATGGCGGCAGTTTATAACCTGCCGCCGACGAGCTACGCACGGCGCAACACAAGCAACGGCGAACTGCGCGTCACGCGCCACGTGCCGGCCAATCCCGCGACCGCGACAAGCACGGCGCCGGCGATGATCGAAACCGCAAGCGCAGAGACCGGCGGCACGTACGCTGAAATGCGGAACACGCTGCGCGCGAGCCACGTACCCGCGCCACCCGCGCCGACGGCAGCGATGATACCCGCGAGCAATCCGACCACCGCGAATTCCGCCAGCACGGCTTGCACGAGTTGCCCGCGATGCGCGCCGAGTGTGCGCAACAGCGCGCTTTCGAAACGGCGTTCGTCGGCCGTCGCCGCGAGCGCCGCGAAAAGAACAAGAATGCCGGCGGCCAGACTGAATGCGAGTACCGCCGTGACCGCGGTGCCGACGCGCGTGATGATGTCCCTGATACGGTCGAGCAACGCGGTCAAATCGATCAGCGACACGTTGGGATAATCGCGCGACAGCGCGGCGAGCGCGTTGGTCGAATCCGGCGGCAGATGAAAACTGGCGATGTCGCTGTACGAAATGCCTTGCGCGCTATCCGGATCGAGCAGCAGAAAAAAGTTCACACGAAACGAATCCCAGCGTACGCCGCGCACGCTGGTCACGCGCGCCACGATGTCGCGGTCGCCGACGCGCAGCGTGAGCGTGTCGCCGAGTTTCAGATGAAACATCTCGACCCACATTTCGTCGACCGAAATCTGCGGTTCGGACGGATGCGCGTCGAACCATTTTCCGGCGATCACGCGATTCGACGGCGGCACCTCGGCACTCCACGACATGCGCGTTTCACCGTTGATCCAACCGGCGGCGCGGCGATCGGCGAAATCCTCCGCGCGCGGCGGCGTTCCGTTGATGGCCACGAGTTTGCTCACCGCGAGGGGCAACGTATTGATGTTTTCCGCGCCGGTTTTCTTCAGCGCGGCGGAGACGCCATCGAGCTGCTCGGGCTGGATGTTGATCAGAAAATAATTCGGTGTGGTCGGCGGCAATTCGGCGCGCCAGGCCGACAGCAGCGACGGTCCGACCACCGCGAGAAGATCGAGCGCGGTGATCGCCAACGCCAGCGCGACGATCTGCAACAGGCTCAGTGCGCGACGTCGCGCGAGATTCGCGAGACCGAAGCGTAACGCGCCGGCGAATCCGCGCGCACCACGCACCACGCGCATCAGCAGCGATCCGGCGAGCAACGCGACCGCCGCGACGCCGAACAGGCTGACGCTCAGGATTGCCGCCAGCTTCGGCGTATCGCTTTCGACGTAGATGAGCAGCGCGCTGACCGCGAACGGAATCAGATACAACACGTCGAAGCGCCGCACGCGCGCGCCGGCGGCGCGCTGGAAAATGCGCACCGGCGGAACGTCGCGCAGACGCAACAGCGGCGGCAGTGCGAATCCGAACAGCACGGCCAGTCCCACCGCGAACGACGCGGCGGTCGGCGCCAGCGGAATCACATTCGACGCGACCGGCAGCAAATCCTTCGCAAGCGCGAACACCACTTGCTGCAATCCGAGTCCAATCACCGCGCCGATCGCGCACGCGGGCACGGCGAGCATCGCGAGGGTCGTCGCGATCGCGAGCGTCACTTCACCGCCGCTTGCGCCGAGACATCGCAGCAGCGCGACTTCATCGGTTTTCCGCCGCGCATAACGCTGCGACGCGAGCGCGACCGCGATGCCGGACAACAACGCGGCCAACAATGCCGCGAGCCGCAGGAATGCATCGCCGCGATCGAACGCGCTTTTCAAATTCTGCTGCGACTGCTCGACCGTGATCAGCTCGCCGCTGTCGGGTTTATGAGTGTTGAGGAACGTCGTGAATTCCGCCACGGCGCGCTCGTCGCCGGCCGCCATCAGGCGATAGCGCGCGCGACTTCCGACGGCCAGCAATCCGCCGGCGCGCGCATCGTCGAGCGACATGACGACACGCGGCGCGAGCGCGAACAATTCGCCGCCATCGGGCTCGCGCTCGATTTCGCCGGCGATGCGCAGCGTGCGATCGCCGATTTGCAATTCGCTTCCGGTTTTCAGATCGAGCGCGGCAAGCAGTCGCTGTTCGGCGTAAACGCTGCCGGTCGGCGGCGCGTGCGCGGAAAATTCCGCGCCGGTCGCGCTGCGCACGCGCAGTTCGCCGCGCAGCGGATACGCCGCGTCGGCGGCGCGGATATCGGCGAGCTGACTTTTTTGGCCGGAAAACAGAACCGTCGGAAATGTCG
>CAZZYA010000003.1:0-40745 GCA_964658115.1 uncultured Rudaea sp. | reverse complement strand
CTTCCATCAGTGCCTCGGAAAGTTCCGGACCCGACAGGCGTCCGTCGCGGCCGACCACGATCTCGCGCAAGCCACGATCGCGCGCTTCGCTGCCGATCGCGCGGCCGATCTGACGTGCGACACCGGCGGTCAGCGTTTTTCCGAGCACCCCGCGTATGTCGTACGCGCGGAATATGCTTGGGTCCACGGCGACTTCCACGGCGGCAGGCACCGGTGCTGCGAGCGCGATTCTCGGTTTTGCCGCGACCGGTTTGGGATCCATCGCCAGCGTCTGTGCCAGCGTGGTTTCGTCGACCGCGGTCGCTTTGCGGCGGGCGACGCGATCCACGGCCGCGCTCCAGCCCACGTTGCGCGCGTACAAAAAGAATGCGCCGACGAGCGCCAATGCAAGGGACAGAGGCAACGCGATCCACAGATTGTCGGGCAAGAAAATCGGAAACGTTTCCGGCACTGCACCGATGCGGAACACGCTTCCGCCGATGGGCACGCCGATATCGTTCAACGAACTGACCGTGTGCGTATCGCCGATACTGTCGAGCAGCAGATCGCCGCGACCGTCGCCCTGACGCAAATCGATACGTGCGTTGCTGATGCTCGGCTGCTGAAAAATCTGCAGCAGCGGTTCGAACGGCAATTCGACATACACGAACGCCACTGCGTCGCGATTACGCGTCGCCGGCAGCGCGAAGGCAAGCACGCGTTGCTTGTCGGCCTTGAGGTGCGATTGCAAAGGCGCGCCAAGTTTGAGTTCGTGCGAACGCACAAGCATCGCCGCTTTGGCATAACCGAACTTTGCGAAATCGCCGCTCAGCACATCGCTAAGGTCAGCCTTGTAGAAATCGGCGGACACCAAATCAGGCAGCGCCTGCTTCAGCGCAGCACGCGCCGCATCCAGCGCGCCATCGCCACCAGCCACCAACGCGGAGGTCACGCTGTCGCTATTGACCGCGTGGATGATACGAAGCCGCGCGTCGGCGGCGTACTTGCCGAGCGCCTCGACTTCCGTGGTGGAATATTGTTCGATCTGTCGGGTGCCGCTCAGTTCGCGACCGATCAACCAGCTTTGCCAAAAACAAATGAGCGCGGCAATCAGAAACAGGCAGCCGCCACCGATCAGCAGCGCACCAGGATCGGTAAGATTGCTGAAACGCGATTGCCGCCCGCGTCGCGACTGCGACAGTTCGAGCGCGGACAATTTCTTTTTGGCGGTTTCCTTCATCCGAGGTCTTCTAGGCCGTGCCGGTATGACCGAATCCGCCGACACCACGCTGGCTGGCCGCGAACTCGTCCACGATACGAAACTGAGCTTGGACCACGGGCAGGAAAACCAACTGCGCGATGCGCTCGCCGGGCACGATGGTATATGCCGCCTGCCCTCGGTTCCAGCAGGAAATCATGAGTGGTCCTTGATAGTCCGCATCGATCAAGCCGACGAGGTTGCCCAGCACGATGCCATGCTTATGGCCAAGTCCCGAACGCGGCAGAATTATTGCGCAATACCTCGGATCGCCGATATGGATAGCGATGCCGGTTGCAATCAAGGCGCTGCCGTTGGGTTCGAGTGTCAGCGGCGTGTCGATGATGGCGCGCAAATCGACGCCCGCCGAACCGGCGGTGGCCGAGGCGGGCAATGGAAATTCGGCGCCGACCCGGGCGTCCAGCACCTTCACTTCGATTTCGATCACGTTATCGACCACGTTTTTTTCCGCGCGTTCGCGACGCCCACAATGACACGACCTGTTCTAGCAAACCGCGCGCCAGATCGCGCTTGTCGGCACGCGGCAGTTTCTTCTCACCATCCTTCCAGTACAACGTAAGTTCATTGTCGCTGCTGTCGAAGCCTTTGCCGCCGCCGACATGATTGGCGGCGACGAGGTCGATCTTTTTTGCAGTCAATTTGGCGCGCGCGTATTTCGCTACATCGTTCGTCTCCGCGGCGAACCCGACCAGAAAAGGTCGCGCCTTCACCGCGCCGAGTTCGGCAAGGATGTCCGGATTTTCAACCAAGTCGAGCTTCAGCGGCCCATCACTTTTTTTAAGCTTATGGTCGGCGACGGTCTTAGGGCGATAGTCGCCGATCGCCGCGGCTGAAATGAAAATATCGCTTGTCGGCACATGTCGCTGCACGGCCGCGCGCATGTCACGCGCGCTGCGCACGTCTTCGCGCGCGACGCCGCGCGGTGTCGGCAAATGTACCGGGCCGGCAATCAGTTGCACGTTGGCGCCCATCTCGGCAGCCGCTTGCGCGATGGCGAAACCCATGCGGCCGGAGCTGCGGTTGCCGATGAAACGCACCGGATCGATGTCTTCGAACGTCGGCCCCGCGCTGACGAGGACGCGTTTGCCGCTCAGCGCGCGAGGGCCGTGCAGCGCCATCAGTGCATCGACCAGTTGATTGGCTTCGAGCAACCGGCCCGCACCGAATTCGCCGCACGCCTGACCTCCCGATCCCGGACCGAGCACATCGATGCCGCGCGCGCGCAACGTCGCGACGTTGTCCTGCGTCGCCGCTTTCGCCCACATGAGCTGATTCATCGCGGGCGCGATGGCGATCGGTGCCGCACTGGCGAGGCACAACGTGGTCAACAGATCGTCCGCCATACCGTTCGCGAGACGCGCGATGATGTCCGCACTCGCAGGCGCGATCACGATGCGATCGGCCCAGCGCGCCAATTCGATGTGACCCATCGCGGCTTCGGCGGCTTCGTCCCACAAACCGTGGCGCACCGGATTTCCGGACAAGGCCTGGAACGTCAGCGGCGTGACGAATCGCGTGGCGTTCTGCGTCAGCACCACGCGAACTTCTGCGCCCGCGTCGCGCAACCGGCGCGTGAACTCGCAGGCCTTGTACGCAGCAATGCCGCCGGAGACGCCGAGCAGGACGTGCAGATTGGCCAGTGGCGTCGCGGTCATGTAGGAAGTCGACTACGCAGTGGAGCGTCGATAGCTTACCGGAATTTGCGCATTCGCCCGCGGTGGTCGCAGGCTCGCTCGGCGATCATGCCCGCATGACGATTCGTGATTGGCCAGTAAGTGAGCGCCCGCGTGAAAAGCTTGCCGAACGCGGCGCCGGCGCGTTATCGGATGCCGAATTACTTGCGCTGTTCATCGGCAGTGGGCGGCGTGGCGCAAACGCCGTGGACATCGGCCGCGAACTTCTCTCGCTACGCGGGAGTCTGCGCTCGCTTCTCGATCAAGAATTGCCGGCGCTGGCCGCGCACGCCGGCCTCGGACTGGCGACGGCGGCACGCCTGCACGCCGCACTGGAACTCGGTCGGCGCTATCTCGGCGACAAAGTGAAGCGCTCGAGGCCGCTCAATCCCGGCGCGTGCGGCGAATACCTGAAATCGCGCTTGGCCGGCTATCCGTATGAAGTGTTCGCATGCCTGTTCCTCGACATCCGACATCGCATGATTGCCTTCGAGGAATTGGCGCGAGGATCGATTTCCGGCGCCGAAGTATCGATCCGAGAGGTAGTGCGCCGCTGCCTGGCGAACAATGCTGCTTGCGTGATCTTCGCGCACAACCATCCGTCCGGCATTGCCGAGGCGAGTCCAGACGACCGCGAACTCACCCGACGCCTGAAACAGGCGCTGCGCATGATCGATGTGAAAGTGCTCGACCACTTCATCATCGGTTTCGGCAAGGTGCTGTCGTTTTCCGAGAAAGGACTGATGGACGATCTGCCATTCGTGTGACCTCTCACGTGCGGGCGAGTGCGTTTGGCTATACTCGCCGCCGGAGGATGGCACCGGACGTGATCTTCAATTATCCCAGCGAGTTTCCTGCGGACGAGTGCGAACGCCTCGTTCCCGATGCGGCGACCGCGCGACGACTGGTCGACGAACGACGGCCGGAGTTGCAGGCGCTGCTCGCGCAGCGACGCGCGCGTTTCGCGCCGATCACCGCCGGTATCCAGCCGGCGACGTTGAACGCTGCCGAAGACGCAATCCGCATCGCATTCTGCCGCCTGGCTTATCGGCATGGCAGTTGGGGCAAGGACTATCATCACTACCACAACGAAAATCATATCTTCGAAATCCTCGGTGCCCGACTGGAACGCATGTTGGACGCCGTCGGCATGGAATCGCTCGATGTTCTGGATTGGTTTCTGCTCGCGTTGTTCGGCGCGGCGCACGACCTGCGTCAGCGCGAAGTTCCGCAATTCGCAGCCGGCATCGGCAGCAACGAGCGAGCGAGCATCGAGGAAACATTTCGCATTCTCGATGTCGCCGGTTTCTCGCGCGAAGATCACGCCACCGTTTATCTTGGCATCGAGCTGATGATTGCGGGCAGCACGTTCGATGCGCGTCCCGCGCCACCGGCCGAGGAATACAACAGTGCGGAAATGGTGATGCAGTCGGGTGGCGCGCTGGCGCAGAAGCTCGACGAAAAACTCGACAAACACGCACCCGGATGGCGCGACGATCCACGCATGGTGCACGCACTCGAACTCGCGCTGGTCGCGTCCGACCTCGATACCGCGAACGTCGCCGAAGCCTTCCCGATTTTCATGGCGAGCACGGAGCGATTATGTCTCGAACGCGAGATGCGCAGTCGCCGCAATCCGGACAGTCCTGAATCCGCGCAGCCGATCCTCAATTTTCTGACGACGGGTCAGGAACATTATTTCTTCGAACTTCACCGTTTCAGTTCGGGGCCAGGACGCAAAGCCTTCGCCGAAGCGAAACTGGACAACGTGCCGCGCGTTCGACGCATGGCGCACCAGATGCGCGAGAGCACGCAGTCGCCCCGCAACGGAACCGAAGTGCTAGAAACGTTCCGCGCCGTGGTGGCGGAAATCGACTAAACGACGCCGGCAGTCGGTGCGTCCCTGCACCTGGCGCACCGTGCGCATCCCGCACGCTACGCGTCCCTTGAACGAGGCTGGTTTACTGCCGGAATGGAGAATAACCGCGCCGGATTGCGGTTTTTTGACGAGGCCGTTTCGTGCGTACACTGTGCCGCGTTATACACAATGCGGCATTTGTTGAAATGTATCCGTGCAAATTTCATTTCCCTTATATTTCACCGCAGAAAGACAGCAAAATCATATGGTTAGAAAATGCAGTTTGCCAAATAATGCGAATCTGTCATGTCCTAGCATAGCGTTCTCGCCGCGGCAAGCATCTCTACCCACAAAGTTATCCACAGGCGGCAAACGTAGGAAAACTGGCTTTGCAACGCGGTTTTCCGAAACGATACGCGACGAGCAGAGCCGTCGCTTCTGATTGAAAACGGCGCTGACTACAATACGCCGCATCTTTAGGATTTCGTCGTGAAAGAAGCTTTGCACCAACTCGTCCTGGGCGCGATCGATCGCCTGCGGGAACAGGGCGCGCTGCCGGCCGATTCCGCCGCGCCTTTCGTCATCGAACGTACGCGGCAGAAGGAACATGGCGATTTCGCAACGAACGCGGCGATGCTGCTAGCCAAACCCGCACGCAAGAATCCGCGTGCGCTCGCCGAGGCACTCGTCGCCGCGCTGCCGCAAAGTACACAAATACAAAAAGTGGAAATCGCCGGCCCAGGTTTCATCAACTTTTTCCTGAGTCCGCAGGCGTATCACGCCGAGATTGCACGCGTGTTCGACACCACGGCCGAGTACGGCCGCAACCAGAATGGCGCGGGCAAGATGGCCGGCGTGGAGTTCGTGTCGGCCAATCCGACGGGTCCGTTGCACGTCGGGCACGGCCGCAATGCCGCCATCGGCGATTCCATCGCGCGCCTTCTCTCCGCGAGCGGCTGGGACGTGCGCCGCGAGTTTTACTACAACGATGCCGGCGTGCAGATCCACAATCTCGCGCTGTCGGTACAAGCGCGCGCGCGCGGACTTGCGCCCGAATCGTCGGAGTGGCCGGTCGATGGTTATCGTGGCGATTACATCGCCGACGTTGCAACGGCCTATCTTGCCGGTGAATCCGCCAGCGCGGATGGTCATGTCGTGGTCGGCGCGCGCGATCCGGAAAATCTCGAAGCGATCCGCGAATTCGCCGTGGCGTATCTGCGTCACGAGCAGGACCTCGATCTGAAAGCGTTCGGGGTGGATTTCGACGTCTACTTCCTCGAGTCGTCGCTATACGGCGATGGCAAGGTCGAAGAAACCGTGCGCGAACTTATCGGACACGGTCATACCTACGAAGAAGGCGGCGCGCTGTGGTTGCGCACCACCGATTACGGCGACGATAAAGACCGCGTGATGCGAAAGTCCGACGGCACGTTCACCTATTTCGTGCCCGACATCGCTTACCACCGCAGCAAATGGCTGCGCGGATATCGGCGCGCGATCACCGTGCTCGGATCGGATCATCACGGCAGTCTCGCCCGCGTCAAAGCGGGATTGCAGGCGCTCGATTCAGGCATTCCAGTGGGTTATCCGGATTACATGCTGTATCAGATGGTCACGGTCATGCGCGGCGGCGAGGAAGTGAAATTGTCGAAGCGCGCCGGCAGCTACGTGACGCTGCGCGATCTGATCGAAGAAGCCGGTCGCGATGCGACACGTTTTTTCCTTGTCGCGCGCAAATCCGATTCGCAACTCGTGTTCGACATCGACCTCGCGCGCTCGCAAAGCAACGACAATCCCGTGTATTACGTGCAGTACGCGCACGCCCGCGTGTGCAGCGTGCTGCGCCAGGCGGCTGAACGCGGTTTGACGTGGGACCGCGTTAACGGACTGAAACATCTCACGCGACTCGACAGCGAACACGAAAGCGCGCTGATGTCGGAACTCGCGCGCTATCCGGAAGTGATCGAAGCTGCGGCGAACAATCTCGAACCGCATCTCGTCGCGCAATACTTGCGCGAGTTGGCGTACGCTCTGCACACGTACTATCACGCACACGCGTTCCTCGTGGACGACGCCGATCTGCGCGATGCGCGATTGGCGCTGATAGTCGCCGTGCGTCAGGTAGTGAAAAATGGACTGGATATGCTCGGCGTATCCGCTCCGGAGAGTATGTGATGGCGAAGCAGACCAAACAGGCCTTTCGCGAACGCGAACGCACCGCGTGGCCGGCGTGGGTTTGGCTCGGCATTGGCGTGCTGCTCGGTCTGGCGATTTCTGCGACGGTGCTGATCAAGGACTGGGCGCCGATGCTGCGCAAGAAAAATCTGCCGCAACCGAACGCGGAAGCGACCGCGCCGAAGGAATCCGAGCAAGCCGTCGCCGACGAAGCCGGCAAAAAGCCCGCACCGCCGAAGAAGTCGTTCGACTTCTACACCGTGCTGCCGGAAATGGAAGTGGTGATTCCGGACGCCGAACTCTCAGCGAAGGCGCGTGCCGAACAGCAACGTCAGCAGCAGATCACCGCGCAGGCGCAAAATCCATCGGCGGCGCCCCCCGCCCCACCGCCATCGACCGACGCAAATGCGCGCTACGTATTACTCGCCGGTTCCTACGGCGATTCGAAAACCGCCGACGAGGCGAAAGCGAAACTCGCCATGCTCGGCATCGTCGCGAAAGTGCAGAGCGTGTCGGTCAACGGCAAAACATGGAACCGCGTGATGGTCGGGCCCTACGCGAACGCGAGCGACACCGAAGCCGCGCAGAAAACGCTGACCGACGCAGGCATCAAAGCGATTCCGATGAAGCAGGCGACGCCGTAACTCGACGCCGCCGAACGATGATCAATCAAAATCGTCGATGAAAATGCCGTCGATGTGGAAGTCGGTAATCGTGCCCGTACTGTCGGGCACGTACACGTGCTGATTGACCACGATAGGGCTTTGCCAATGCGTGGCGCCGATCGAGCCCGACCACAACTGCCTGCCGGTCAACGTGTCCAACGCGACGAGAGCGCTGCCGGAAACATAGTAAAGAATGTGGCCGGCTATGACCGGCGACCGCCCCGCTGCGCCCGACCACTTCTTCGTGAGCGACGGCGTTCCCGAGACATCGAGCTGATATGCCTGAATCTTGCTGCCATGGTTGACGACATAAACCCAGGTCGTGTTATCTGCCGGGTTTACCCAAACAGCCGGCTGCGGAAAGACAACGTCGCCGCCGATGGCATCCGTGCTGCAACTCGTGGCCTCGTTCAACTCGCCGCCGGCATGCCCAGGACCGCTCATCCCGCTCATGTTGTCGAGGTTGATCAGACGCACGCAACTGTCCTTGCCGCTCTGTATAGCTAGGTGCGGGAAAGCAGCACTCGTCGACGGTAGAACGGCAGGGGCTGTGGAGCCCACATCGGTATCGTTGCGATAGAGGGTTGCGTTTTCCGCTGGCGTGTAACTGTCGATTGGAAATCCCATACCGGAACCGCTGCCGTCCGGATTCAGTGCGAGCACGCTGTCGCCCCACTCGTAGTTGTTGGCTACATCCGCATCAAAGATTCCGTTTCCGGTAGCGACGTAGATCTTGTTCGTCGACGCGTCATAGATCACGCCGGGACGACCCCAGATGCCGCCCATCTGGCCTTCGCGGCCGGGCGCGGGACCGCCGAGAATATTGCAGTCGTTGCTTTTCGGGGTGCCGTTGTTGATGAAATGCATGTTGACCAGATTGCTGCACATCACGTTGAACACGTTTTGAGCTGCCGTGGTCAGATTGATGGTGGTCACGTGGCCTTGATAATCGCCGCCGTCGCCGCCGTAACCGTTGGTAACGTGATAGAGATAGCTCGTCCCGCCAGGAGGCGTAGAGAACGCCAACGCCGCAGCCCCTTTTTCAACGGTTGGTTTTATCGTCGAGACTTCAGGCCAGCAGTCGTAGTCAGTCGAACCGTTGCAGGTCGTGGTGATCTCGCTGCCATCGCCGACCTTGTATTTGTGGACCTTGCCGTCAAGCGCGTAGGCGTAGACGAACTGGTGATTCGGATCAATCGCCGGTGATCCGCTCATGCCTTCGCTTGTCTGTGTTCCCGCTGGCTGGTGAGACCATATGACCGTGCCAGTAGCGGCATCCAGGGCGACGATCGTTCCGTTGGTCGTGTCGACATAAAGAACATCCTTCGTGCCACTAGCCGTCGTCACGCCGCTCAGAAATACCGGCGCGGCATCGGATTTCAGTGCCGTGTTGTTGCCAACCGCGTGAATCGTGAAGGTCTGCGCGGCGACGGAGTATCCGCCGGGATCCGCAGGGTTGAAACCCGAATGCGCTTGGTCGTATCCGAACTGGAGCCAGTCGGCCGCCTGCGTCGAGACAGAGAATGCGCCGACGATCGAAGCGGCGAGAATGGAACGACGTAAAAGCCGTGCGCGCATGGCGAATCTCCCTGACTGCAATAACGGTGCGAACGATGCTGCGTGAGCCTAGCACCGCTTTTTGCCCCATTGTGTGAAAGCGGCCACCAATACGACCGATGGCAGGTGCCTAGTCGAGACCGTCGCGAAAAATACCGTCGAGTCGGTAGCCCCACAGGTGTCCGAATTCGTCGAAGACGTATAAACGTCCATTGACGACGATCGGACTTTCCCAATGCACACGTCCAAGATGGTTATCCGTCCACACCATCGCACCCGTGCGGGCGTCCAACGCGCGCAGAACGGCGGAATTGACGTAATAAACGAGACCATTCGCCACGACCGGCGAGGTCCCGTTCGCCGCCGTCGACCATCGCGCCGTCAGCGACGGCTGTCCGGCACCGTCCACGACGAGTTCGTACGCCACGAAACCACTTTGATGCGCAATCTGTAGCCAGGTCGCTCCGCTGTCCGGATCGATCCAAACGGCGGGCGAGTATTTGGATTCGCCGACGTTGCCTCCGTCGACGCAATGATCGGACACGCCAGGCAACGGCATCGCCTGCAGCTCGCCGCCGACGGCGCCGGCGCTCCCGCCGCCACCGAGATTGTCGAAATCGAGCAGACGGATGCACCCGTCCTTGCCGCTTTGTGCGCCCAGATGCGGACGCGTACTCGCGACGGGCGTCGGCAGGACGACCGGCGACATCGATCCCAAATCCGAATCGTTCTGCAGCAATGCGGCGTAGCTCGCTGGCGTGTAACTGTCGAGCGGCGTCCCGTTCGCCGCGCTTCCGTCGGCACTTAGCGCGAGCACGCTGTCGCCCCAATCCCGGCCGAGCGTTTGCGCATTGGTCGGATCGAACGCGCCGTTACCGGTGGCGATGTAGACGCGATCGGTTCGCGCGTCATAAGTGGCGCCACCACGACCCCAAATGCCGCTGTTGGCCGTCTGGCCTGCGCGGACGCTCGGGATCGGCGGGCAGTCATTTTGAGCCGGGCCTTGCGTGATGCCGTTCGCGATGAAATAGGACGTGAAGTCGCTGCACTGCGCGTTGAAAAGATTTTGCGCGCCGGTGTCGAGATCGATCGTCGTCAGATGACCTTGAAAGTCGCTCTGGTCGAAGTAGCTGTTCGTGACGACATACAGATGCCGCGCGCCGTTGGGCGACGTGGCGAGCGTGAGGCCCGCAGCGACTTTGTCGATCTGCGGTTTGAGCGTTACCGTCTGCGGCCAGCCGCCGCCGAGCGTCTCGACGCCGTCGTACATTCTATACTTGTGTACTTTTCCATCAAAGCCGTAGGCGTACACGAACTGCAGATCGGTCGCCGGCGCGCTTTGCGTCAGCGTGCCCGCGCCGGCCGGCTGCGCCGACCACACGACCGCGCCGTCAGACGCATCGATGGCGAGCAGTGCGCCGGTTACGGTGACGCCGAAAAGCAGATCGCGCACGCCACCCGGCGTGGAAACGTTTTCCACAAAGATCGGCGCGGCGTCCACATTCGCCGGCATGGGCGCGCCATTGATGAACAGCGTTTGTCCATCGGCCGTCGCGTAGCCGCGTTCAGCGGTGTTGAAAGCACTGTGTTGCGCGTCGAAACCGAATTGTGGCCAGTTAGTCGCGCCGGCATTCGCGGCGACGAACAAAGAAATGATGGCGATACGCCGGATCAACGACGTCGTTTCAGACGAATCAAACCGGAGATGTCGTCGTCACCGTGACCTTGCTTCATCAACGCGGCGTAATCCGCCAGCGATTTTTCGATCACGCTGCGATCGGTGCCGGCGGCCTTGGCCAGTGCGTCGACGATACCGAGATCCTTGTGCAGCAACGCGAGTTTGAACCCGACCGAAAATTGGTCCTTCATCATCGTCGCGCCGCGCTTTTCGAGAAACCACGAATTCGCCGCGCCCGCCATCAGCGTGGGCAGCAGACGCTCGGGATCGAGCCCGAGCGCCTCGCCGAGCGCGAGACCTTCGCAGGTCGCCTGCGCGATGCCGGCCACAAGTACCTGGTTCACCGCTTTCGTATTCTGTCCCGCGCCGACTTCGCCCATGTGGCTGATTCGCGCCCCGTACGCTTCGAGTACCGGCTTGGCGCGCGCGAGGGTTTGCGCGTCGCCACCAATCATCTCCGACAATTTGCCGTTCTTCGCACCTTCGACACCGCCGGAAACGGGCGCGTCGAGGAATTCGATCTTTCCGGGTTCCAGCAGTTCGCTCGCCTTTTTCGCTGTCATCGATGAGACGGTCGAATGATCGATGACGATCGTTCCCGGTTTCGCCGATGTCGCGATTTCCTGCACAACGCCGATAACATCCGCATCCGCACTGACACAAATCACGACGACGTTGCAGTGCGCCGCCAGTTCCGCTGGCGCGAGCGCGGCAACGCCAGCGAATTCCTTCGCGAACTGTTCGGCTTTCGCCATCGTGCGGTTCGAAACCGCCGCGAGCAATCCGGCGCGATGCAAGTGTCCGGCCATCGCATAGCCCATCGCGCCGAGTCCGATGAATCCCGCTTTCAATTCGCTCATTCGAATCAGCCTTCGTCGTGTTCGGCGAGGTAGGTGTAGCCCGTCAGCCCTTGTTCGAGCGCATTCGCGATCGCTTCGACCTGCGTCACCGCCAATTTCGCCGTGGCGATTTTTTCGCGATATGCCTCGCGCAGTGCATTCAGATCGTAGCCAACGTAATCGAGCATGACGTCGGTCGTGTCACCGCGACGCACATGCGAGAACGCAAAGCCGCCATCGTTGGTACGCACGTTCACCGCATCGGTATCGCCGAACAGATTGTGGATATCGCCGAGCGCTTCCTGATATGCGCCCACCAGAAAAATCCCGAGTCGATACGACTCGCCCGCTTTCGGCGCATGCAGCGGCAAGCTCACGTCGACGCCTTCGGCGTCCACGTAGGCATCGATGCGGCCATCGGAATCGCAGGTCAGGTCAGCGATCACCGCGCGGCGATCCGGCACTTCGTCCAGGCCGGCGATCGGTACGATCGGGAAAATCTGATCGATTGCCCACGTGTCGGGAATCGATTCGAAGATGGAGAAATTCACGAAATACTTGTCGACGAGTTTTTCGTTGAGCTCATCAAGCGCTTGCCGATGCGCGCGTTCCTCGGGTTTCAGGCGCACGCGCAGTGCATTGACGATGGCGTAATACAGATCGTCCAGCCGCGCGCGCTGACGCAGCGTGAGCTGGCCGAGCGAAAACAGCGCGTGACCTTCCGTCCATTGATGTTGCGCTTCGTGATACAGCTCGATGACCGAACGCGTTTCGACTTCGTCGTGAATCTCGCGCAGACGATGCAGCACCGACGGCTCGTTCGTGTCCACATTCGGCACGCCGCCGACGGGTGCGCGCTCGATATCGCTCACGTTGACGATCAGCACCGCGTGATGCGCGACCATCGCGCGTCCCGTTTCGCTGATCACGTGCGGATGTTTCAGGCCGTTCTGCGCGCACGCCTCGGCGAGTGGCTGCACGACGGTCGCCGCGTATTGATCCAGCCCGTAATTGATCGAGCAGGCCGAACGCGAACGCGTGCCTTCGTAATCCACGCCCAGGCCGCCGCCGACATCGACGTATTCGATCGGAAGTCCCAATTTACACAATTCCACAAAGTAACGCGTTGCCTCGCGCATGCCCGAAGCGATGTCGCGCACGTTGGAAATCTGCGAACCCATGAACACGTGCAGCAGTTTCAGCGAATGCGTGAGGTTCGCGGCTTTCAGTTCGTCGATGAGCGTCAGCAGTTGACGCGGCGTGAGTCCGAATTTCGATTTTTCGCCGCCGGTGTTTTGCCATTTGCCCGCGCCGAGACTGGTCAAACGCATGCGCACACCGAACAACGGTTCGACGCCCAGTGCGCGCGCTTCTTCCAGCGCGGGTTTCAGTTCCGACGGTTTTTCGATGACGATAAAAACGCGCAGGCCAAGTTTACGTCCGATGAGCGCGAGACGCAGGTATTCGCGATCCTTGTAACCGTTGCAGATAATGACGCTGCCGGGTCGGGCGAGCGCGAGCACGGCCATCAATTCCGGTTTCGATCCGGCTTCGAGGCCGAAGCCGTCCGTACCCGCGCCGACCAGTTCGCTCACCACGGCGCGCTGCTGATTCACTTTCACCGGATACGCGGCGGTATAGCCGCCTTCGTAATCCCAATCGGTCATCGCGCGCGCGAACGCACCCTGCAAACGCGACAAGCGGTCGCGCAGGATGTCACCGAAACGGATCAGCAGCGGCAAGCGCGATCCTTGCGCGGTGGCCGCATTGACGATGGCCGGAAGCGACACCGAAGGTCCATCCGCGCCGCGCGGCCGCACGATGAGCGCGCCGTCGGCGCCGATGTCGAAGTAATTTTCGCCCCAATGCGCAATGGCGTACTGATTGCGCGCGGCGTCGATCGTCCATGTCTGCATGAAGGTATTGTAGCGTCGCGTATTGCGTCATGTTTACCGGTTACAATCGCCGCCCGGTTTTTCACCCGATTCTCAGACGCCATCCCATGTCGACACCCGCGCCCGATTGGTTCACCGAGCAGCACGATTATTCCGGTTCTTCGATCGGTTTCCGCATCAAGGAAAAGCTGCACGAGGAACAGACCGCGTTCCAGAAAATCGAAATTTTCGACACCACCGACTGGGGCAAGTTGATGGTGATCGATGGCTGCATGATGGTGACGACACGCGACAATTTCCTGTATCACGAGATGATGTCGCATCCGGCGTTGTTCACGCATCCGCGCGCGAAACGCGTCGTGGTGATCGGCGGAGGCGACTGCGGCACGCTGCGCGAAGTGCTCAAACACGACGAAGTCGAAAGCGCGATCCAGGTCGAGATCGACGAGCGCGTGACGCGGCTGGCTGAAAAATATTTTCCGGAATTGTGCGCGTCGAACAACGATCCGCGCGCGCAACTGTTGTTTATCGACGGCATCAAATGGATGGCCGAATGCGAGCCGGATTCGCTCGATGTCGTGATCGTCGATTCGACCGACCCGATCGGTCCCGCCGAAGGTTTGTTCAACGAAGCGTTCTACGAATCCGTGTTGCGCGCGCTGCGTCATGGCGGCATTCTCGTGCAGCAGAGCGAGTCGCCGCTGGCCCATTTGCCGCTGCTCAAATCCATCCGCAAAGCGATGAATGGTGCGGGTTTTCATTCGGTGCGCACGATCACATTCCCGCAACCGTGCTATCCCACCGGATGGTGGAGCGCGACGATGGCGCGCAAAGGCGTCGATCTCTCCGATTTCCGCGAACGCGGCGCGGCGACCAAGCAGTTCGAGACGCTTTACTACAACCTCGACACGCACAAAGCAGCGCTCGCCATGCCGAATTTCCTGCGACAGGCACTCGGCGAATAGTCGCAAATAGTGTCACTTCTCGCACGTTGTGCGCGGAGCCGGGACGGTTAGAATCGGTTTCCCTGTCCGTTTCGCCGTTTCGGAGGAGTCATGCGTTTGCGTCCGCTCGCCGCTTTCACCGTGTTTGCCGCATTGCTCACCGCGTGCGCTCCCGAAAAGCCGAAACCGCAACCGGCGCCGGCGCCCGCCGCGCCGCCGATCATTCCGCGCCAGGTGCTGTTCGGAAATCCCGAGAAGGCGACGGGCGAAATCAGTCCGGATGGAAAGTGGTTGGGATACGTCGCGCCGGACGAAGGCGTGCTCAATGTTTTCATCGCGCCGCGCGAACATCCGGATCAGGCCAAAGTGATCACGCACGACCGCAATCGTGGTGTGCGCAGTTTCTCGTTCACTTACGACGGCAAATACGTGCTGTATCCGCAAGACGAGGGCGGCAACGAAAATTTCCACATCTACAGCGTGGACCTGTCGACGAACAAGCAAACCGACATCACGCCGTTCAAAAACGCACGCGCCGATCTCGCAGGTCTGTCGCCGAAGCATCCGCACGAAGTGCTGATCAACGCGAACGACCGCAATTCGAAATTCTTCGATCCGATCCGCATCGATCTGCGCACCGCCAAGCGCACACGCCTGATCCAGAACGACGGCTACGCCGGCTTCACGACCGACGATGATTTCAATCTTCGTCTGGCCAACAAAGCGCTGCCCGACGGCAGCAGCGAATGGTTCAAGCGCACGAAAAACGGCTGGAAATCGTTCGGCCGCGTCCCGCAAGGCGACGCGCTGACTACGAACGCCGTCGGTTTCACGCGTGACGGCAAAACGCTTTACATGATCGATAGCCGTGACCGCGATACCGCTGCGCTGTATGCGGTGAACTGGGTCGATGGCAAAAGCGAAATCGTGCACGAAGACCTGCGCGCCGACGTCGGCAACATTTTCGTGAACCCGAAAACAGGCGCCGTGCGCGCGGTATCGGTCGATTATCTGCGCAACGAATGGACCGTGCTCGATTCCTCCGTGCAAAAGGATTTCGATTATCTGAAAACGCTCGGCGACGGCGACATCCAGATCGCCAGCCAGAGTGACGACGACAATTACTGGATCGTGTTGCTGTCGCGCTCGGATGCTTCGCCGCGGTATTACATCTACGATCGCGCGGCCGGCAAAGCGACCGCGTGGTTCGAGACGCGTCCGGCGCTCTCGTCACTGAAGCTGGCGCCGATGCATCCGGTCGCGATTCCCGCGCGCGACGGCTTGACGCTCGTAAGCTACTACACGCTGCCGACCGAATCCGATCCCGCCAGCACCGGCAAGCCGACGCATCCGGTGCCGCTCGTGCTGTTCGTCCATGGCGGCCCGTGGGGTCGCGACAGCTACGGCTACAACTCGTACGACCAATGGCTGGCCAATCGCGGCTATGCGCTGCTCGCGGTGAACTACCGCGCCTCGACCGGCTTCGGAAAAAAGTTCACGAACGCCGGCGACCTGCAGTGGGGCCGCAAGATGCATGACGATCTGCTCGACGCGGTCGACTGGGCGATCAAGCAAGGCATCACGACGAAAGACAAAGTCGCCATCATGGGCGGCAGCTACGGCGGTTACGCCACACTCGCCGGACTCACCATGACGCCGGACGAATTCGCCTGCGGCGTCGACATCGTCGGACCATCGAACCTGATCACGCTGCTCAACAGCATTCCGCCGTACTGGGCGTCGTTCCGCGCGCAGTTCACCACGCGGATGGGAAATCCGGATACCGACGAAGGTCGCGCGCTGCTGAAGGAACGTTCACCGCTGACGTATGCGGATCAGATCAAAAAACCGCTGCTGATCGGTCAAGGCAAGAACGATCCGCGCGTGAACGTCAACGAATCGGAACAGATCGTAAAAGCGATGCAGGCCAAGAATATTCCGGTGACGTACGTGTTGTATCCGGATGAAGGACACGGTTTCCGCCGCCCGGAAAACAACACGTCGTTCAACGCGGTCGCCGAGGATTTCCTCGCCAGCAAATGTTTGAACGGTCGCGTGGAGCCGATCGGCAACGATTTCGCCGGCTCGACGATCACGGTGCCAGTGGGCGCGGAATTACTGCCAGGGTTGACAGATGCGCTGAAAGCGAAAAAGTGACGATGGCATGGTTGAGCTCGCTTGCGTTGGCCAGCGAAAGTTCAACTGTTACCTTTTACAGATGCGTGACGATGGCAGGCGTGATCTGATACTTACAAACTTCGCAGGGATAACGCCATGATCGCGCGCACGTTTCGATTGGCCGGCACCGCAAGTTTATTGCTGACGACGTCGCTCGCTTTTGGCGGCCCAGCGCAAGCAAAATTAAATTCCAGCGACGCGGTGAGTAACGACAATTCCGACTTCTTCGCCGGCGCGAGCGATTTCAATCGCTATACCGAAGCCGTCCGAGTAAGTTTGGAATCGAGCGCCAATCCGCGCGACTGGGCCGTTGACGCCGTGACGTTCTATTTCGACGGCAAAGGTTCCGCTACGCAGGCCGACACATCGGCGCACGCGTCTCGCGAAAAACTTCTCCTGCGGGCGATCGATGCGGCACCCGACGACATTCTCTTGCAGTGGATGGGAATCGCCGGCGCGCGCGGCGAGCCCGATCAGGCGATCTACGAAAAAGCACTGATGAATCTGGAAACCGCCGAACCCGAAAACGCCGCGGTTTGGGAAGAGGAACTGGCGCGCGCCGCGCGCAACAGAAACCGCGCCGATGTCAGCGCCGCGCTTACCCGTATGGCACACGCGACGACATTCACAAATCATTTTTCGCAAATTACCGAAGAAATCATCCGCGCTTACCAATCGGTGCCGTTTTCGCAAGAAGCATTCGATCGAATAAAGAGCGCGTGTCCCGAATGCCTTGCGACGAAAAAAGAAGACATGCCTTTGCTGGCGGCGACCGCAACCACGGCAGCGATCGCGCTGCCGACATTCCAAACGCTGACGATCGCCTGCCGCACCAACGACCGCGGAATCAACGCCGAGCGCAAAAAGGATTGCCAACAGATCGGCCGGTTGCTCGTATCGAAGGGCGACACGATGATCGCCACGCGCATCGGTTCGGCAGTGCTTCGGGTGTCGCGCTCGTTCGACGACGACGACATCGCACAAGGTCGTGAGAACGACTGGATATTCTCTGAGAGTACGAAAGCGCTGGATCCTGGCGACAACTCAGGCGTACGCAGTCTCGACGATGCACGACAGTTTCAGACCGACTGGGCACAGACCGGCACCGAACTCGCCGCCATGCGCAGAGCCATCGAGCGTGCCGGCCTGCCGACCAGCCCCCCGGTGGATTGGATCGACGCGTCGGCGAGCTTTACACCGGAACATCTTCGCGCGGACCAAGAACGCAAAGTCGCGTTCGACTACTGATCAGCGCCGCCAGCGCGCCCAAACGCGCGTGGCGGCAAGATCGATCCGGTCGAGTACTTTCGCCGCTCCGAGCGACTCGCCCGCAATCAGCGCCGCACCGATCGCCGCGACGATGAAACCTGGACCGGGCGTCACGACCATGACGATGCCGAGCGCCATCAGGATCGATCCACCACCGATCGCCAGTACCGCGCGCCACACGCCGGGTTTCGCGCGCATGCGTTCGTAATGCGCGCGAAAGCGTTGGCCGCTCTGCACGGTCATGAAGGTGCGCATGTTGCGTCGTAATCGGGCGAACATCGCGATGGGCCAGGGGCTGGTCGGGGTTCAATGTATGCTCGTCACGACGACTTCAAGAGGTTCGCGCATGAATCGCTTCGTTCTCGCACTCGCCGCGCTCACGACCGTCACCGCGCACGGTGCCGATCGCATCACCGGAAGATCCTTTGCGACACGCTCGGAAGTACTCGGCACGCATGGCATGGTGGCGACGTCGGTGCCGCTCGCCACGCAAGTCGGGCTCGACGTGCTGAAGAAAGGCGGCACGGCGATCGATGCGGCCATCGCCGCGAATGCAACGCTCGGTTTGCTCGAACCGGTGTCGAATGGCGTCGGCGGTGACCTGTTCGCGATCGTGTGGGATGCGAAGACGAAAAAACTCTACGGTTACAACGGATCAGGCCGTTCGCCGAAATCGTTGACGATGCAGTATTTCGTCGATCACGACATCAAAGAAATTCCCGCGCTCGGACCGTTGCCTGTCAACGTGCCGGGGTGCGTCGACGCATGGTTCGCGTTGCACGACAAATTCGGAAAATTGCCGATCGGGCAAGACCTCGCGCCCGCGATCGGGTATGCGCGCGAAGGTTTCCCGATCACCGAACTGATCGCGCATTACTGGAAGATTTCGGTGCCGCGTCTGAGCAAATATCCGGGATTCACCGAACAGATGACGATCAACGGCCGCGCGCCGGAAAAAGGCGAAATCTGGAAGAACGCGAATCTCGCCAACACGCTCGAGACGATCGCCAAAGGCGGCCGCGATGCGTTTTACAAAGGCAAGATCGCGCACGTCATCGGCGATTACTTCAAAGCGAACGGCGGATTTCTGTCGTACGAAGACATGGCCGCGCACCAAGGCGAATGGGTCGATCCGATCAAAACGAATTACCGTGGTTACGACGTGTATGAGTTGCCACCGAACGGACAAGGCCTCGCCGCGCTGGAAATTCTCAACACGCTCGAAGGCTACGATCTGAAAAAATACGGCTTCGGCAGCCCCGAGCACGTGCACTTGTTCGTCGAAGCGAAAAAGCTCGCGTGGGAAGATCGCGCGCATCTCTATGCCGATCCGGATTTCTTCAAAGCGCCCATCGACAAACTGCTTTCGAAGGAATACGCCACCGCGCAGCGTGCGAAAATTTCGATGGATCACGCGATGCGTTCGGTACCGAGCACCTCCGCACTCGAACACGGCGACACGATTTACATGACCACGGCGGACCAATGGGGCAACATGGTTTCGCTGATCCAATCGAACTATCGCGGCATGGGTTCGGGCATGACGCCGCCGGGACTCGGCTTCGTGCTGCAGGATCGCGGACAGTTGTTCATCCTCAAGGAAGGCCAAGCCAATTCCTATGCGCCGGGCAAGCGTCCGTTCCATACGATCATTCCGTCGTTCATCGCGAAGGGCGACGACGTGCGCATCAGCTTCGGCGTGATGGGCGGCGGGATGCAGCCGCAGGGACACGCGCAGATCGTGATGAATCTCGTCGACTTCGGCATGAACCTGCAGGAGGCCGGCGATGCGCCGCGCATCCAGCATGAAGGCGACACCGAACCCGAAGCGCAGAATTCGCGCATGACCGACGGTGGCGAAGTCGAACTCGAAAGCGGATTTCCGTACGAAACGGTTCGCGCGTTGATGCAAATGGGCCATCACGTAACGTGGGCCGATGGTCCGTACGGTGGATACCAAGCCATCGAATGGGACGGCAAGAATCGTGTGTATCTCGGTGCATCGGAAAGCCGCAAGGACGGGCAAGCCGCCGGATATTAAGCTGCGGTCAAGCGTTGCGACGGGTAAACTCGCCGCCTTCGCCGAAGGAATCCGACCGATGCCGCGTTGTATACTTTTTTGCGTCGCGCTGTTCGCTGCGCCCGCGTTCGCGCAGCCTTTGTTGCCGGCCGGGCAACATCCCGGCACGCCCGAGGCCGCTGAAAAATCGCCGGAGCAGATCATGCTGCAGTTCCGGCGCGATCAGATCAATCTGCTCGCGTTGCAAGGCAAGCCGACGTCGCTCGCTTCCGCCGCACTGCTCGCGCAGTCCGACTCAAAAGATCCCAAACGCATCGAAGCGTTGAAAACGCCGGCGCTGATCGCGCACGCGCAACGTTCGGGTCCTGACGATGTTCTCGTCTGGTGGATCACCGCCGAACTCGAATGTAAGGAAACACCGAAAGATTGTCCGCGTACCGAAACGCTTCAGAAACTCGAAGCGCTCGACGCTCAAAATGCCGCGGTATGGTCGCTCGCGCTGCTGCGCGCGCAAGACGCCGGCGACACGACCACCGTGCGCGCCGCGCTCACCAGCGCCGCGCAATCGCAGCGCTACGACGACTATTTCGGCCGCAGCATGGCCATGCTCGACGATGCCGAACACGTGATGCCGATCGGTGACGAGATCGTTCGCGCCAGCGGACAAATCAACGCAAGCGTGGAAGGGTTCCAGTTGGTCAACGCTGCCGGTGTCGCGGTGCGCGCCGTGCCGCCGATCGCGCAGGCCGTCGGCGATGCCTGCCGTGATGCGACCGCGTCCGATCTCACCGCGGATTGCGTGGCTGTCGCCAAGAAGATGTCCGTCAGCGGCAGCATGGGTGCAAAAGAAGCAGGATTGAAGCTTCTCGCCGCATTGTCGCCGGCCGGACCGGAACAGAATGCCGCGCGTGACCAGGAACGCGCGCTGCAATGGCAAACGCTGCGCATCGGCGAACTGGCCGAAACGCTCGCCGACGATCAACATGTAACGCGTATTTATACACAAGCGCTGCACGAAAACGGTTCGGAAATCGACGCCGTCTTCGCCGTGCTGCGCGCGCAAGGCGCTTCGCTCGAACCCACCGCCGACTGGCGCCCGCCGCAAACCGAAGCGCCGCGTCCGTAGCACGCCGTCATACCGTTCGCAGGGCGGGCCCGGATGGCAGGTTTCGCCGCAGCGGCGTCCCGTTGTACTCTTGAAGCCTCTCTGTCGCAGACTTAGGGGTTGCTCATGCAGAAGATCCTGGTAGCCAGCTCCAAGGGCGGCTGCGGCAAGACGACGATCGCGACGACCATCGCCGGCTACTTCTCGCAGGACGGAAAACGCACCGTGCTGGTCGACGCGGATCGGCAAGGATCGAGCCTGCGATGGGCCGAAAAGCGCACCGCGACCGCGATGCCCGTGTTGGGTTTAAGCGCGAGCCGGCGTGACTGGCCGGAAAAAATTCCTGCCGACGCACAACGCGTCATCATCGACGGACCGGCCGGCATCCGCGTGCAGGAGCTCACCGAACTGGTCGAACACGCCGACGCACTGATCATCCCCGTGCTGCCATCGCGCATCGATCTCGAAGCGACCGAAGCGTTCCTGCGCGACGTTGCCGACATTCCGCGTATCAAACGTGGCAAGGTACCGGTCGGGCTGGTCGCCAATCGTCTGAAACCGTGGACGACGGCGTCGCAGGAAGCTGTCGACGAGATCAAGAAATTCCCGTTCCCGCTGATCGCACAACTGCGCGACACGCAGGGCTATATCGTCGTCGCGGGTCTGGGCAAAAGCATTTTCGACTACCACTCGGAAACCATTCGCTCGCACCAGGAAGACTGGGAAAAAATCGTGCGCTGGCTGAAGAAGCACGGCTGATCGCCAATAAGAAACACGCAAAGGAAGCCAAGCACATGAAACGCGAATTGATCCTGCTGCGCCACGCGCACGCGGAAAACGCGACGTCCGGCGAGAACGACCGCGATCGACCGTTGAGCGACCGCGGCATCGACGAAGCGAAAGCCGCCGCGGCGTGGTTGAAAACCAAATCCGTTTTGCCCGCGCGCATTTTGTGTTCGCCCTCGGCGCGCGCGCAGCAAACGTTGCAGATCGCGCTCGGCGACGTCGACGCGAAAAGCGAACCACGCATCTACGAAGCGACCGCCGGCGAACTCGATGCGATCATCGACGAGAATTCCGATGCGCAACGACTTTTGCTGGTCGGCCACAATCCGGGATTCGAAACACTGGTCGCGCTCCTGGCTACCGGGCAATCCGGCGATTTCCGCGGCATGCCGCCCGCCGGCATCGCATGGTTCGAACTCGATGGTCCCGCCGAACCGGCGAGCGGTCGACTGACCGCGTTCTGGTCGCCCTGATCACGCGCTGTCGCATGCGCCGCGTGCACCGATGGTTGCTTCTCTGCGCGGTGCTCCCGGCGGCGGGCGTGCATGCGCAGGACTACCTCATCGACTCGGCGCGCTCGCACGCGGAGTTCGACGTGAAAGTGATGTGGCTCGTCGGAATTCGCGGCGATTTCGGATTGGTCAAAGGCAAACTCAGCGTCGACGTTTTTCGCGGCACGGCGAAGGTCGATGCCGAAATCGATACGAACGAGCTGCACATGCGCACGCACAGTTACGAAATCTGGGCGAAGTCGAACGAGTTCTTCGATTCGGCGCAGTTTCCGAAAATCCACTTCGTCTCCGGCAGCTTTCCGATCGTTCGAATGAGCCACGGCGGCGATCTCGACGGCATGCTGACGCTGCGCGGCATCGAACATCCGGTGCACCTCACCATCGATGCGGCCGATTGCGCCGATCCACTGCAAGGCGAGTGCGCCGTCGAAGCGTGGGGTTCGATCTACCGTAGCGAATTCGGCATGCAGTCGCGCCGCGGTGCGCTGTCGGACAAAGTGCAATTGCGATTCTCCGCCTTCGTCGACAGGCATGCTGTCGAAGACACCGATCCGGCTCGCGGTTCCTGATGCGCGTAAGGTTCGGCGTACTTTGCGCCTTGTTTTTGTGTGTTTGCAGCGCGGGTTGCGCGGTCGACCGGTTGCACGCGCGACGCGCGCTCGCCACAGCGACAGCCGCACAAGCAACGAACGTCGAATGCGCCGCGCCCACCGCATGCGCGCACGCGTCGCCGTTTCATGCGCTGGCCGAACGCGCGCTCGCCGAGTCGCGACCGACCGCGCCGGTGCATTACGTCGAACTGCTCGACCGTGGCGAGGATGCATTGCTGCTGCGCATTCATCTCGTCCGCGGCGCGCGGCGCAGCATTGATGTTCAGACCTACATTTTCGCGGAGGACGATGCGGGTTTCCTGATGCTCGACGAACTGGTCAAGGCCGCGCGGCGCGGCGTCAAAGTCCGCGTGATCGTCGACCAGCTTTTTTCGCTCGACGACATCGAACTGCTCGCGCAACTCGCACGCGCGCACGTCGACTTCGAATTGCGTGTGTACAACCCGACTTTCCACAAGGCGAGCACGCCACCTCTCGAATTCGCGATGGGCATTTTGTGCTGCTTCGCCGAATTCAATCAGCGCATGCACAACAAACTGTTACTGATAGACGGTGAAATCGGCATTGCGGGCGGACGCAATTATCAAAACCGTTATTTCGACTGGGACGACGAATTCGACTACCGCGACCGTGACGTCCTCGTCGCCGGTCCTGCCGGAGCGGCAATGCAGGAATCGTTCGATGCGTTTTGGCGCAATGAAAATAGCGTCGCGCTGAGTCGGCTGCGCGATGTGTCGCACCGCATTCTCGACGATGGACTCGCCGGTGCGGCCTATGCGCAACACGCCTATAAAAACGTAGCGCGCGTGGAGTCGCTGTCGCGCCGTGCGGACGATACGGATTACATCGACGCGAATTTCGCGCAGGAAACGATGCGTGTCGGCGATGTCGAATATTTTTCCGATGCGCCGAACAAACGCGGCGATGCGCAGCCGCAGAGCACACCGTTGAGCGGCCATATCCTCGAACTGTTGCGGAGCGCGCAGCACGAGATCGTTCTTCAGACGCCCTACCTCGTGCTCAGCAAAACCGCACAGGATGTGTTTCGTCAGCAGCGCAAACAGCGCCCAAATCTGCGCATTGTCGTTTCGACCAATTCGCTGGCCGCGACCGATGCGTTCGTCGTCTACGCGTTGTCGTACAAATATAAAAAACGCTATTTGAAGTTCGGTTTCGAAATCCACGAACTCAAGCCTTTTCCGGCCGAAGCATCGGAACTGATCGCAAACTACGCGACGCTAGGCCCCACCGAAACAGCTTCGCCATCCGGCAAACTCAGTCGCTACAGCAAGCCGCCGCTAAGCCACGGCGGCGTGCGCGTGAGCCTGCATGCGAAGACCATTCTGATCGATGGCGAAATCGCATTGATCGGTTCGCACAACTTCGATCCGCGATCGGATCACTACAATACGGAAGCGGGTTTCATCATCCGCGATCGCACGTTCACCGCGCAGGTGCGCGACGCGATCCTGCGCGACTCCGAACCCGACAACGCATGGACCATCGCGCGCCGCCAACGGCGCGGCTGGATCAGCCGTATAAACGCCCGAATCGGCGATCTCTCCGCCGCGTTGCCCGTGTTCGATTTGTGGCCGTTCCGTTACGCGTCGAGTTTCGAGATCAAGACCGGCTGCGCGCCGCTGCGTCCGCAAGATCCGGACTTTTATGCGTGCTACGAAGACGTTGGCGATTTTCCTGAAGTGGATCTGCCGCTGAAATCCATCTACACGCGCATCGTCACCGCGTTCGGCGCCGGGCTGCAGTCGATTCTCTAGATGGTCGGATTGACGCGCCCGCCGAGGCTGGCTAGGCTGCGCTACTCCCTACTCGCACAGCGGATGCGCCCATGGCTCTCGAGTTCACCATCACCATCCAGGACGACGACCTGCCCGTCTTCATGGACGCCATGAAGCGCGCTGAGGAGCGTGCATCCGCGAAAACCGCCGAACAGATTTTGGACGAAGCCGAGAAAACGTTCGCGACCGCTTCGACCACCAAGATGCCGGAGTTCGTCAGCACGCGCCTGTCGGGTGTCAGCAATCTGATCGCAATGGCGCGCGACGTGGGCTGGGGCTTGGCCGATGAAGATCGCAGCCGCATCATTTCTGCGCTCACGTACTTCGCCGATCCGGAAGACCTCATTCCCGACAACGTGCCGGTGCTCGGTTTTCTTGACGACGCGATCATGATCGAAGTCGTGCAGCGCGTGCTGCAGCCTGAGATCGATGCGTACGCGGATTTTTGCGGCTATCGCAGCCAGGAAGCCGCGCGTCGTGGCGAAGCAACGAGCGACCTGGATCGCGCCGGCTGGCTCGAAGGCCGTCGTGCGGAACTTCAAGCACGCATGCGTTCGCGGCGCGGTTCGTATGCGCCGTCGAGCTCGTGGGCGCCGGCGTTCAAGTTTTCCTGATCGACTCGATCTGAAAAACCGTCACGGCCGCTCGACGATGGCCGTGACACCCATCCCGCCGGCGGTGCAGATCGAAATCAGACCGCGTCCCGATCCTTTTTCCGCCAGCATTTTCGCCAGCGTCGCGATGATGCGCGTGCCCGTCGCCGCGAACGGATGGCCGAGCGCGAGGCTCGATCCGTTGACGTTGAGTTTGGCCGGATCGATCGAACCGAACGGCTTGTCCAGACCGAGCCGGTTCTTGCAGTAGTCCGCGCTTTCCCACGCACGCAGCGTGCACAGCACCTGCGCGGCGAACGCTTCGTGGATTTCGAAGAAATCGAAGTCGGCAAGCGTAAGTCCGGCGGCGGCGAGCATGCGCGGCACGGCGATGGTCGGCGCCATCAGCAATCCTTCGCCGTGCACGAAATCGACGGCGGCAATTTGCGCGGCAGTGAGATACGCCTGCGCTTTCAATCCGCGTTTCGCCGCCCACGCATCGCTGGCGAGTAACACCGCGGATGCGCCGTCGGACAAACCGGTCGAATTGCCGGCGGTCAGCGTGCCTTGTCCGGATGTTTTGTCGAACGCCGGTTTCAACGCACCGAGTTTTTCGAGCGTGCTGTCCGGACGAAGAAAACCGTCGCGATCCAGCCCCCGAAACGGGACGACCAGATCCTTGAAGAAACCGCGCTCATACGCCGCCGCGGCCTTTTGATGACTCGCCAGCGCAAGCTTGTCCTGATCCTCGCGCGAGACGTGCCATTGCTTGGCCATCAGTTCGCAGTGATCGCCCATCGACATTCCCGTGCGCGGTTCTGCCACGCCCGGAAAACTCGGTTTCAATTCGCCGAACGAAAATCCGCGCAGTGCCGCCTTGACCTTATCCATCGGCGACTTCGCGCGATTGATGCTGAGCAATCGCTGCTGCAACGCGCGGCCGTAGACGATCGGCACATCGCTGGTCGTGTCGGAACCGCCCGCGATGCCGGCGTCGATCTGGCCCGTCGCGATCTTGTTGCCGATGATGATCGCGTTGTCGAGCGACGTGCCGCACGCACGCGCCGTCGTGATGCCCGGCGTGGTCGGCGCGAGTCCAGACGACAACGTCGCTTCGCGGGCGAGGTTCCAGTCCGATGAATGCTTGATCACCGCGCCCCACGCTACTTCGCCGAGTTCGACGCCGTGCAGGTCGAACTTCTCCACCAGCGAACCCAGGGTTTTCACTGACATGCCGAAGTTGCCGACGTCCATGTACGCCGTATTGTTTCGACAGAAGGGAATGCGGATGCCGCCGAGGATCGCCACGCGTTGCGTCGTGCTCACGTCTGCACCTTTTGAAGTCGGTGTGTCGCGGCGTGCTGATATGATGCCGCGCTCATGCAAGCGTCGATGAACGCCTGACAAGCGCCTATTGTATGCCTTACGTTTTCGATCTGGACAGACTCGACCGGCTCGCCGCTGAACACTGTGATGCGTATCGCAACGCCGATCCGTATCCGCACGCGGTCATCGACGATTTTCTCGATCCCGCCGCGGCCGAAAAGCTCGCGCCCGTTTTCCCGAAACCGGGTGACCCGGTGGCGTGGGATCACTACGCCGCACCCGGCCTCGAAGTGAAGCTCGGCTGCGGCGACGAGACGCGTTTTCCCGAGCCGGTGCGTGAAGCCATTCATCAGATGAACGGCGGACCGTTCGTGCGATTCCTCGAAAAGCTGACCGGCATCGAACATCTGCTGCCCGATCCGCACCTGCTTGGGGGCGGTATGCATTTGACGAAACAGGGCGGCGTGCTCGGCATTCATGCCGACTTCAACTGGCACGAAAAAATCGCAGCGCATCGCCGGCTGAATCTGCTCGTTTATCTCACGCCGAACTGGCGCAGCGAATACGGTGGCGAGCTCGAATTGTGGGACACGACCGCAACACGGTTGGTGCGTCGAATCGAACCGAATTTCAATCGCGCCGTGATCTTCTCGACGCGCTCGGATACGTTCCACGGGCATCCGAACCCGTGGTCGGCGCCGGATGGAATCTACCGCCAATCGATCGCATTATACTTTTATACAACGCAGCGTCCGGACGACGAAGTTCGTCCCGCGCACAATACGCTGTACAAGGGCTATAACACCTGATCGTCGCTGCGCTCGACGAAAATCGCCGACGCATCGCGCCAGATTTGCCAGAACGCCGGCCGCTCGCGCAACCGCGCGTCAAGATGCGCGGCGTAGCGCTGCATGATGTCGTCGAGCGAAAAACCCTGTGGCCACGATTCGATGCGTAACGTGCGGCGTCCGGTTCGTGGATCGAGTCCGGCGCTGAACAGCGTGACCGGACAGCGCGCATCGATGGCAAGTTGCGCCAGTCCGGTCGGTAACAACGCCGTGCGGCCGAACAGCGGCAATGCGATCGCGCGTTGTCGCGGATGCGCGGGCAAATCAAGCATACCGACCACGCTTGCGCCGGCGTCGAGATCGTCGCGCAACGCCGACTTGCCCGCGCCGACGAACAGCGGACCGCGACTGCCGATCCGCCGCATTGCCCATCCGCGAAAGGCGGCATACGCGTGCGACACACGACCCATTCCCAGCGACCGTCCTTCCGCTCGGCGCGCGACGAATCCCGCGTCGAATCCATGCGCGCGCAAAAAACGCCAGATCCAATGCCCGGCGCCCCAGTGATAGGTCAGGAAAACGCGCGCGCCGGGCGTTGGCCATTCGCCGATCACATCGACGTGTTTCGCCCACCATCGGTCACTGCGCAGTAAGGTAAGGTAGCTGTCGGTGTTGTCGACCAGACGCAACAATCGCTGTTCGAATTTCCATTCCGTTTCGTCAGCGTTCGGCAAATACGGTCTCGCGTTGTTCCAAGCAGGATCGACCGCATTGCGCCAAAGCCGTGGGATGCGCGCCCAGCGTCGTAGCAAACGGAACCCAATCGACCACGGCAGCAGCGCTACCGAACACGGCAACAGAAATAGCAGCACCGCGTCGCCGGCGGCGTGGCGCAGTCGGACGGTCAAACGCAGACGCATCAGCCCAACGCCGCCCTGACGTCCGCGCGCAGTGTTTTGCGGAACATGAAATAGTCTTCCTCGCCCATGCCGAGCGACGCGTACGTCGACTGCGCGCGATGGTTTTCTTTTTCGACGTACAACCGGACACCGACGACGTCGTCCGACGCCAGCGCGGCCTGCTCGATGTGGTCGTACATCGCGCGGAAAACGCCGTGGCGCCGAAACTCGGGCTTCACGTAAACGCTTTGCAGCCACCACCAGTCACCGTTACGCCAGTCGCTCCACTCGAACGTGATCATCAGGCAACCGGCGATTTCCTCACCGATTTGCGCGACGCGATAAAACCCGCGCCGCGCTTCATCGAAAACCGCCGTCACGCCGGCGCGCAGCATGTCGCGCGGCAAGACCTTCGATTCGGTTTCGAACGCCATCGCGGCGTTGAATTCGACGATCGTTTCGATATCGCCACGCCGCGCGAGGCGAACGGTGATTGCGTTGTCAGTCATGCCGAGATCCTTCGCGTTTACGTCGTGAACTGCCGAGTTTGCGCGTCACCGTGTTTCGCCCTAAACCAAGTTTTTCAGCCGCGCGGCCACGGTGGTTTTCGCTTTCCGCCAACGCGGCGGCGAGCAGGGTTTTATCGAATTCCGCGCGAAGTCTCGCGTAGATTTTGCGGTCGCCGTGCGCGAGATGTTCGCGCACGACACGTTGCAACGGATCCTTCCACTGTGCCTCGCCCGCGTCGATGGCGCGCGCCGTTTGCGGCAGATCCTGCACGCGAATTTCGCGTCCGGGCGCCATGACTGCGAGGCGTCGGCAAAGGTTCTCCAGTTGGCGAACGTTGCCGGGCCACCCCATTTCGGTTAGCGCACCGAGCGCGGCGGGCGAAAAGCGTTTCGGATCCAGCCGCATGTCGCTCGCGGCGCGCGTGAGGAAGCGCGACGCAAGTAGCGGAATGTCTTCGCGTCGTTCGCTCAGCAGCGGCAGATGCAGACGTACGACGTCGAGGCGATGCAGCAAATCGGCGCGGAATTCGCCGCGCGCGACTTTCGCGTCGAGATCCTGATGCGTCGCGGCGATGACGCGCACGTCGGCATGGATCAGTTCGCGCCCGCCGATGCGATAGAACTCGTTTTCCGCGAGAACGCGCAGCAGACGTGTCTGCAAGGTCAGCGGCATGTCGCCGATTTCGTCGAGAAACAACGTGCCGCCTTGCGCCTGTTCGAAGCGGCCGAGATGGCGCTTCGTCGCACCCGTGAACGCGCCGGTTTCGTGGCCGAACAATTCCGATTCGAGCAGTTCGGACGGAATCGCCGCCGTGTTCATCGCCACGAACAGCTTGCCGGCCCGAGCACTGTGCCGATGCAGCGCGCGCGCGACGAGTTCCTTGCCGGTGCCGGTTTCGCCGGTGACGAGCACGTTCAAGTCCGTCGCCGACACACGGCCGATGTTGCGAAACAGTTCACGCATCATCGGCGCGTGACCGATCAATTCCGATTCGGGTTCGTGCGGAGGCAACGGTGCCGGCGGCGGACGCACCTCGGCGAGTGCGCGATCGACCGCGACCATCATCTGATCGAGGTCGAACGGTTTCGGCAGATAGTCGAATGCGCCATGTCGATACGCAGCGGCGGTCGCGGCGATGTCGGTGAACGCGCTCATCACGATGACGGGCGCCGCAACGCCGCGTGCTTTGAGCAGTTCGAGCAACTTCAGGCCGCCTGCGCCCGGCATGCGCACATCGGTGATAACGACGTCGGGCGTGTTCTCGCTGAGCGCATTGACGAGCGTTTCGGCGTCGGCGAATTCGTGTACGTTCGCGCCTGTGTCGTGCAGCGCGCGGCGCAACACGAAACGAATGGCCGCGTCGTCGTCCGCGATCCAGATGTCAGCCACCGTGCGACTCCGCAGGCAGCGTCAACGAGAACGTGGTGTGTCCTTCGCGGCTGCGGAACGAAATCTGGCCGCCGTGCTCGTGCGCGATTTCTTGCGCCAGCGCGAGGCCGAGGCCGGTACCATCCGCGCGTCCGGAAACCAGCGGCATGAACAACGACTCGCGCAGTTCGTCGGGAACACCGTTGCCGTCGTCCGTGACATCCAGGCGCTGCGCGCGCTTCAGCGTACGTCCGCCGACGACGGCGCCGTGCTCGGCGCGCGTTCGCACGGTGATCGTTTTCGCGCCGGCCTGCAGCGCGTTGCGCATCAGATTCAAGACGACTTGCAGCAAACCGTCCGCGTCACCGCGCACATCCGGCAGGCTCGGATCGTAATCGCGATCGAGCTTGATCTCCGCGCCGGATTCCGCCGCGATCAACGCGCGCGCGCGCTCGGCGACTTCGTGCAGATTCACGTCGCGCATCGCCATTTTGCCGCGTGGATGCAGGAGACGATCAGCGAGCGCACTGAGCCGATCGGCTTCGGAGATTACAAGATCGGCGAGCAACTGCTGGTCCGGATCGTCGATGCGACGTTTGAGCAATTGCGCCGCGCCGCGCAATCCCGCGAGCGGATTCTTCATTTCGTGCGCGAGGCCGCGCAGGCTCTCGGAGACGCGCGGTGCCACGCCGTCATCGAACTTCGCGCCGAGTACGTGCAGCTCGAGCAGCACGCAATCGTCCGGCAGGATGCTCGCCGCGATGTCGACGCGTTGCATCGCGCCGCCAAACATCACGTCCACACTGCGCGCGACGACCGGAACATTTACTTCGCGCGCTCGCTCGATCACCGTCGCCAGCGCGGCCTCCCCCTCGCCGACGATTTTCAGTGGCGCACCGCGCCAACCGGATGCGTGCGTCAACTCGACGAAGGACGGATTGGCGTAGATAAAACAATATCGCCGATCGATAACGGCGATGCCGGTCGCCGCATGAGCCAAAGAGTCGGAAAAGCGCGACAAATTCTGATGACTGGCAGTCATTGCACCATTGTAGTGCAACTATTGTTCGCAATGTAGAGGGGTAAAGATTCGCACGCGTCGCGGCGGCGATGAGGGCGTGCCTTCGGTAAGCGCACGGGATCCCGTACGCTTACAGTCCAGCTCTACGGCGCCGGTGTAGCCAGCGGTTTGCCCTTGTCGACGATCCACGTCGAAAACACGGACCCGCCGTCGCCGCTTGCGGCGACACTGTGCACAGAGCCGCGCGGATTGAAGAAATGGTCGCCTGCTTTCAGCGTTTTGTCCGGCTGGCCTTTCACGTGCAGGATGAGTTCGCCTTTCAGGACGTATCCGGCTTCGTCGCCATCGTGCGTGTGGAAGCCGATGAGGCCACCCTTGGGAAATTCGGCGGTGCCGGTGATGATTTCCTTGCCATCGACGCCGGACTGATCGTGGCGTTCGAGAATATTGCGTTTCACTTCGGGTTTCGCATCGTCGCAAAAAGCGTTCGAGGCGAATGCAAGACCGAGCACAGCAACGATCAATTTCACTTCACGCATGACGAGCCTCCCGTGGAATCGGTGCAGCATACGCCGCACCGATGCGGTTGGGTGGTAGCGATTGGTCGAGCGCCCAAACGTTCGATCAGAACGAGTAGTACATCTGGAATTCGACCGGATGCGTCGCCGCGCGATAGCGCGTGACTTCGGTCATTTTCATTTCGATGTACGCGTCGATGAAGTCGTCGCTGAATACACCGCCGGCCTTGAGGAACCCACGATCTTTGTCGAGCGATTCGAGCGCCTGATCGAGGCTCGAACACACGGTCGGGATGTTCTTTTCCTCTTCCGGCGGCAAATCGTACAGATCTTTGTCCATCGGAGCGCCGGGATCGATCTTGTTCAAGATGCCGTCGAGGCCGGCCATCATCAGCGCGGTGAAGGCGAGGTAACCTGAGTTCATCGGATCGGGGAAGCGCACTTCGATGCGGCGTCCTTTCGGCGAATGCACGAACGGAATACGGCAGCTCGCCGAACGGTTGCGCGCGGAATACGCCAACATCACCGGCGCTTCGAAGCCCGGCACCAAGCGCTTGTAGCTGTTTGTCGTCGAGTTGGTAAACGCGTTGATTGCGCGCGCATGCTTGAAGATGCCGCCGATGTAATACAGCGCCGTCTGCGAAAGACCGCCGTACAGATCCCCCGCGAACAGATTGGTGCCGCCTTTCGCAAGCGACTGATGCACGTGCATGCCGGATCCGTTATCGCCAACGATCGGTTTCGGCATGAACGTCACGGTTTTGCCGCTGCCGTGTGCGACGTTCTTGATCACGTACTTCATCGTGAGCAGTTCGTCGGCCTTGTGTACGAGCGTGTTGAACCGCGTGCCGATTTCACACTGGCCGGCGGTCGCCACTTCGTGATGATGCACTTCGACCGTCATGCCGACCGCTTCGAGGATCTTGCACATCTCGCCGCGCAGATCGCCGAACGAATCGACCGGCGCGACGGGGAAGTATCCGCCCTTCACGCCCGGGCGGTGTCCGGAGTTGCGGTCCTCGAACGATCCGCCCGAACTCCACGCTGCTTCTTCGGATTCGATTTCGAAACCGGCACCGCGCATGTCGTTGTGCCAGCGCACGGAATCGAAGATGAAGAATTCGGGTTCCGGACCAAAGAAGGCGGTGTCGGCCACGCCAGTGGATTTCAGATACGACTCGGCACGCTTGGCGATCGAACGCGGGCAGCGCGAATACGCCTGCATCGTGCTCGGCTCGAGCACGTCGCAGCTCAGGATCAATGTCGGGTGCGCGGTGAAGGGATCGAGTACAGCCGTCGCGGAATCGGGCATCAGCACCATGTCCGAATCGTTGATGCCTTTCCAGCCGGTGATCGACGAACCGTCGAACATCTTGCCGTCTTCAAAAGTCGACGCATCGACCGCGTGCGCGGGAAAGGTGACGTGATGTTGCTTGCCGAGCATGTCGGCGAAACGAAAGTCGACGAACTCGATGTTGTTCTTCTTGATCAGATCGAAAACCTTATCGGACATGGCAACCTCGCGTGTAAGAGTGCTGCGGTGACAGCAAGCCCGGTGCCAGACGGAAAATACAATGAAATCCGATACCTAGTAATCAACGCGATTCACGTTAGCACACTATTGGTGCTATTTTTCGACTGCTTGCACCGAACGAGCGAATCAGTGATCGTCGACGGCGATTCCGGCCTCACGGTTAAACGCCCGGATCGACCCGATGAGAATCGTCAACGCTTCCCGTTCGATCGCGGTGAGATGCGGATTCCAGCCATCGACGATCAGCACCGCGCGCGTCTTGTCGCTGCGATTCCACGCTTCGTGTTCGAACGTGTCGTCGAAGGTGATGCAGCGGCCTTCTTCCCACACATGCGGCTCGCCGCCGACGCGAATTTCGCAATCGTTCGGCACGATCAGCGGCAGATGTGTCACCAGGCGCGCATTCGTCGATCCGTGATGCGGCAGGATGTGTGTGCCCGGCGTCAGCACCGAGAAACAGATTTCCGGCGCGTGCTCGGGGATGCGAACCAGCGGCAGTCGTTCGAGGATTGCGGTCGTTGCCGGACAACGCGCGCAATTTTCGTCGTAACGGCGGCCGTGGCGATAGAAGAAAAACGCATTCCAGTTCGGCTTTTCGCCGCCGAGATAATGCGGCACTTGCCCGGGCGATTCGAACGCGAGAAACGGTTCGAAGTTGTGACTCTCGCCCAGCAGGCTCAGTAGCTCGTCGCGAATCGTCGCGGTTTCGCGCTCGAGATCCGCGTACCACGGAAACAGCGCCCGCGCGAAATACGCCGTTGTCGGCAAGCGCGGCACGTAAAGAAATTTCGGACGCTGTCGCGGATCGGGATAGTCGGCGTTTTTCTCGAGAAGGTAGATCGCGAGGCATTCGTCGATGCGCGCGAATTCGCTCGCCGATGCGTGTTCGCGCACCGGTGCGAGCGCATCCTCGAAAAGACGGCGGCGTTCCGTGTCGACGAATTTCATCGCGTACACGACGAGTTCGTGCAACGCCGGCGCGGTGGTTTCCGGACTCAGCCAGCGACCCTTTTTTTGCGCGTCGTTGATGGCGCGGTAGTAATGCACCGCCGCCTCGCGCGGACGCTGGAGAACCTCGAGCGCGCGGCCGTAGTACAACCGGGCAAGAAAAAAAATCGGTTTGTGATCGAGAATGCGTTCGTAAATCGTCGACGCTTCGCCAGCACGATCCTGACCCATCAGTTGGTCGGCGGCTTGCAGTTCGGCGTCGATATCGAAATAGGTCTGTGCGTTCATGTCATGCGCATCCGCGCGGCTTCTTCCGTGCGGCCCTGGGCGTCGAGCAGTTTCGCGAATTCGGTGCGCACGGGCTGCGCGTCGGACGTGTGCTTGAGACCTTCCGCCAGATAGCGTTCTGCGCCGGCAGCATCGCCGCAAGCGTCCAGGCACCACGCGCACGCGATGATCGCGCCGGAATGCGTCGGATCGAGCTGCAACGCGCGCCGGTAATACTTGAACGCCTTCACGATCTGATTGCGCCGACGCGCGATGTCGCCGAGCCCCGCGTTGGCGCCGAACGGCTGTTGTCCGCTCGCGAGCAATGCCGAGAACGCAATCTGCGCTTGCTCGAGTTTGTCCTGACGCATCTTCGTACGCGCGAGAAACAGTTTCGACAAGCTCAAATCCGGACGCACTTTCAACGCGTTCTCGAAAGCCTGTTCGGCAATGTTGTACGCGCCCTGATCGAACAGCGCGCGGCCGAGACTTTGCTGGATCGCCGGGTCATCCGGCCGTTTCTCCGCAGCGCGAGCGAGGAATTTCGCCGCGTTGGTCGGATCGCCGCGTTCGAGGTAAACATTGCCGAGGCCGAGCAGAATCATCGGATCGTCTTCTTCAGCGCGACGTCCGATGCGGAAGCGACTCTCGGCGCTGGCCGCGTCGCCCCCAAGCAGCGTCAAGTGTCCGAGTACGCCGTGCGCTTCGACGCTGTTCGGATCGAGTTCGAGCGCGCGCTCGAAGCTCGCGAGCGCGGCGGATTCCTCGCCCCGTTGCATCTGCACGCCGCCGAGCGCGAGGTGATAGCGCGCCGATTCGCCATCGCGAGTAATCGCGCGGCGGAACAGTGCTTCGGCCTCATTGTCGTCGCCGCGCTGGTGACGCAACACGCCGAGCAGATACGCGACGTCTGCATCATTCTCACTGGCGAGGATTTCACGATACGCCGTTTCGGCCGATTCAAGCTGGCCGTTGCGATGCATTTCCAGAGCGGTTTCGAGCGACATAAGGTCGCGGATTATGCCGCAGACGCGGTTCTTCCGCCTTGTTCGCGCGCCGAATGCACGTCCAGCGCGCGGTGCAAGCCGCCGACGATGAATTCGTCGGTCCAGCTTCGCAGGCTCCAGTCGAGGATGAAGGCGCAATGGCCGCCGTGCGGAGTGATCACGAGTTCCGTTTCCGGCGCCAGTTTGATCTCGCGAAATTCGGCCACGGGGATGACGGGATCGTCTTCGGCTGTAAGAATGGTTGCGGGCACGTTTAGCTTCGCCAACGTTTCGTTCGCGATCGAATAGCCGTCCAGATAATTTTCCAGCGTCCTGAAATCGGTGTGGCGCAACACCATGTCGCGTGTGAGTTCACGCATGCTGCCGCGCAGCTGCTGCGGCGTGAACAACTCCGACTGCGGGTGCAGAAGCTGTTTGCGCCGCAGCGAATCGCGCCACTTCACCATGAAATAATATTCGTAGAACCACGGCGCATCCTCGATCGACGCGAGCCCGGCGCGCGGACTGATCACCGGACAAATCGCGAACGCCCACGCCAGCGGAATACCGGCTGTCGGCGCGCGAAGCGCGACACGCAATGCGAAATTGCCGCCAAGCGAAAATCCGCCAATCACGACGGGCCGCGTCGGAAAACGCTGCACGATCTGACCTATCGCGCCGACCACTTCGTCGATGCGGCAGGAATGAAACAGATCGCGATTCAAATGATGCGTCGCGCCGTGATCTCGAAAATTGAGACGGAATACGTCGCAACCGTCGTCGAGCAGACGGCTCGCGGTGTTGAGCACGTAACTCGATTGTGCGCTCCCTTCCCACCCGTGCAGCAGAATGGCCAACGCGCGCGGCGTCGGCGTCACGCGTTGTCGCGTGAGAAACCCCTGCAATCGCACGCCGTCACCGCAATCGAGGATGTGTTCTTCCGCATCGCGCTCGACGTGCGCGCGCTGTTTGCGAAACACGAATCGGCGCACGCCGCTCGACGAGAGAATCGACTGCACGTGCGGATTGCGCAGCAGACCGCGCGGTTTAAACGCGTCGGTCATTCGGCGGGCAATTGCAGCGCGCCGGCGATGCGCTGGCGCGCGGCTTCGGCGGTGTGGCGGCGCCCTTCTTCGCTGAGCGGCACCGGTTCGAGAAAATACACCGTCGCCTCCAGCGGCGGCCCGCCGAGCAGGCGCAGGAAATTCGACACGAAATTTTCCTTTGGCGCGAACGGCACGCTCAAGTCCATCGTATTGCCGTGTCCGTAGCAAAGACCGACCGGCTGCACCGGCACATGGGTTTCGACCGCCGCCTGAAAAATTCGCGCGTGAAAGGTGCGCACGCGATCGCCCGGACCCGTACCGCCTTCTGGAAAAATTCCGACCGCCATTCCGTTGCGCAGTCGATCGACCATCTGCTCCTGCACGGCGCCGAGCGAATGCGTACTGCCGCGCCGGTGATAGATCGTGCCGGCGCGTGTCGCCAGCCAGCCGACCAGCGGCCAGCGCGAGATTTCCTCTTTCGCGACGAACGCCATCACGCGCTGGCTGTGCATCAATTCGATATCGAGCCACGACACGTGATTGGCGACGAACATCACCGCGCCGGGCAACGGTTCGCCGACGCGGCGCGCGCGAAAACCGAAACAACGCACGAGCCGTCCCGACCACCAACGCTGCATCCAATGCGCGAGCGGTTCGCCCTTGACGGTCATTCCGCGCGCGGGCGGCGAGAACACGAACAGCGCGAGCGGGAACGCGATGATCGCCAGCAGCAACAGCAGCGGCGCGCGCCACACGTAGCGCAACGGACGCATCGGATCGTGGCGCGCGGCGGTAGCGGATTCGGCACGTTCGTTCATCGCACGATGGTAGCCAGCGCCGCCGGCCGCCGCAACGCAGCCGCTGTAGCTACGCGGATTGTTCGAACATTGAAACCGCTTCCTGCAGATCGTGCACATGCTGCTCCCACCAGCGCGGTTCGCTCGCGAAAGGGAATGCGCGCGGGAACGCCGGATCGTCCCAGCGCTGCGCGATCCATCCGGCGTAATGGATTTGCCGCATCACGCGCAGCGGTTCGACCAGCGTCAGCGAACGGCGGTCGAAATCGCGGAATTCCTCATAACCTTCGAGCAGCGCATCCATCGCACGCGGATTGGTAGCGAGCATCCACAAATCCTGCACGGCCGGGCCCATGCGCGCGTCGTCGAGATCGACGAAATGCGGTCCGCTGTCGGTCCACAACACATTCCCGGCATGGCAATCGCCGTGCAGACGCAAGGTCGGCAGCGGATCCACCGTCGCCCAGATCTGTGCGATCAACCCATCGAGTTGTGCGATCACTCGTGAGTAACGATCGCGCACGGTATCGGGCAGCATCGAAGATGCGAGTACGATTTTCGCCGGCGTTTCGATGAACGTGGCGCGATCGATCGCGCCACGCGCGTGAAACCGGTCGCGCGAGCCGACCCCGTGGATGCGCGCCAGCAGCCGACCGAGCCACGCGAGGTTGTCCGACGATTCCAGCTCCGGCGCGCGTCCGCCCTGTCGCGGATACAGCGCGAAACGAAAACCGTCGTGATGCTGCAATGTGGAATTATCCACTTTTATTGGAGCGACCACGTGCAATTCCGCCGCCGCCAGTTCGTCGGCGAACGCATGTTCCTCGAGAATCGCCGCATCGCTCCAGCGTCCACCGCGATAGAATTTCGCGACGATTGGCGAGGCATCTTCGACGCCTACTTGATAAACACGATTCTCGAAACTGTTCAGCGCCAGCAGACGTCCGTCGGTGAGAATGCCGGTCGATTCGACCGCGTCGATCACCGCATCAGGACTCAAGCTCGCATACGGCGCCGCGTTGCTCATCCGGATTTCGGCACCACGGCGAGCGTCAGCCGCGAAATACACACGAGCCGCTGTTGCGCATCCTCGATGCGAATTTCCCACACCTGCGTGCTGCGCCCGATGTGCAGCGGACGCGCTGTGCCGGTCACGAGGCCGCTCGTCACGGCGCGAATGTGGTTGGCGTTGATGTCCAGTCCGACCGCGACTTCCTTCGCCGGATCGAGACACAGATTTCCGGCGAGACTGCCGAGCGTTTCAGCCAGCGCCACCGACGCGCCGCCGTGCAGCAAACCGAACGGTTGCCGCGTGCGCGCGTCGACGGGCATCGTGCCGCGCAAAAAATCATCGCCGACTTCGATCACGCGGATGTCGAGCGTCGATACCATCGTGTCGCGGCTCGATGCGTTGATTTGATCGAGCGATCCGGTCTGCTTCCAGATGGCCATCGTGCGGTCTCGTCAGGTCGGCGGACGACTATAGCAACACGACTATTTCATCGGGGCCGCATCGGCGACAATGCCGGCATCGTGCCGTACACCGTGACCTTGCAAACGAATGGTCGCCGCTTCGATGTCGAATCCGGCGAAAGTATTCTCGACGCCGCGCGCCGCGCCGGACTGGCGCTGCCGTATAGCTGCCTGTCGGGCGTGTGCGGCAGTTGCAAAGCGACGCTCATTTCCGGCGAATGCCACTATCCGCGTAATCCGCCGAGCGCGCTGAACGCGGCCGAAGTGGCGCGGCATCAAGTTTTGCTGTGTCAGGCGTCTCCGTTGTCGGACGTCGTCATCGCGGCGCGTGAGGTCGCTTCCGTCGCGGACATGCCGCGGCGCACGCTGGCGATGAAACTGGTCGAGAAAAACCAGCTCGCGCCGGACGTGATGCAAATGATCCTGCGTCCGCCGAGCGATCAGCGATTGAACAGGTTGGCCGGGCAATACCTCGACATTCTTCTGCCCGAAGGTCGGCGGCGCGCCTTCTCGATCGCGAACGCGCCGCATCTCGGATCGGACATTGAACTGCATGTTCGCCACGTCGCCGGCGGCGACTTCACGCATCACGTATTCACCGATTTATCCGTCGGCGCAATTTTGCGCGTCGAGGGACCGCTCGGAACGTTCGTGCCGCGCGAGGATTCCGAACGTCCGATGATCCTCGTCGCCGGCGGCACGGGATTCGCGCCGATCAAGGCGATCATCGAACACTTCGTGCATCTCGGCACGCGACGGCCGATGATTTTGTACTGGGGCGCACGCGCACCAGCCGATTTGTACATGCGTTCGCTGCCCGAACACTGGACGCGGCAAGCGCCGCTGATTTTCCACGCCGTCATTTCCGATGACGAACTGGCAGGACCACTGCGCCGAGGTTTCGTGCACGAAGCGGTGCTGGAGGATCATCCGGATTTGTCGGATGTCGACGTCTACATGGGTGGACCGCCGGCGCTGATCGATGCGGGACGGCGCAGTTTCGTGCAAGCGGGTTTGCCCGAAGAACGGCTGTATTACGACTCCTTCGATTACGCACCGGATGTTCTCGCGCAAATCCTGCGCGGGCGCGCGGGGTTGCAGGAACACTAAGCCAGTCGAGGCACGCCGTGTTCAGTGCGATGTTCGACGGCGCTGGCGCGTGTGTCGAGTGCGCTGCGTGAAAGTGTTTCGACCGCTTCACCACGCGCGATACGCAGCGCGTTTCGCAGGCAGCGCGCGGCTTCCGCTTCGTCGCCCTGTCCGAGAAAACATTCGCCGAGCGCTTCCCACAACTCGGCCGATGGTTCGATCGACAATCCGCGTTCGAGATAGTCGCGCGCTTTGCCCCAGATATGCGCTTGAATGCACAAACGTCCGAGCGTGAGCAGCAATGCCGGGCTATTCGGATGTCCATCGAGCCAGCCTTCGGCGCGACGCAGACGCGTATCGGCATCGGCTTCGCCGAGTTCGCCGTACGCACGCACCAATGGTTCTGACCACGACTTGCGCAGCGCGCTTTCGATTTCGTCGAGCGCGGGCAACATCACGCCCAGCGCGGCGGCGCGGCGCGCATAGGCTTCGATCGCCTCCGGCATGTTTCGCTGCGCGCGCGTGAGGCCGGTCCACAATGTATTCAGCCGAATGCTGTCAGGCGCAGCAAGAAGCGCGGCGGTGACGACGCGCGTTTGCAACGACGCATACGTTGCTTCGGCAAATTGTCCGTTGCGACCGAGCGCGGTGAGCGCATCGATCGCGATCGCGTGATCGCCGCACAGCAGCGCGGCTTCGGCGAGCAAACGCTGTGCGCTCGGCGCGAGCGGCGCGGCGGACTGCGCGGTCTTGAGCAGATCGA
>CAZZYA010000002.1:18717-42103 GCA_964658115.1 uncultured Rudaea sp. | reverse complement strand
GACCAGGTGATGCTGCCCGCGGTGCGCGAGGGCGCGGCCAAGGCCGGCCGCTCGCTGGATCATTTCCAGACCTGCATGAAGCCCCTGATCGCGGTCGCCGCCAACGAGGAGGAGCTGGTGCCCAAGGTGCGCGACGTGCGCGCGCGCATCTCGTTCTATGCCTCGACGCCGCAGTATCGCGCGGCCTTCGATCATCTCGGCCTGGGCGACCTCGCCGACCGGTTGAAGCTCTTGTCGCGGGCGCAGAAGTGGGAGGAGATGCCGCAGCACATCGACGACGACGTGCTGCACCAGTTCGTGACGATCGGCACCTACGACACGATCGCCACCAAGCTGCTCGACCGCTTCTCCGGCCTGATCACCGACTGCGAGTTCTCGATCGCGGTGAAGACCGAGGCCGACAAGGAAATCCTGCGCGCGCTGGCGAAGGAGATCCAGTCGGACAGCATGGCGAGGGCGCGCCGCGCGATCCTCGGGGTGGCGGCTTAACCGAAGCGGACGCGGCCGGGCAGCTCCTCGGCCTCGACCTCGGGCACGAAGCCGTCGCGGCCGGGGACGTAGGCGCGGTTGGTCTGGCGCGGGTTGCGGTTCAGCAACGGGCGCAGGTACATCGGGTGCGTGATCGAGCGCACCTCGTGCTCGATCTGGAACAGCTTCTTGCCGCTGTCGGGATCGACGATGTCGAGGAAGCGGTACTGGTACTGGTTGCTCTCCTCGCTGACGAGACCGAGCTTGCCCAGCGCCGCGTGCGGCCGCGAGAAGTTGGCGACATAGACCTGGATGTGATGACCGTCGTAGGGCGGCGCGGGCTTGTCGGTCTCCTTGAACAGCAGCTCCTGGCCCTTGCCGACCGAGACGTGCGCGGTGCCGTTCTCGACCTTCGTCATCGTGTCGAAGACCTTGGCGTAGAAGGCAGCGATGCCCTTGGCCGTGCCGACCGGCACGTCGAACTCGACGTACGGCATGCCCATCTGCATGTCCGAATAACGCAAGTCTTACCGGCCAATAACATGTGGCGCACTAGACTCGCTCAGCGCCAGCGATATTGCGCAGCAGACTTGCACGGAATGCGATGTGCATGTCGACGATATCTGTCCATAAATTGTTGTATCGGAGAAGATGATGAAAAACACGCTGCTGGCCTTCCTGGCCGGTTCGATCTTTAGTTTTGTCCTCGGCGCTCACACGGAAGAGGCAGCGAGTCAGGCCACGACGGCCGCTTCACCAGGCCCGCTCGTGCTGACCGTTCACGATGCCGCGCAACGCACGTTTTCAGTGTCGGGCGTCTACAACACGATTTCATACGGCGGTGCCGACGGTGCGCTCACGATCGACTACGACAGCGATCAGTTCCTCTGCTCGGGTTTCGGCAACTAAGTCGAACTGACGCAGCTCGTTACGGATCGTCGGCCCCGGCGATCCGTTGCCGTATCCGTGTCATCGAAGCACACCTCGGACGTGCTACCATCGCCGCTCATTTGGCCGTCTAAACCAAGACAGCCATCCATACGACGATGAGGTTCGATGCAGATCCGCACCAAGCTGCCCAAAGTGGGCACGACCATCTTCACTGTGATGTCGCAACTCGCGATGGAACACAAAGCAGTGAATCTGGGTCAGGGATTTCCCGATTTCGAAGGCCCGCAAGCGTTGCGCGATGCGTTGACGCGAGCGATGAATGCTGGGCGCAATCAGTACGCGCCGATGACCGGCGTGCCGAAACTGCGCGAGCAGATCGCGCTCAAGACCGAACGCGTCTACGGTCGCAAGGGTTCCGCCGACACGGAAGTCACGATCACCAGCGGCGCCACTGAAGCGCTGTTCGCCGCGATCGCAGCGACTGTGCGCGCGGGCGAAGAAGTGATCGTTCTCGATCCGTGTTATGACAGCTACGAACCAGCGATCGAACTGTGCGGCGCCAGAGCTGTACACGTGCCGCTACGGCTGCCCGATTTTTCGGTCGACTGGCAGCGCGTTAAAGATGCAGTTACCGATCGCACGCGCATGATTGTCATCAATTCGCCGCATAACCCGTCCGGTGCGGTGCTAGGCGCGGAAGATCTGGATGCGCTCGCCGCGATCACGCGGGACACCGAAATTTTCGTTTTGTCCGACGAGGTCTATGAACACATCATTTTCGACGGACTCGCACATCAGAGCGTGCTGCGTCACGCCGAATTATCCGCGCGCAGTTTCGTCGTAAGTTCGTTCGGAAAGACCTATCATTGCACCGGCTGGAAAGTGGGCTACTGCATTGCGCCGCCCGCGCTTAGCGCCGAGTTCCGCAAAGTGCATCAGTACCTCACGTTCTGCACGTTCAATCCCGCGCAATGGGCTTTCGCCGATATTCTTGAGAACGATCCGCAACACTATCTCGATCTGCCTGCCTTCTATCAGACCAAACGCGACTATTTCCGTAACTTGCTGAAACCGTCGAAATTCAATTTATTGCCCGTACGCGGCGCTTACTTCCAACTCGTCGACTATTCGGCCATAGCCAAGACCGACGATTTGAATTTTTGCGAATGGCTCATTCGCGAAGCCGGCGTGGCGGCGATTCCGGTGTCGGCGTTTTACGAAACGCCACCCGATGCGAAAATCGTGCGGTTGTGTTTCGCGAAGAATGACGAAACGCTCAACGCGGCGGCGGAGCGGCTATGTCGTCTTTGAGGGTTTCGCTGATCCAAGGCGCGACCCGCTGGCACGATCCGGCTGGTAATCGCGAGTACTACGGCCGATTGCTCGCGCCGTTACGCGGACAGACCGATCTGTGCGTGCTGCCGGAAACATTCACCAGCGGATTCTCCAACGAGGCGATCCATAACGCTGAAACGATGGAAGGGCCGACGATCGACTGGATTCGTCAGCAGTCCCGCATGCTCGACGCAGCGGTGACCGGCAGCGTGCAACTTCGCGTCGACGACGGCGATGTTAAAAAAGTATACAACCGCCTGCTGTTCGTCACGCCGGACGGCGAAGTACGCCATTACGATAAACGCCACCTGTTTCGTTACGCCGGTGAGCACGAACGCTACGCGGGCGGCGAGGGACGTCTGATCGTCGAATGGAAAGGCTGGCGGATTTTTCCGCTGGTCTGTTACGACCTACGGTTTCCGGTCTGGAGCCGCAACCGGTTCGATACGTCGGCGAAACGCGCCGAGTACGATCTCGTATTGTTCGTCGCAAACTGGCCGTCGGCGCGCAGTTATGCGTGGCGCACGTTACTGCGAGCGCGCGCAATCGAAAACCTGAGTTATTGCGTCGGCGTCAATCGCGTCGGAACCGACGGCAACAATCTGCATTACGGCGGCGACAGCACGGTACTCGATTTTCTCGGCCAACCGTTGATCGACCTTGGCGCGCAGGAACAGGTGGCGACGACCATGTTGTCACTCGATGCGCTATCCGCGCATCGCGAACGTTTTCCTGCGTGGATGGATGCCGACGATTTCCGTCTTGGTGTCTAGATTTCACGCGGCGCGCATTTCAGTCGGCGCGGTATTGCTTTGCGCTATCGTCGCATCGCCAAGTTCGCGAGCGATGATGCAGTGGCGCGCAGCGATCAACGTCGCACTGCTGCAGATTACCAAGCCCGATTGCGGGCAACGCACCTCGAAACGGATCAATGTCGGCAAGCCGGCGTCGTTATAAGTTTCTGTGCGCTCGAGCGTATAACCAAGCATGCGATTGAGGAACGTTCGTATCTTCCGCATGAAAAACACTCCTTGAAGCTGCGCGCAGCTTAGCCGGCACAAATGAGTTGCCGGTTAACGGTGCATTGCAGGAGCATTAATCGCCCGGGCGATTACGATGGTTTGCGTTTGTTTGCGTTTGACGATTTCAAAAAAGCCAGCACGTCGTCTGACGTATAGATCGGAAGCGAACACCGGCTTTCCGTGCAGACGAACGCGGCGGCGCGCTTCGTCGGTGGATAACCGACGTCCGGATTCGGCAAATTTCCTTCGGTGCGGTCCCACCATTCGATGCGTTTGTACCATTGTGGTAAGTGCTGCAATGTGGAAAAAAGCGCCGCCGCCGCGGAATCCGATTTCGCGCCGCCAACGGTGAGGTGCAAGGGATCGGCGTGATCTTCGTCGTCCGCAAGCAAAATTCCGGGTTCAGTAATTTCCGATAGGGCAACCGCCGGCGCGGAAAGATAACGCAGCGCATTGCCGGCCATCGCGGCGTGCGCGGCTATTCCGTCGTAACGGGCGAGCAGATTGGCGAAGCGTGCAACGGAAATGTTTTCGTCCATTTGTGGTACGGCGGCGATCGGACCGGTCGATTTTGCCGTTACGAAACCGCCGGATGCCCGCGCGAAATGCGCGCCGATGAAATCCGCGGCGTCGCTCGCCTTCGCGAGCCACGCCCGATCGGCCGTCGCTCGATAAAGCGCAAGGAAAGCGCGGCCCATCGCTAGTGAGTCGCCGAGAAATGGACCTTGCGCATCATGCTCATCGTGACGAAATCCCCCTTTCGGCAACGCGCGATTCGCGGCAATCCAATCAGCGGCAACGATCGCCTCGTCTATGCTCGCCTTGTCGCCGGCCAGTTCGCCCCACGTCGCGAGTGCCTCGATGATCTGTCCGTTCTGAAGCGAATAGATATGTTTGTCGACGCGCGGAACGCCGAGTGCACGCCGTTTCGCGTCACCGAGCGCGAAATAACGGTCGGAATGTTCGCCCGGTTTGAGGTCCGCGTCTTGGCTGACGTAAAACGCGCCTTCCGGACTTCTCAGAAATGCGTCGAGGTAGCATTTGATGTCGTGCACCGCCTTCGCGTCTTCTGGCTTGCCGAACGCGGCCGAGGCGAGTGCATAGATTCGTAGATATTGGCCCTGAACCGTCGCGAGTTTTTCGAAGTGGGGATGCTTCCAGTCGCCGTATGTCGAATATTGGTACACGCCGCCCCAGACTGGATCGAAAAGCGCGCGCGCCGCGTCAAGCGTCTTGCGCGCCATGGACTCTTCGTCGGCATCGCCGGCAAGCGCACGATCGATCGCGTATTCGACGCTATCGCGATCCAGGTATTTCTGGCCGATGTCGAGTCCGCCGAGTTTGGTGTCGTACGTTTTTTTGTGTCGCTGGATGAGCACCGCTCGAATCGGCGCATCCAGCGTACCCGCATACGGCGCCGTCTTGCCGTCGGCGGCTTCTTCAGCGGCATCGGGCGAGGGATTGGCGACAACGGCGTTGAGAAGTGTCGCGAAACGTTCGGGTTCGACGAAGCCCTGACGTTTGACGATCTCCGTGCCGTCGGCAGCAAAAATGACCGTGGCCGGCCAACCGTAATCGCGATACCGGTTGGAAAGATCGGGCCGCAGATCCTGATCGATGCGCAGCGGTATGTAATGCGCATCGATTGCCGCGCGGACCGCCGGATCGCCGTATGTTTTCTCGTCCATCACATGGCACCAATGGCACCACACCGCTTCCAGATACAGAATGACGAATCGATGTTGCGCGCGCGCTTGCGCAAAAGCGTCACTGTCCGAGCGCAACCACTGAATCGGTTCGGCGGCATGGACCGATACCGTTATCGCCATCGCTGCGATGAACGAACGAACGGCGGAGGCGAAAAAAGTCGTCATCGCGCGTCGTGTTTCCCCGGTGTTTTACGTTTATGTCCAGGAACAGCGTACGTATCTACACGTGAGGATAACGTCGATTTGCCGGTTTCTGACCGAATACAGTCACGTTCGGTCGCAGGGCGGTGCTGCTACACTTGTTTTCGCGGTTTGACAGTCCTTCTATCAATTCCATGAATGGGGAGCAAAAATGATGAATAAGCGTGCACTGAGTATCGCTACAGGTCTGGTTTTCGCGATTGCGGCGGGTAGCGCGAGCGCGGCAAGCGGCCCGTCGATCGGCGTAGCGGAATTCACGAATCAGACGGCGGCTTCGTGGTGGCGGGGTGGCGTGGGTTGGGATCTCTCGAACATGCTGTCCAACGAGCTGTCGTCGACTAACGACTTCCGCGTCGTGGAACGCACGAAGCTGCAGAGCGTGCTTGAAGAACAGAACCTCGCTGCGTCGGGTCGCGTGTCCGCGAGCACCGGCGCGAAAATCGGCAAGTTGACCGGCGCGCAATACCTCATCACCGGCGCCGTCAGTGCGTATGAAGAAAATGCGTCGAGCACGGGCGGCGGTTTCAGCATCAAGGGCATCGGCTTAGGCGGCAAGAAGAGCACGGCTTACATGGCAATCGACTTGCGTGTGATCAACACCACCACCGGTGAAGTCGAGTACTCGCGCACCGTTGAAGGTCACAGCGAGAGCAGTGGCGTCGCGGTCGGTATTTCGCGCGGCGGTTTCGGCGGCAACCTAGCGCATGAAGAGAATACGCCGGCGGGCAAGGCGATTCGCGCGGCGCTTGTCGAAGCCAGCGAATACCTGGATTGCGCGATGGTCAAGCGCGGCGGCTGCATGGCAGACTACGATGCGAAGGAACAGAAACGTCGCGCCGGCGATAAAAAAGCCCTCAAGCTCGACTAGTTCTGACTGAATGACGAAAAAAAACCCGGCGCTCGCCGGGTTTTTTGTTTTTCCATCGTGTAATCAGCGGCCGGGCGGACGTCGCCCGCGACCACGCGGCGGCGGTCGCGTACCTTGCGGCGTCGGCGCTACGCGGTTGCCGATGTCGTCACTCGGATAGTTTTCGTCGGGCACGCGACGATGTTGCCCTTGACCCTGACCTTGTCCGGCAGGACCGCGTGGCTGATAACCGCCGGTGACCGGAGGGCGCCATCCGCTATTCGGATTCGGGCCGCGACGTTTCGGACGGTTCGCGGTTTCCTCGGCGAGCCATGCGGGCTTGCTCTGGTAAGGACGTTGCTGATTGAAGCCGCCCGGTTGTTGATTTGGATCGCGACCGAATCCGCTTTGATTGCGACGTTGTCCTTGCCCACGATTCTGATTTTGACCAGCACCGCGATTCTGATTTTGTCCGGGTCCACGGTTCTGATTTTGACCAGGCCCTCGATTCTGATTCTGTCCAGGTCCGCGGTTCTGTCCGGGCGGACGGGGTTGTCCGGGACCACGATTGCGATTATCGGGACGTCCCTGACCGCCGCGCGCATCGCGTCGCCCGGGACTCGGTCCACGCTGATCACGGTTCTGGGGATTGCCTCGCGCGCCGCCGCCGGGTGCGCCAGGTCGCGCGCTCTTGCCGCGTTTGCGATCGCCGCCGGGTCGTGATGGGCGGTCTTCGCGAATGCGATCGAACGCACGCAGTTCGCGACCTTCATCGCCGTACGCACCGGTCCACGCTTGCTGCGTGCTCGGTGCGGGGCGAAATTCATTAGCGGCTTTCGGCGCACGGCGTTGGCCGATCACGGATTGCAGAGTCAGCGTCGGCTCGACATCGCCAGCGCCGACCGAATCGCGCAGCATCTTTACTTGATCGGGTTCGAGCGGCTGACTCTGACCTTTCAGCAATCCGCGTGGCAGCTCGACGGCGCCGTAACGAACACGCTTCAATCGGCTGACCATCAGGCCTTGCGATTCCCACATCCGCCGCACTTCGCGGTTGCGGCCTTCCTTGATGACGACGCGGAACCACGAATGGCTGTCGCCTCGGCTGATCACGGCGAGTTCCTCGAACTTGGCCGGGCCGTCTTCCAGTTCGACGCCGCTCTGCAATTTCGCGAGCGCCTCGTCCGGTACTTCGCCATGCACGCGACAGATGTATTCGCGTTCGACTTCGGCGCTTGGATGCATCAACTTGTGAGCCAGCGCACCGTCGGTGGTCAGCAGCAACAAGCCGGTGGTGTTGATGTCGAGCCGGCCGACTGCGATCCAGCGGGCGCCTTTCAGCCGTGGCAGTTGTTCGAAAACGGTGGGTCGGCCTTCGGGATCGTCGCGTGTCGTCACCACGCCATCGGGCTTATGGAACATCAGCACTTGCGCGTGTTCGGCGTTGTCGACGATGGCGACAAAAAGTTTGCTGTCCATCTCGATGCGATCACCGACCTTCACGCTGGAGCCGAGTAGCGCCACGGCACCGTTGACGCGTACGTCGCCGGCTTGGATGCGCTCTTCGAGCATGCGACGCGAGCCGAGTCCGGCGTTCGCGAGTACTTTGTGCAGTCTGTCTTCGACCGAAGGTCCCACATTCTGCGACCGTTTCAGCGAAAGAACACCGCGCGTCGGAGTGTTCATGCGGAGTGTTCCTTGTCCGTTGTTGGCTCGACCGATTCGGTCGGCTCGTCGCCCTCGGCGGCCACGTCGACCGATTCGTCATTGGCGGATTCTGCATCGTGCGGGATTTGTTCCACGACAGCGCTTTCTTCGCTGTCTTCGTCAGGCGGAGCAACCGGCGCGAGCGTCAATTGCGGATCGAAATCCTCGATTTCGCGAATCTCTGCCAGCGGCGGCAATTCGTCGAGCGATTTGAGACTGAAATAATCGAGGAACGTACGCGAGGTTCCGAACAAGGCAGGCTTTCCGGGCACATCGCGGTAACCGACAACGCGGATCCATTCGCGTTCTTCCAGCGTCTTGATGATATTGGTGGACACCGCCACGCCGCGGATGCCTTCGATCTCGCCGCGCGTAATCGGCTGGCGATAGGCGATGAGCGCAAGCGTTTCGAGCAGTGCGCGCGAGTATTTGGTTTGACGTTCGGTCCACAAACGTGCGACCCACGGATGCACGTCCTGCTTCACTTGATAGCGAAAGCCCGACGCCACTTCCACCAGTTCAACGCCGCGATCCGCGCATTCGTTGCGCAAGTCTTCGATGACCTTGGCGAGTTCTTCGTGCGGCGGCTGTTCGTTCTCTGCGAACAGGGCGGAAAGCTGGGGCAGCGACAGTGGCTGTCCGGCTGCCAGAAGCGCGGCTTCCACGATGCGTTTGAGTTGATTCGATTCCGTCATGGGATGTGATTCTTTGCGATCGGGGAAGAGCGAACTCATACCGTCGCCAGTGATTTGAGATAGATCGGTGCGAGCGGTTCGCTCTGCATGATCTCGATGAGATGTTCTTTGGCGAGTTCGAGCAGTGCCAGGAACGTGACCACGATGCCGAGACGTCCCTCTTCGGCCGTGAACAATTTTTCGAACGGATGGAATTCGCCGTCGCTGAGCGATTTCAAGACGTCGCTCATTCGGTTGCGCACCGACAGCGCCTCGCGCTGGATGGCGTGATGGCCCATCAATTCTGCGCGCTTGAGCACGTCCTTCAATGCGAGCAGGAGTTCTTTCAGATCAACCGGCGGTGGCAGGCGGATCACATTCTTGTCCGGCACGAAAGCTTGGACGACCGCGAAATCGCGGTCCTGACGCGGCATCGACTCGATGTCTTCGGCGGCCTTTTTGAAACGTTCGTATTCCTGCAAGCGGCGCACGAGTTCGGCGCGCGGATCGTCTTCCAGACCTTCCTCTGCCGGCGGGCGCGGAAGTAGAAGACGCGATTTGATTTCGGCCAGGATCGCGGCCATCACGAGATATTCGGCGGCGAGTTCGAGTTTCAGATCCTGCATGAGGTCGATGTAGTCGACGTACTGGCGCGTGATCTCCGCGATCGGGATATCGAGAATGTCGAGGTTCTGACGACGAATCAGATAAAGAAGGAGGTCGAGCGGGCCTTCGAACGCTTCGAGGATGACTTCGAGCGCGTCCGGCGGAATGTAAAGATCCAGCGGCATTTCGAGCACGGGCTGGCCGCGCACGAGCGCAAGCGGCATTTCCTGCTGCTGCGGTACGGGAGTAAAGATGGAGGCGTCGGCGCTGTCGGTAGTGACTTCAGCGGTTTCGGCGGCCTGGGTGTTCATGCACTAAGTTTCATGCGATTTGGCTGCTCACGCAGCAAAGTACAGTTGTAGCCTTGTGGAAAATTCAGCGTATGTGGCCGTGTGACCAAAATGTTCGAGTTACCTGCTTGAACCGAGGACTGGTCGGTCCCCATGGCATCACCGGAGTTCGCGAGCGGTTCGTATTAATGCTGCGCGAGCGTCGCGCCTCCCTGCAGGCGGCGACACAAATCGGTTGAAGTCTGGTCTCAAGCGAGCGGGTCGTGTGTGGCGCCGGACCTTGCCGGGCCGCGGGCTTAGCTCGCGTTACGGAGTAAGCGTAAGCCCTACTGCGGTAAAAATCCAGTGGTTTGGCCCTTGCTCGATCCGTGCCCAAGACCCATATTGACCAGGATATTCCCGCTTGTTAGCGTCGTCCCAGCATGACCCCACTGCATTCGAAACTCGATGCCCGTTCGCGGCAACTGCTGCGTGCGCTGGTGTCGCACTACATCGCCGAGGGTGAACCAGTCGGTTCGCGTACCCTCGCGAAGAACGCCGGGCTCGACGTCAGCCCGGCAACGATTCGTAATGTGATGTCCGATCTGGAAGAGCTCGGATTGTTGTCAGCGCCGCATACATCGGCAGGTCGAGTGCCCACCGCGCAAGGCTATCGCGTGTTCGTCGACAGTTTGCTCGAATTGAAACCGCTGGATCAACCGCAGGTCGATGCATTGCGACGCGAACTTCCGACGCAGGCGCCGACGCAGGATTTGCTCAATGGTGTGTCGTCGCTGTTGTCGGATGTGACGCATTTCGTGGGCGTCGTCACCGTGCCGAACCGTGAGGAGTTTCCGTTCCGCCATATCGATTTCGTGGCGCTCGGCGGTAATCGCGTTCTGGTGATTCTGGTTTTCGCCGACAACGAAGTGCAGAACCGCGTGGTCGTCACCACGCAATCGTATTCGCCGAGCGAACTGGAGCAGGTCGCGAATTTCCTCAATGCGAATTACGCCGGTTTGCGCATGTCGGAGATTCGTGAGCGTCTGCTGCGCGAGATGCGCGAGACGAGTCATCGACTGCATCAATTGATGGTGGCGGCGGCGGACGTTACGCAGCTCGCGTTCTCCGACACCGTCGGCGGCGACATGCTGCTCGCTGGCCAAGCCAATCTGATGGGCTCGCAGGGTCTGTCCGACATGGATCGTCTGCGCGAACTGTTTGAGGCGTTCCAGCGCAAACGCGATCTGCTCGTTCTGCTGGAAAATTGCGCGCGCGCCGAAGGCGTGCGGCTGTTCATCGGCGAGGAATCCGGTTTCGCGGCGCTCGATAGCTGCAGCGTGATCGCCGCGCCGTACGGCGTAGAAGGCCGCGTACTCGGTGTGCTCGGCGTGATTGGTCCGACACGCATGGCTTACCAACGCGTCATCCCGGTCGTGCAGGCCACGGCGCAGATTTTAAGCGGCGCCTTGAACCAGGGTCAGACGGCCTCATAAGGCCAAAGCAACCATTTTTGATTCGTCATTCCTGCCGCGGTGGGAATCCAGCGACTTTGTTTGCGCTTTGCGCGAAAATAGCAGCACTGGATTCCCGCGCGACCAGCGCGGGAACGACGAGCGTAACCGAACAGGAGGAAGTCCAGTCAATGGAAAACACAAATCCCAATGCGGATGCGAACGGCGCCGATGTCGAATCCGACATCTCGAACCTGAGCGAAAAACTCGCCGACTACGAGAACAAACTCGGCGAAATGCGTGACGTACTTTTGCGCGAACGCGCCGAAATCGAAAATCAGCGCAAGCGTCTGCAACGCGACGTGGAACAGGCGCGCAAGTTCGCCAACGAGCGTTTGCTCGGCGATTTGCTGCCCGTTTACGACAACCTCGAACGCGGCCTGATGGCGGAAAAGGCCGACAGCGCCGCGTTGCGGGAAGGCATGGACCTCACGCTAAAGGCGCTACTCAAAGTCGGCGAAACCAACGGCTTGAAGCAGATCGATCCGCTCGATCAGCCGTTCAATCCCGAAGCACATCAGGCGATGGCGATGGTCGAATCGCCCGGCAAACCGCCCAATACGGTGATCTCGGTGATGCAGAAAGGCTACGTGTTGAACGACCGTCTGCTGCGACCCGCTCTCGTGGCAATTTCGAAGGCTCCCGGCGCTTGAACTAGGCTCGCCGGACCGCATATTTGAATCATCGGCGGCCGTCGAGCCGCAACTTATTTTTGGAGACGCAGAACAATGGGCAAGATAATCGGTATCGACCTGGGCACGACGAACTCGTGCGTTGCGGTCATGGAAGGCAACACGGCGCGCGTGATCGAGAACTCGGAAGGCGATCGCACCACGCCGTCGATTGTTGCGTTCAAGGACAATGAAGTTCTCGTCGGCGCGACGGCCAAACGCCAGGCGGTGACGAACCCCAAGAACACTTTCTACGCGGTGAAGCGCCTCATCGGCCGAAAATTCACCGACGCGGAAGTGAAGAAAGATCTCGACCTCGTGCCGTACAAGATTTTGGCGCACGACAACGGCGACGCCTGGCTGGCCACGGCCGATGGAAAGAGCCTTTCACCGCAGGAAATCTCTGCGAAAATTCTTATGAAGATGAAGAAGACGGCCGAGGATTATCTCGGCGAGCCCGTCACCGAAGCCGTGATCACGGTTCCGGCGTACTTCAACGATTCGCAGCGTCAGGCGACCAAAGACGCCGGCCGCATCGCGGGCCTGGAAGTCAAACGCATCATCAACGAGCCGACCGCAGCCGCATTGGCCTACGGCATCGACAAGAAAGGCGGTGACCGCAAAATCGCCGTGTACGATCTCGGCGGCGGTACGTTCGATATTTCCATCATCGAAATCGCCGAAGTCGATGGTGAGAAACAATTCGAAGTGCTGGCGACGAACGGCGACACGTTCCTCGGCGGCGAAGACTTCGATAAGCGCCTCATCGATTTCCTCGTCGAGGAATTCAAGAAGGAATCCGGCGTCGATTTGAAGAACGACTCGCTTGCGTTGCAGCGTCTAAAAGACGGTGCCGAGCGCGCGAAGATCGAACTGTCGAGCGCGCATTCGACCGAAGTGAATCTGCCGTACATCACGGCGGATGCGTCGGGTCCGAAGCATCTCAACATCAAGCTGACCCGCGCCAAGCTCGAAGCGCTGGTCGACGATCTGATCAAGGCGACCATCGGTCCGTGCCGCACGGCGATCAACGACGCGGGTCTGAAAGTCACCGACATCCAGGAAGTGATTCTCGTCGGCGGTCAAACGCGCATGCCGAAAGTGCAGGACGCGGTGAAGGAATTCTTCGGCAAGGAACCGCGCAAAGACGTGAATCCGGATGAAGCCGTTGCCGTCGGCGCCGCGATTCAGGGCGGCGTGTTGGGCGGAACCGTGAAGGACGTGCTGCTGCTTGACGTGACTCCGTTGTCGCTCGGTATCGAAACGCTCGGCGGCGTGTTCACCAAGCTGATCGAAAAGAACACGACGATCCCGACCAAGAACACGCAGACGTTCTCGACGGCCGAAGACAATCAGAACGCCGTCACCGTGCACGTGCTGCAAGGCGAACGTGAGCGCGCGAGTGCGAATAAATCGCTGGCGAAGTTCGATCTCGCCGGCATCGAATCGGCTCCGCGCGGCATGCCGCAAGTCGAAGTGACGTTCGATATCGACGCGAACGGAATCCTGCATGTTTCCGCGAAAGACAAGAAGACGGGCAAGGAACAGCGCATCGAGATCAAGGCCGGTTCCGGGTTGAACGAGGAAGAAATCCAGCGCATGGTGCGCGACGCCGAAGCGAACAAGGAAGACGACAAGAAGTTCCACGAGCTAGTCGCGGTTCGCAACAAGGCCGACCAACTCGTTCACGCCACGCGCGCGGCGATCAAGGAACACGGCGGCAAAGTGCCGGGCCAGATCGGCGCGATCGAGTCGGCGTTGTCGGATCTGGAAAAGGTCATGAAGGGCGACGACAAGGATGCGATCGAATCGCGCATCACTGCGCTCGAGCAGGCGGCGCAATCGCTCGCCGCCGCGGCTCAGGCTGGCGGGCAGGCGGGTCCGGATGCCGGCGCGCAGACGGGCGGTTCCGCGCCGAAGGACGATGTCGTCGATGCCGAATTCACTGAAGTCAAAGACAAGAAATAAACGGTTCTGATTTGTAGATAATAGGCCCGCGTCGAGGTACCTCGGCGCGGGCTTTGTCGTTTGGGGAGTTCATGGAAAGCGGGCGGCTTGAAGCGTTCACCGACGGCGTGATCGCGGTAATCATCACGATCATGGTGCTTGAACTCAAAGCGCCGCGCGAAGCGTCGTGGCAGGCGCTCGCGCAGTCGTGGCCGATCTTCGTGAGTTACGTGCTGAGCTTCATCTATGTCGGCATTTACTGGAACAATCACCATCATCTGCTCAGCCTGCCGAAAGTGGTCAACGGCAAAATCATGTGGGCGAACCTGTTTTTCCTGTTCTGGCTGTCGCTGTTTCCGTTCACGACGAACTGGCTGGCCGAAGCCGAGCCGATCCCGCAAAAGGTCCCGACCGCGGTCTACGGTTTCGTGCTGCTGATGGCGGCCTTTTCGTGGATTCCGCTGCTGCGGTTCTTGATTTCCGCGAACGGTGGACCCAAAGGTGAACTGGCCAAGGCCGTCCGTACGAAATGGAAGGAATACGGATCGGTCGCGATTTACGGCGTTGCGATTGCGGTGGCATTTTTCAGCCCCATAGTTGCCTGTGTAATGTATGCCGCGGTGGCGGCAATGTGGTTCATTCCCGACCGCCGGATCGAGAAGAAAGTGACGAAAAAATCATGAGCAAGCGTTGTTACTACGAAACCCTCGGTGTCGAGCGGGCTGCGAACGACGACGAGTTGAAGAAGGCATTCCGGCGCCTGGCGATGAAACATCATCCCGACCGCAATCCCGACAACAAGGAATGCGAAGCGCAATTCAGGGAAGCCAAGGAGGCGTATGAAGTCCTCGGCGATCCACAGAAACGTTCGTTGTACGATCGCCACGGCCATGCCGCGTTCGAAAACGGTCGCGGCGGCGGCAGCGGATTCCAAGCGGACGTCGGCGACATCTTCGGCGATATCTTTTCCGACATCTTCGGCATGGGTGGTGGTCGCGCTCGCGCACGTGGCGGCGCGGACATGCGCTATGTGCTCGAACTCGATCTGGAAGAAGCCGTATTCGGCACCGACAAACGCATCGAAGTGCCAACGCTCGCCGCATGCGATGTATGCGATGGCTCCGGTTCTTCGGACGGCAAATCCGAAATATGCCGCACCTGTCAGGGGCACGGTCGCGTGCGCATGCAGAACGGCATTTTTTCTATCCAGCAGGCGTGTCCGCATTGCGGCGGCGCCGGCAAAGTCGTCGCCAATCCGTGCAAGACGTGCCGCGGCGAAGGCCGTGTGCAGAAAGACAAAACACTGTCGGTGAAAATTCCTGGCGGGGTCGACAGTGGCGATCGCATTCGTCTGAGCGGCGAAGGTCAAGCCGGGCCGCAAGGCACGCCGGCGGGCGATCTCTACGTCGAAGTGCATGTTCGCGAGCACAAGATTTTCCAGCGCGAACGCGACGATCTGTTCTGTGAAATTCCGATTCGTTTTTCGCAAGCCGCGCTCGGCGCGGAGTTGTCGGTGCCGACACTCGGCGGCGATGCGACCATTCGCGTTCCGGCAGAAACGCAAACCGGAAAATCGTTTCGGTTGCGCGGCAAAGGCGTGAAGAATGTGCGCAACGGCCACGTCGGTGATCTGATTTGCCGCGTCGTCATCGAGACACCGGTCAAGCTCAGCAAACGTCAGCGCGAACTGCTCGAAGAATTCGAGACGAGCTTCGGCGAAGACACCGTGTCGCATACCCCGCGCGCTAGTTCATGGCTCGATGGCGTGAAGCAGTTCTGGGAACGCGTCACTTCGTAACGGCATCGATGAGCGGCATGTAAGCCGGTGTAAACGGAACCGTTCTCGTACGCCGGCGATATTTCCTTCCTGTTACGATCGCCGCATGAGCGAACTCGTCGATGTCGTGGTGTGGGGTTCTGCCGGCCGCATGGGCCAGGCAGTCATCCGTGCGGTGCTGCAGTCCAAGCGCGCGCGGCTCGCCAGCGCGCTGGTGCGGCCGGGTTCTGGTCTCGCCGACGAACCGCTCGATCGCGTGTTCGGCGCGCTTCCGCGCAACGTCGATTTCGAAACCTCGCTCGATCCCGATACGCCGTGCGATGTGCTGGTCGATTTCAGCGGGCCGGTCGTTTTCGATGCGGCACTCGCGCTCGCGGTCGAACGCCGCATCGGCTTCGTGAGCGGCACGACCGGACTGAAAGACGAACAACGTGCGGCGATGGAACGCGCGGCGCAGACGATTCCGGTGCTGTGGTCGGCCAACTTCAGCCTCGGCGTCGCGATGCTGTTTCGCACCGCTCGCAGGATTGCCGGCGCGTTGCCGGCATGGGACGCGGAAATCGTCGAAATCCATCACAACCGCAAAGAAGATGCGCCGTCCGGAACAGCCGTGGCGTTGGGTCATGCGATTGCCGAAGGACGCATGCAGGCGTTTGAAGAACATGCCGTGTTCGCACGACATGGCCATGTCGGCGCGCGCAAACAGGGGGAAATCGGATTTTCGACGATGCGCGGCGGCGATATCGTCGGCGAACATACGATCGTCTTCGCGACCGATGGTGAACGGCTGGAAATCACGCACCGCGCCGGCAGTCGCGACATCTTCGCTAAAGGCGCGCTCGAAGCTGCTGTTTGGCTCGCACGCCGTGAGCCCGGTGTGTATACATTCGATCAAGTGCTGGCGCCGACCGATCCGGTCTAAGCGTGGTGTCGGTCATGCAATCCCAACGGGCGGATTTCGAACGACCCGGGCAAATTCCGCAGCGGAATGTGTTCTTCGCGCTGCTTCCCGACGAATCGGCCATCGATTCGATTGTTGCCGCCGTTGACAACATCGCGACCGCGAATCGTTCGATGGGGCGACGCTTGCGGCGTCAGCGGCTGCACATGACGCTGTTATATCTCGATGCCTTGGCGATGATACCTGCGCCATTCCTGCGGCACGCAATCGATGCCGGCGATCACATCACGGCAGCGCCGTTCGACATGGTGCTCGATACGGCCGGCTCGTTTCCGAATAACGATGTCGCGTGGTGGCTTGGTTGTTCGACGCCGCCGACCGCGCTGAGCGCACTGCATGAAACGTTGTACCGCGCGATGCGGCTGCGAGGCGAACGACCTCGGCGCGGCAAATCATTCGCGCCGCACGTGACCATCTCGCGGTCGAACGGCGAGGAACTGGCGAAAGCATCGATCAACCCGATTTGTTGGCGTGTCGATACGGTGTATCTGATCGACAGTCTCGTCGCAAAGAAGGAATTCGACATTGTGAAAAAGTGGAAATTGATCGGAAGCTCCGATGGATAAGCTTCTCGCCGATGACGAACCCGCAGCATTTTCCGTGACGCGAGAAAATGGTTCGTCGCCGTTCGTGTTGATCTGCGATCACGCCAGCAACCGAATTCCGCATGCGCTGGGCGATCTTGGCATTCCAGCGAGTGAGCGCGAGCGACACATCGCCTGGGACATCGGCGCGGCGCGCGTAGCTTCGCAACTGTCGCATCGGCTCGATGCAGTCTTTATCGAGCAGGCGTATTCGCGTCTGGTCATCGATTGCAATCGTCCGCTCGACGTCGCAGGCTCGATTGCGGAACGCAGCGAAGCGACGGACGTTCCGGGCAACCGCGGCATCGACGGGACGTCGCGCGCATTGCGGGCCCGCGAAATTTTTCATCCGTACCACGATCGAATCGTGCATGAATTGGATCGGCGTGAAGCGGGATCGCAGGCGATTCTCGTTTCAGTGCACAGCTTCACGCCGACGTATCTCGGCAAATCGCGACCGTGGCATATCGGCATGTTGTACGGACGTGACGCTCGCATCGCGAGAATTTTGCTCGCTCGCATCCGTAACGAAGGCGAATGGAACGTCGGCGACAACGAGCCCTACGCGGTTACGGCGAAGACTGACTATGCGATTCCCGTTCACGGCGAAAGTCGCGGCATTCCGAATATCGGACTGGAAATCCGGCAGGATCTGATTGCCGACGAATCCGGTCAGACCGCATGGGCGGAACGTATCGCGCGCTGGCTGTCGTCGTTGCCGCGCGAGCTCGGCCTGGCGCTAGCGCGCGAGTGAACGTTTTTCCAGCCGGTTGAAATTTTCAAGCATCTCGGCGTAGATGCGATCGGTTTTTTCGTGCAGATGCGCGATCTCAAGCTCGGCCTTGATGTTGACTTCGTATTCGATGTCGGACCGCACGCGATCTTTTTCCGCTTGCCGGTTCTGGCTGATCAACACGAAGCACGAGAGAAAAATCGATTCGAGCGATACGATCATCGTCAACAGCCCGAACGGAAACGGATCGAACTGCGGAATATGGAACTGCCACACGTTCACGCTGATCCAGACGACGAACCACAACACATTCACCGCCAGAAACGTCATGCTGCCGCTGAACCAAGAGATCCAGTCCGCGACGCGCTGCAATGGACTGATCGTTTCCTCGACTTCCTCGTTCGCGTTGCGCGAAACGCGCGTTCGCAGCAACTCATCGGCCTTGCGCGTCATGTGGCTCATCGCCGCAAGCAAACGCAGCGCGGCATTCGGGCTTTTCTGAAACAGCATCAGCAAATCATCGCGATCGAGTTCCAGCAGTTCGGTGTCGGTCAGCGCGACCGCCGTGGCCGTGCGCGGGCCGCGATCGAGCAACGCCAGTTCACCGAAAACTTCGCCGGTTTCGGCGATGGTCAACGCGATCCTTTGTCCGGCGGTGTCGCGGATGAACAATTCTACTTGGCCGGATCGGACCACGTACAACGATTCGCCCGGTTCGCCCGTACGGAACAACGTCTCGCCGCCGCTCAGCGAACGCACATCGATGAACTCGGCCAAACGCACGCGATCCTCTTCGCTCACGTGCTCGAACAGTTCGACGTCGGCCAACATTTGCGCGTTACACGGCATCGATTCGTTCCCCGACACGCCGGCGAAACCGCCGACAGGTATAACTGTGAAAAATGGGCGCCAAGTGACAATTTCGGCGGCGTTATCGCAGTTGCTAGCGTAGTAGGGCATTGACGACGCTGTCCATCGACCGGTGCAAGCGTTTTCATTGCGCGAGCGATCACGGTCCGCAGATGGCACCTGAATTGCTACCGCTCGCCGAATCGATGTTTGGAAGGAAGTTCACTTGTTGATGTCTCACGTCGCCTTGCCGACGCTCGAAAAGCCCGCCGAAACCACGTTGATCGGACGGTGGTTCAGGCTGCGCATGGCAGGCCTGCTGCTGGCGACGGCGTCTATCGCCTCGGTGCTTTACGAGAATCAGGCGCGACCGCTGCTCTGGTTTCTGCTCGCCGTCAGCGCCATCGCGTGGCCGCTGTTCGCACGCGATCTCGCGTTGCGCAGCCGCGATCCGCAACGCTCCGAGGTGCGCAGTCTGCTGGTCGATTCCGCGTTGGGCGGATTCTGGATCGCCGTGTTGCAATTCAATTTGCTGCCGAGCGTGGCGATCAGCGTGATGGTGATCTGCGACAAGATCGTGGCCGGCGGCAAGTTGCTGTCGATTCGCGGTTTCGCGGTGCAAGTCGCCGCGTGCGTGCTCACGATGGCGCTGCATGGTTTCGCGTTCTCGCCCATGACGACGATGGGAGAAATTCTCGCCACGCTGCCGCTGCTGGTGTTGTATCCGGTTGCACTGGGAACGTCGATTCGCGCGCAATCGCATCGGCTGGGTGAATCGCCCCGGTTGCCGAGCACGCTCAAACCGATTGCCGCCGCAAGCGAGACGCAGGACACCGAACGGGCCGCGGCGTAAGATTCGCTGACATCCTTCAGCGACTCTTACGCCATGCCGAAGCGCGATTCCCGCATCGATGCCTACATCGAAAAATCTCCCGCATTCGCGCAGCCAATCCTCACGCGCTTTCGTCAGGCGGTGCATAAGGGCTGTCCGAACGTCGAAGAATCGATCAAATGGGGAATGCCCGCGTTCCTACATCGCGGTTTGATGTGCGGCATGGCGGCATTCAAGGCGCATTGCGCCTTCAGTTTCTGGAAGTACAAGCTGCTGTTCGGCGACGACGCGCCGTTCGCGGGCGAGGGCATGGGCCAGTTCGGCAAGATCGTGTCGATCAAGGACATGCCCACCGAAAAACAGCTGGTGGCCTACGTCAAGAAGGCTGCCGAGTTGAACGAGGCCGGTGTAAAGGTTGTACGCGCTCCGGCACGCAAGCGTGCGCTGACCGTTCCGCCCGAACTGTCCGCGGCGCTCGCCAACAATAAGCGCGCACTCGCTGCTTTCGAAAAATTTCCGCCGAGCCATAAACGCGAGTATGTGGATTGGATTACCGAAGCCAAACGCGACGAGACACGCGCCAAGCGGCTCGCGCAAGCCGTCGAATGGATGGCCGAGGGAAAATCGCGGAACTGGAAGTACGAAAACTGCTGATCCGCCGTTTCATCGGCACCGGCATCAGGAGCCCGCTTGATTATCACGATTCTCATCATCGCTGCCACGTGCGTGGTGTCGTTTCTCGCGTTCAACAATCCGGTCTTGATCAACCGATTGATCTTGTGGCCGCCGGCGGTCAAACGCGATCGCGAATACTGGCGACTCGTTTCGTACGGATTCGTGCACGCGGATGCGCAGCATCTGCTATTCAACATGATCACGTTGTATTTTTTCGGCCAGTTCATGGAGCCGATTTTCGAGCATGATATCGGCGTCGCTGGTTATGTCGTGTTTTACATCGGCGGCCTGGCCGCTTCGATCCTGCCGAGTTATGCGAAAAACGAAAACAATCCGAATTACCGCAGCCTCGGCGCGTCCGGCGCCGTCTCCGCAGTTCTGTTTGCGTTCATCCTCGTGAATCCGTGGGCGCAAATTATTTTTTACTTTTTTCCGATGCCGGCGATTCTTTATGCAGCCTTGTATATCGGCTACACCGTCTACATGGATCATCGCGGCAGCGGTAACGTGAATCACAGCGCACATTTGTGGGGAGCGGCCTACGGCGTGGCCTTCACGCTGGTGATGGAGCCGGAACGTTTCAGCGCATTCTTCCGCGCGCTTGGGCATCCATCTTAATGGCCGCTTTTTCCTGAATTCGCTCAGCTTGGATTCAATCGCTGCGACCCAATATTCTCATCACACAACGGAGAACGATCATGAAACGGTTGTTAGGTCTGGCGCTGGCGATGGGTATGTTGGCCATGCTGGCCGGTTGCATATACGACCCAGGGTATTACCGTCATCCAGGCGTCGTTTATGACGACGAACGCGGCAGTTATGCCGCTCCCGCGGGCGGATACTACGACAACGGCTACGCAGACGACGGATATGCGCCCGCTTATTACTACGGTGCGGATTACGGCCCGTGGTGTTGTTATGGCGGCTGGTATCCGTGGATCGGCGTGGGATTTTACGGCAACTTCTACCGCGGCTGGCACAACGGTGGATACCACGGTGGCGGCTGGCATGGGTCACATAGCGGTGGCTGGCATGGCAGCAGCAGCGGTCACAGCGGGGCGCATCACTGAAGGATGGAATCTTTGGAATGTAAAACGAGCGGCCGAGCGCCGCTCGTGTCGTTTTAAGGCTTAGCAGATCGCGCGGAAAAAGCAGTCTAGCGCGCTAAACGTCGGTTGCACAGACTGTCCGCGCGGCATCCAGAAACATATGATCGGCGCATGAGTTCAGTGAAGGAAAAACGCGAATCCCTGTTACCGGGACGCTTTGCGTACCTGATGGGTCTGTATGCCGAAAACTATCACCGGCTGACGCGGCTGTTCGCGCCGCAGGAACTCAAACTCGGTTCGTATATTTCGTCTGTCGACGATGGACTCGACGTGCGCATGGACATCGTGGAATGCCATCCGTACACAATCGAGCTTCATCTCACGTACTGCATGACCGACAAGGAAACCGGCAGTCAGTCGCCTTCCGCGTGGTTGCGGCTGTATCGCGACGCGCATGTCGCCGAAGCGACGCATTGCCATCCCAGCAAACGCCTGTGGCAGGATCTCGGTCCATTCCCGCCCGCGCAGACCGTATTCCAGCAACGCATGCGCATGGCCACGTTTTTAAACCGCTGGATGGAATATCTCGCCGAGCAGGGACACTCGCGCGGAACGCTCGTTCCGGCTTCAGACAACACGCTGCCGCACTGCGCGTAACCGGTTCGTCTCCGCGCTGTAATACACGGGTCGTACGGTTCTCCGATCGAGGAGAGTACATCCGTGGACCGACTCATCTACTGGTTCGACAGCATCAATATGTTTTCGTCGCTCGGTGCGTGGGTGTGGGCTCTCATTACTGCCGTCGTCGCGATCGGTGCGCTGGTCGGCATCGTCCATGCCGCGCGGCACTACGGAAATGCGCACAACGCGCTGGCAGACTGAACACCACGTAATCGACCGCTACCACCACGCGTTTTGCGTCCGAACGCCTGCGCTATAGTTGCAGGCTATGACCAATTCCAACCGACTCACCCAACGCAACGCCTGGCAAGCACTCCAGCGACACCGCTCGGCCTTCGGCGATACCCAATTGCACGATCTGTTCGCCGCGGATCCGGAACGCGGTAGCCGCTTCGTTGCGGAGGGTGCCGGCCTGTATCTGGATTATTCGAAGAATCGCATCACCGACGAAACACTCGCGCTGCTTCTCGCGCTGGCGGAAGAATGCGGCGTGCGCGCCCACATCGATGCGATGTGGCGCGGCGACAAAATCAACGTCACCGAAAACCGCAGCGTGTTGCACATCGCGTTGCGCGCGGCGCGCGACGACGCGTTCATGGTCGATGGAAAGAACGTCGTACCCGACGTGCACGATGTGCTCGACCGCATGAGTGCGTTTGCAGACCGCGTCCGCAGCGGTGATTGGAAAGGTTATACGGGCAAGCGCATACGCAACGTCGTCAACATCGGCATCGGCGGCTCCGATCTCGGGCCTGTAATGGCGTACGAGGCGCTGCGTCACTACAGCGATCGCGCGATGCAATTCCGCTTCGTGTCGAATGTCGACAGCACCGATTTCGTCGAAGCCGTGCGCGATTTCGCGCCGGACGAGACCCTCTTCATCATTTCTTCGAAAACCTTCACGACGCAGGAAACGATCACTAACGCTCACGCCGCACGCGACTGGTTTTTGGCGATGGCGAAAGATGAAGAAGCGGTCAGTCGACACTTCGTCGCGGTCTCCACCAACGATGCGGACGTGAAAAAATTCGGCATCGACACCGCCAACATGTTCGGCTTCTGGGATTGGGTCGGCGGCCGCTATTCGATGGATTCGTCGATCGGACTGTCGACGATGATCGCTATCGGACCCACGAACTTTCGCGCCATGCTCGATGGCTTCCGCGACATGGACGAACATTTCCGGTCGACGCCGTTCGAAAAAAACCTTCCGGTTCTACTCGGACTGCTCGCCGTTTGGAACGTCAATTTCTTCGGTGCTGGTTCCGTCGCAATCTTGCCGTACGACCAATATCTCAAGCGTTTCCCGGCGTACTTGCAACAGCTCACGATGGAAAGCAATGGCAAGCACGTCACGCTCGACGGAACCAGCACCGTTACCGAG
>CAZZYA010000002.1:0-18707 GCA_964658115.1 uncultured Rudaea sp. | reverse complement strand
GTGTCCGATTTTCTGGGGCGAACCTGGAACGAATGGACAACACTCGTTCTATCAATTGCTGCATCAGGGAACGCGACTCGTGCCCTGCGATTTCATCGGATTCATGCGCGGCCTCAATCCGCTCGGACAGCAGCACGATTTGCTGATGGCCAATGTATTCGCGCAGGCCGAAGCCCTCGCATTCGGGAAAACGCCAGATCAGGTGCGCGCTGAGGGCACACGCGAAGACCTCGTGCCGCACCGCACATTCGAAGGCAATCGGCCAAGCAACACGATCCTCGCTGACGAACTTTCACCGTATGTGCTCGGCACGCTCGTCGCGTTATACGAACATAGCGTGTTCGTACAAGGTTGCATTTGGAACATCGATTCCTTCGATCAATGGGGCGTGGAACTCGGCAAACAGCTCGCCAAGAAAATCGTTCCCGAACTGCAGTCGTCGGACGTCGCGCTGACGCACGACAGCTCTACTAATGCATTGATCGCACGCTATCGCGCACGCCGAACCTGATTGATGGAACGCGCGTACGATTATCTCGTCATCGGTGGCGGCATGGCGGCCGATGCGGCGGTGAAATCGATACGAAAACACGACGACAAAGGCACGATCGGATTGATCGGCGATGAGCCCCAACCGCCTTATGAAAGACCGCCGCTGACGAAGGCCTTGTGGACAAAAGAAAAGCCGGTCGAATCGATCGATCTCGACACCGCGCGGGCTCGCCTTGATATGCATCTCGACCGCAGCGCGATCGATCTGGATCGATCTGCCAAACGGGTGACAGACAACCACGGCGATGTCTATCGATACGGCCGATTGCTCATCGCCACCGGCGCACGCCCGCGAACGCTCCCATTTGACAGCAAACGCGCAATCAACTTTCGCACCGTCGACGATTACGGACTGCTTCGGCAATTCGCCAATCGCGGCGCGCACATTGCTGTGGTGGGAGGCGGTTTCATCGGCAGCGAACTGGCTGCCGCGCTGACGACGGTCGGCTGCAACGTGACGATGTTGTTTCCCGGCGAAGCAATCGGCGCGGGACGCTATCCGCTCGCGCTATCGAATTTCCTCAACGAATATTTTCGCGAACATGGCGTTGCCTTGCGCACCGAAGTTCGCGTCGTCGACGGTAGAACAACAGGCGACGGCGTGGAAGTGGCGTTGTCAGACGGCGCGAACTGTTCGTTCGACGCCGTCGTCGCCGGTCTCGGCGTATTGCCGAATACCGAACTTGCCGAGAAAGCGGGGCTGCGCGTGACTGACGGCATCGTCGTTGACGCATCCCTGCGCACGAGCGACCCGTCGATATGGGCAGCCGGTGATGTCGCCAATTTCCATCATGTCGGACTCGATCGCGCGGTGCGCGTCGAACACGAAAGCGCGGCGGTCGGCATGGGGCATCACGCTGGACGCGCCATGACCGGCGTCGAAGATCTTTACGACGTACAGCCGTTCTTCTATTCGGACTTGTTCGACCTCGGTTACGAAGCCGTCGGGCTGCTCGACAACCGGCTCGATATCGTCGAAGACTGGACGCAGCCGTATCGCGAAGGCGTCGTTTACTATCTCGACGACGGATATCTGCGCGGCGTCCTGTTGTGGAATGTGTGGGGCCAGGTCGACGCGGCGCGCGAACTCATCCTTGAAAAACGAAGGCACGACGCCGACAGCCTGCGCGGCCGGCTTCCGAAACTCGCCTAGCGCAGCGTCGTCAGCGTGCGATCGAATCGGGGTCGATACCAACGCTCGGAATCGAGCGAATATGCAACGCCGAAGGCGCGACCGTAAATCGAATCGCGCGGAATGAAACCGATGTAACGCGAATCCTCGCTGTTGTCGCGGTTGTCGCCGAGAACGAGATATTGGCCGTCCGGCACGTGCACCGGACCGAACGTGCGCGTCGCCGGCCGTTCGGGCAGCGTCATGATCGGATGCGGTTGCTCGCCCAATTTTTCAGCGACGATTTCATGCCGATATTTGCGCGTCGCTTGCGGAAGATCGCCGTCGTTCACGCTCGATGACGAATAGTCGACAGCGCCGCCGTTTATCGAAAGGCGCTCATCACGCATCTCGACAGTTTCGCCCGGCAAACCTACGACGCGTTTCACCAACGTCGTTCCGTCTTTCGGCGACGGGAAGATGACGATATCGCCGCGCTTCGGATTTTCGCCGTCGGTCAGACGCGACATCGTGAACGGAATGCGCAAGCCGTAAGCCATCTTGTTCACAAGAATCCGATCGCCTTCGACGATGGTCGGATTCATCGATCCGGTTGGAACAAGCATCCAGTCCGCGAATGCCGAGCGGAACACCATCATCACCCCGAAGAAAACCAGCAATGCTTTATTGGCGGAAAGAAGCTTCTTTGCTGTCGCGGCGAGTCGCATGCTACGTCTCCCAAGTTCGATGCACGACAGACCGGCGCGCGGCGGTCGAGTTCCGTTAGCCGTCGACTTTCGTCAGAAGATTGGCGTCGCGGAAAATGACCCAGCCACCATTTTCCTTGCGCAACACCGTCAATACGTTGCCGGCGCGCTTGCCAGATCCGCTGCCGTTTCTTGCAGTAAACGTAACGGTAAGGAAGTTCCAGCAATAGGCCCAATCGCCGATGACACGAATTTCCTGAATATCGGATTGTCCGTCGATTTCGAAATCACGGATGCCGCTTTGAGCAGCCGCGAACTCCTGTCGACCACGCATCGGTTTTTGACCCGGCTGCAGGAACACGACGTCGGCCGACATCAGACCAAGCACCGTCGCCGCGTCGCCGGACTTGCTGGCTTTCATCCACGTGTCGATCAAATCGCGGATGTCCTTTTCGTCCGATGTCACGGCGAACTCCCTTCGATCAAACCGCCTCGAACACGCCCGCGGCACCCATGCCGGTGCCGATGCACATCGTCACCATTCCATATTTCTGTTTGCGACGACGCAAACCATTGACCAGCGTGGCCACACGCACCGCGCCGGTCGCGCCGAGCGGGTGGCCGAGCGCGATCGCTCCTCCGAGTGGATTCACTTTGTCCGGGTTGAGGCCGATATCCTTGATCACGGCGAGTGCTTGCGCGGCGAACGCTTCGTTGAGTTCGATCCAGTCCAGATCGTCCAGCTGGATGCCGGTTTGTGCGAGCACTTTCGGGATAGCGGCTTTCGGTCCGATGCCCATGATTTCCGGCGGTACACCGGCGACAGCGAATCCAACGAAGCGGGCGAGGGGCGTAAGGTTGAATTCCTTGATCGCTTTTTCGCTCGCGAGCAATACCGCGCCGGCGCCGTCGGACATTTGCGAGGAATTGCCGGCAGTCACCGAACCGTTCGCGCGGAATACGGTTTTCAATTTCGCCAGCGCTTCCATCGTCGTGCCCGGACGGGGGCCTTCGTCGTTCTTGACCGTGCGGGTGTCGTCGATCGTTTTTCGCGTTCCGAGATCCGGATAGTGATCGGCGAGCGCGTACGGCGCGATCTCGTCGGCAAATTCGCCGTTCCGAATCGCGGCCAGTGCTTTGGCGTGGCTTTGCACTGCGAACGCGTCCTGTTCTTCACGCGTCACCTTCCATTGCTCGGCCACTTTTTCGGCGGTGATGCCCATGCCGTAGGCAATGCCGATGTGCTCGTTCTCGAAGATGCGCGGATTGAATACCGGGTGATAACCCATCATCGGCACCATGCTCATGCTTTCGGTGCCGCCGCCGATCATGAGATCGGCTTCACCCAGACGGATGCGATCCGCCGCCATTGCCACGGCCTGCAAACCCGATGAGCAGAAACGGTTGACCGTCACCGCCGCGACCACATTCGGCAATCCGGCCAGCAGCACGGCGATGCGCGCGACGTTCATTCCTTGCTCGGCTTCGGGCATCGCGCAGCCGATGATGGCATCGTCGATGCGCGATTTGTCTATTTGTGGATATTTGGACAATGCCGCATCGATGGCGAACGCGAGCATGTCGTCGGGTCGCGTATTGCGGAACACACCGCGCGGCGCTTTTCCAACGGGCGTGCGCACAGCCGAGACGATGTAGGCTTCTTGTACTTGTTTACTCATGGGATTCTCCGTAGTCGTCTCAGTTGCGCAGCGGTTTGCCAGTCGTCATCGTGTGTTCGATGCGCGCCTGCGTCTTCGGATTCAGCGCGAGCTTGATGAAATGCGCGCGTTCCAGATCGAGCAGCCATTGTTCGTCGACTAGCGAGCCGCGCTCGATTTGGCCGCCGCACAGCGTATCGGCAATGCGTGAAGCGATTTCCATATCGTGCTCGGAAATGAAGCGGCCTTCGAGCATGTTGACGAGGCTGGCTTTGAACGTCGCCGTGGCGACATCGCCCGCGACCGTGATGGAGCGATCCGGTAGCGGCGGTCGCCATCCGGATTCAGCCAGCGCATTCGCTTCGACCTTGGCGACGTGGAGCAACTCGTCGACGTTGAAAACCACGACGTCGTCGGGTCGCAGCAATCCAAGTTCCTTCGCCTCCAGCGCACTGCCGGCGACTTTCGCCATCGCGACCGTCTCGAACACATTTTTGAGTTGCGTAAAAACGTCGCCGCCAATGGCTGCGTGTGATGCGCGCAATGCGAGCTCTTTCAGTCCGCCCCCCGCCGGCAGCAGGCCGACGCCGGCCTCGACCAGTCCGATATAACTTTCGAGCGCGGCAACCGTGCGCGCCGAATTCATCTGAAATTCACAGCCGCCACCGAACGCCATTCCGCGCACGGCGGCGACCACCGGAACCAGCGAGTGCTTGATTCGCATGCTGGTCTGCTGGAAACGGTCGATGAACATGTCGAGATCGCCGGGTTTGCCGGATTTCAGCGCGGCGCCGGCTTCCTTCAGATTCGCGCCGACGCTGAACGGTTCGCTGTCTTGCCAGATGACGACCGCTTTGAAATTGCGTTCGGCTTCGTCGATCGCTCGTTGAACACCATCGAGTACGCCTTGACCGATCGTGTGCATTTTGGTCTTGAACGACAGGATCGCGATGTCGTCGTCGCCGAGTGTCCACAGACGGATGTCGTCGGTTTCGAGCGCCGTTTTGCCCTTGTCGGATTTTGTGCCGAGCACCGTTTCCGGGAAGAGCTGGCGTTTGTATACCGGCGCGTCGGAACGCGGCACATACGTGTTCTTCGACGCCGAATACGAGCCCTGTTCGTTGTGCACGCCGGTGCGATTTGGATCGGAAGCCCAATCCGGCAACGGCACCTTGCTCATCGCCTTGCCGGCGGCGACATCCTCGGAAATCCACTTCGCGACGTCGGTCCACCCGGCCGCCTGCCAGGTTTCAAACGGGCCCAGCTTCCACCCGTAACCCCAGCGCATGGCGAAATCGATATCGCGTGCGCTTTCGGCGATGTCGCCGAGAAAATAAGCGGCGTAGTGAAACAGGTCGCGATGAATTGCCCATAGGAATTGCGCTTGCGGATCATTGCTAGCGCGAAGTTTCGCGAACTGTTCGGCCGGTGATTTGATCTTGAGGATCGCCGCGACTTCATCGCTGACCTTTCCCGTCTGCGCGACGTAATCCTGCTTCGCCGGATCGAGCACGCGGATATCCTTGCCGACTTTGCGGAAAAACCCTGCACCGGTTTTCTGGCCGAGCGCGCCTTTTTCGATCAGTGCTTTCAGCACCGCAGGCGGCTTGAAGTAGTCGTGCCAGGGATCGTTAGGCAGCGTGTCGTCCATCGTTTTGATGACGTGGCCCATCGTGTCGAGGCCAACCACATCAGCGGTGCGGTACGTCGCGGATTTCGGATGCCCGATGGCGGGGCCCGTAAGCGCATCGACGACGTCATAGCTCAGGTTGAACTGCTGCGTGTGGTGCATCGTGGCCAGCATCGAAAACACGCCGATGCGATTGCCGATGAAGTTCGGCGTGTCCTTGGCGCGAATCACGCCCTTGCCCAGCGTCGTCGTCAGAAACGCTTCGAGACCGTCGAGAACCGCCGCGTCGGTTTTCGCGCAGGGAATCACTTCGACCAGATGCATGTAACGCGGTGGATTGAAGAAATGCACACCGCAAAACCGACGGTGTAAACCTACATCAAGAACATCCGCTAACGCATTGATACTCAAGCCAGAAGTATTGCTAGCGAGCACGGCATTCTTGCTGACGTACGGCGCGATCTTAGCGTACAAATCTTTTTTCCAGTCGAGCCGTTCGGCGATTGCTTCGATGATCAGATCGCAACCTTTCAGCGTCTCCAGATCTTTGTCGTAATTCGCAGGCGTGATCGCGGCGGCGCGCGATTTATCAGCCAGCGGCGCAGGCGAAAGCTTCTTCAGATTCTCGATCGCCTTGACGACAATGCCATTCGGGTCGCCATCTTTCGCTGCAAGATCGAACAGCACGGTGTCGACTCCGGCGTTGGTCAAATGCGCGGCGATCTGCGCGCCCATCACACCCGCGCCGAGCACGGCGGCCTTGCGAACACGAAGTGTTGCGTTGCTCATGATTCCCTCGAAGGACAGATAACGTGAAAAACGAACGCCTACGTGGCCCTGAGACCGGCGGCGGCGAATTTAATCAGGTGCGATGACGACAGTTCGCGATGTTGCTGTTCGGACGTTCCGCGGCGCTTGATCATGCCGAAATCCGCCATGGCATAGGTCAGCGCGCCGCTGATGATATCCAGGCGCCAATAAAGTTCTTGCTTATCCAGATGCTGCAGCAACTCACCGAATGCGGCGGCAAACTGTTTCAGCGTTGGACCGTAGTTATCGTGCAGGAACTTGCGCAACTCTTCGTTGTGTTCGGCGTATGCACGGGCCAGGACGCGCACGAATCCAGCGCCGCCCGCGTCGTCATGCGCTACGGCCAGCGCCGGTTCCACGAATGCTGCAAGCACCTCTTCCAGACAATGGCCGGGGTTGGCCTGCACGTCGGCCAACCGGCGCAGGCGCTCGCTGTTCAAGACGTCCAGACGCCGCCGGAACACTTCATTGATCAGATTTTCCTTCGATCCGAAGTGATAGTTCACTGCTGCGAGATTCACCTTCGCGGCAGCCGTGACTTGCCGCAGCGACGCGCCCACGAATCCATGCCGCGCGAACAGCGCTTCAGCGGAATCGAGGATGCGTTGCTTGGTGGAGAAGTGCGGACTGGTCAAACCGGTCTCGGCGTTTCCAAACGTTCGTTTAAAATGATAGGAGCACGCCGGGTAGCCGGTCAACGCGGACCGATCCCGCAGCGCAGCGAAACGGTCAAACTTTGCTCAGCGGCGGCGTGAGAAAGTTCCGACGTTTCACGAGCTAAACCTATGGATTTCCGTGGATTTGATGTTACGATTCACTTTCGGAGCTGGGGAGCTCCTCTATCGAAAATTCGGAGAAATCGTTCATGGCGCTGGAGCGCACGCTTTCCATCATCAAACCCGACGGCGTTGGCAAAAACGTGATCGGCGAAATCTATTCGCGTTTCGAAAAAGCAGGCCTGAAAATCGTCGCCGCGAAAATGAAGCATCTTTCGCAAAAAGAAGCCGAAGGTTTTTACGCGGTGCATCGCGAGCGTCCGTTTTTTAAACCGCTTGTCGAATTCATGGTTTCCGGTCCGGTGATGATTCAAGTTCTCGAAGGCGAGGGCGCGATTCTCAAGAACCGCGATCTCATGGGTGCAACCGATCCGAAGAAGGCCGCCGCCGGAACCATTCGCGCGGACTTCGCGCACTCGATCGATGCGAACGCCGTGCACGGCTCGGACGCGGAAGAAACTGCAAAAGTGGAAATTGCGTACTTTTTCGCCGGGACCGAGCTTTGCTCGCGCTGAGACCAAACCAGTGACGACGAACAAGGTCAACCTGCTCGACTACGATCGCCAAGGTCTCCGCGATCTGTTCGCGCAACTCGGCGAAAAACCCTATCGTGCCGAGCAGGTGATGAAGTGGATCTACCATCGCCACACCACCGATTTTTCGCAGATGACCGATGTGGGCAAGGCGCTTCGCGAGAAACTCGAAGCGTCCGTCGAGATCGTTCCGCCGAAAACGATGTTCGAGAAACAAGCGGTCGACGCCACGCACAAATGGCTGCTCGGAATGGATGGCGGAAGCGCCATCGAAACGGTGTTCATTCCAGAATCCGGACGCGGCACGCTGTGTGTCTCGTCGCAGATCGGTTGCGGATTGAACTGTCGTTTCTGCTCGACCGGCACGCAGGGATTCAATCGCAATCTTTCGTCGGCTGAAATCATCGGCCAGGTGTTCGTAGCCGCGAAACATCTCGGCAACGTGCCGCATCATCAGCGCAAACTCACGAATGTCGTGATGATGGGCATGGGCGAGCCGCTGCTTAATTTCGACCACGTCGTGCGCGCGATGAGCGTGATGCGCGACGATCTCGGATTCGGTCTTGCGAACAAACGCGTCACGCTGTCGACCGCCGGACTCGTGCCGATGATCGACAAGCTCGGCGAAGTCAGTGACGTTTCGCTCGCTGTGTCGTTGCACGCACCGAATGACGAGCTGCGCACGGAACTCGTGCCGCTCAACAAGAAATATCCGATCGCCGAATTGATGGGCGCATGTCAGCGTTATGTGGCACGTCGTCCGCGCACGTCCATCACGTTCGAGTACACCATGCTCAAAGGCGTCAACGACAAGCCCGAACATGCGCGCCAGCTAGTCAAACTCATGCGCCAGGTTTCAAGCAAAGTGAATCTGATTCCGTTCAACACATTCACCGGTACGCAGTACGAACGTTCCGACGAAACGACTATCCGCAGTTTTCAGAAAACATTGCTCGACGCCGACGTACTCACGATGGTCCGTCGCACGCGCGGCGACGATATCGACGCGGCATGCGGACAGCTCAAAGGACAAGTCATCGATCGCACGCGTCGGCAGGCCGAATTCCGGCAGCGGCTCGAAGAGGGCGCCAAGCATGCTGCGTAGCCGAATCGCTTTACTGACCGCAATGGGCATTCTGGTCGCCGCCTGCGGTTCGTCGAACGAGATCCGCAAGGTCTCGCCGCCGAAAAGCGATGCATCCGTTTCCGAATCGAAAGAAGAAAAGAAAAAAGATGCCTCGCGCATTTACGTCGAACTCGGCCAGCGGTACATGGAGCAGGGCAAGCTCGACTACGCGATGGAAAATCTGAACAAGGCACTCGACCGTGATCCGAATTACGTCGATGCGCACACGGTCATCGGCGTGTTGTACGAGCGGATCGGCAATGCCAAGGCGGCCGAAGAGCATTACGCAAGAGCCGTGCAGCTCGCGCCGAAGTCGGGCGATGCGAACAACAATTACGGTCAGTTTCTATGCGCGACCGGGCGTGCCGCGCAATCCGAACAGTACTTCGCCGCAGCAATGGCCGATCCTTTCTACAAGACCCCGGACATTCTTTACAGCAACGCCGGAAGTTGTCTGATGAAAGTCGGCAACGCCCATCTCGACGACGCTATCCTTGATTTCCGCAAAGCGCTCGAGGCCAATCCGAGGAACGGCGCCGCGCTCTTCCAGATGGCGGACGCGTTGTACCAGAAAAACGATTTTTTCCGTGCCCGCGCGTTTATTCAGCGCTTCGAGGCGTTGGCGCGGCCCGATCCGGCGGCGCTGTTGCTGGGTCGCAATATCGAAGTGAAGCTCGGCCATCCGGATTCCGCGCGCGATTACGCACAGCGTTTGCGCGAGCAATTCCCGGAATCGGAACAGGTTCGCGTATTGGACAAGGCAACGTCCTCAACCACGGAGGCACACTGAGATCGTGGGCACAGAAAACGAATCCAAAAATGCGATATACACCCCTCGGGAAGGGGAAATCGCGAACGCAGTCGAGCCCGGCGAGGCGCAGCAGGATGCGGCCGAGCAGGTCCAACTATCCTTTTTTGACGCCGTAACACCTGCCGAGATGAACACACAAAAAAGCGGCTCGAACGAAGAGCGCCACGACGCGCACGACCTGCGCTCATCGCAAAGCGCTGACGATCATGGTCCTGCGGCCGAATCGGCTGCACCTGCCGATGATCGGCTTGCGGAAGAAATGCCTAGCGATGCCTCATATTCGGCAACCGAGATGCGCGTCGACGCTATCGAAGTACCCGAAGGCCTCGGCCAGCGCATGCGCGCTGCGCGCGAAGTAAAAGGTATCAGTCGCGAAGAAGCGGCAGCACGCACGAAGATGCGTGTCGCCATTATCGATTCACTCGAACGCGACGAGTTCGAGCGAATCGGCCACGGCGTGTATCTGCGTGGTTATCTCACTAAATATCTCGGCTTCCTCGGTTTGCCGCTCGTGCTCGCCGACCGCGTGCTCGAGCAACGCACCGAACTTCCGCCGCTGGTGACCAGCGGAACGATTTCGCGGCCGCGTTATCTTTTCGAGCGTTATTCGGGATCCGCGCTGTACCTCGTACTGACCGGCGTGATCATCGTCCCGGCCGTCCTACTCGCGATGCGTGCTGGATTCGATTCGAACCTGGTTCGCGTGGCCCCGCTCGACGCAACTGAAAATTCGCAGTCGCTCGCGCATAACGATTTGCCGATAAACACGTCGCCGACGTCCAAGCCGACTGATGCGTCCGTCGCCACACAAAACAAGACGTCAGCCGAAGATCGTCCGCTCGCCGCATCGATGACGCCATTTCCGCCGACAGAAATGCCGGCTGCGAAAACGCCGAAGGCAATTGACGATAGTGTCGTTCCAGCTGGCCAGCATTCGCTCAAGATCACGTTCGCCGAATCGAGTTGGGTGGACATCACCACACCCGACGGACATAAGCTGGAACAGGGCATCGTTCCAGCCGGATCGACGCGCACGTATCACAGTGAGCAGACGCTCGACGCGCATCTGGGCAACATCAACGGTGCCACTGTGGAAGTCGATGGTAAGGCGCAAGACTTGACAGCGTTCCGGCACTCGAACGTAGCGCGCTTCAGACTCGCTGCTGGCGAAAGCACGTTATCGCATAGCGGCGGCTGAACGAGGAATCGTTGCCGCCGTCCACAGCGTCGGCGGTTCCTGCTACCCTATGCAGCCGTTCAACTTCCTGCGCCCGCACAGCGGCGCCGCGCGGTTCCGACGCGCATTTCCGATTAAGATTTTTCCTTGGGTGAGACGCGATGGCTTTTGATGTACTGGACGAACACGAACAAGGCGAACTGGTACAAAAGTGGCTGCGCGAAAATGCGATGTCGATCGTCATCGGCGTGGCGCTCGGCCTGCTGCTGATTTTCGGCTGGCAGCAATGGCATGCCCATCGCGGTGCGCATCGTCTGGACGCCGCCACGCAATACGGCGTGTTCACACAAGCCGTCGATAAGAAAGACGACGCCGGCGCCAAACAGCTCGCCGACAAACTGCAATCTGATTTTTCCGACACACCATATGCCACGCTCGCTGCGTTGCGTTTGGCCGACATCGCCGAAACGAAAAACGACCTTCCCGGCGCGCAAGCTCTGCTGGAAAATGCATATAGCCATGCCGGCGGCGACGCGATGAAGACGCTCGCGGGCCTGTATCTGGCGCGCAATGAAATCGCACAGAAGAAAACCGACGAGGCCCTCAAGCTGCTCGACAGCCTGACGCCGCTCGGTTATGCGTCGCTCCGCGACGAACTGCGCGGCGATGCGCTGGGCGCCCTCGGCCGCAAGGACGAAGCACGCACGGCGTACACCGACGCGCTCACCAACCTCGATCCGAACGCGCCGAACCGTTCGTTCATCGAAATGAAACGCAGCGACCTCGGCGGCGTGGAGAAGAAAGGCTCATGAAGCTTGCTGTAACTAAACGTGTCGTGTTGCTCGCGCTGCTGGCGTTTGCCGCAACCGGTTGCCAGACGATCAAGAACATCTTCAACGACGTCAAGAAAGAAAACATCGAACCACCGACGCCGCTGACCGAAATCACGCCGACCATACAGCTGCAGCCGCTCTGGATCGAGCACCCGACCAGCGGTGCGCAAAAAACCGGCGTGCGCATGCAACCGACCATCGTCGGCGGCAAACTGTTCACGTCCGGTGTCGATGGTTCCATCGCCGCGCTCGACGCCGTGTCCGGCAAAACGCTGTGGCATGCGCGCATGGGCAAGCGTCACGGCTTTATCTGGCATCACGGCGAAAACTCCACACGTTGGGGCGGCGGTCCGGGATCGGACGGCTCGATCGTCGTGGCGGGTTCGCTCGAAGGCGTCGTGCAGGCGTTCGACGCCGTCGATGGTAAAGAGCGCTGGTCAGCGCAAGTCTCGTCTGAAGTGATTTCGACACCGCTGATCGCGAACGGTATTGTCATTGTGCGCACCAACGACGGACGTCTATACGGGCTCGATGCCGCCGATGGCACGCGCAAATGGACGTACGACCGCTCGACCGTGCCGATCTTGAGTCTGCGCGGCAACGCGGCACCGGTCACCGACGGAACGTTCGTCTTCGAAGGCGAGGACAACGGCAAGGTCGTCGCCATCACGCTTGCCGACGGCAAAGTCGCGTGGGAGCAGGCGCTCGCGTCCGGCGAAGGCCGCACCGAAATCGAACGTCTGCAAGACGCTGACGGTCCGATCGCTGTCGCCGATGGCGTTGTCTACGCCTCCGGTCACCGTGGTCAAGTAGCCGCAATCATTTCGCAAACCGGTCGTCCGTTGTGGACGCACGCCGTGTCGAGCTATACCGGTATCGGCAATGCGCCGACGCAACTGTTCGTGGTCGATGGCAGTTCGACCGTGTGGGCACTCGATCTGCGCACCGGCGCATCGAACTGGAAACAGGACGCGCTGAAATATCGTTGGCTCGGCGGCGCTGCAGCCATCGGCGATTACGCCGTCGTCGGTGATCTCGAGGGTTTCGTGCATGTCCTCGATGGCAGCGACGGCAAAATCGTCGCGCGCGCACGTTTGTCGAAACACGACATTCAGTCAACGCCGATCGTAGTGGGCGATACGGTCTACGTCGAAGATATCGACGGTGTGATCGGCGCCTGGCGGATTTCCAAGTAATGCACGCGGCCGTGGCTCACGCGCCGCGGCCGCGCCGCACCGGAGGCTGAGATGCTTCCCGTCGTCGCGCTGGTCGGACGGCCGAACGTCGGCAAGTCCACGCTTTTCAATGTCCTCACACGCACACGCGACGCGCTCGTGCACGACATGCCTGGGCTCACGCGCGATCGCCATTACGGCATTTGCCGCAACGGTTTGCAGGAATTCGTCGTTGTCGACACGGGTGGTTTGACCGGCGAAAAAGAAGGCATCGGCGCGCTCACTGCGCGTCAGGTCGAATTCGCGATCGAAGAAGCCGACGTGATCGTGCTCGTCGTCGATGCGCGCGACGGATTACTGCCGCAAGATCGCAACATCCTCAACGACGTCCGCCGGTCTGGCAAACCGTCGATGCTCGTCGTGAACAAGGTGGACGGCGTCGACGAACGTTCGGTACTCGCCGATTTTTCCGCGCTCGGCATCGAGGTTACGTTGCCGACGTCCGCCGCGCACGGTCGCGGCGTGCCCGTGCTCGTCGAAGCACTCCTCGCACGACTGCCCGCGTCGGACTTGGATACGCCGTTCGAACAAACCAATCAAGGCACGCGCGTGGCGATTGTCGGTCGTCCCAACGTCGGCAAATCCACGCTCGTCAATCGTTTGCTTGGCGAGGACCGCGTCGTCGTGTCGGAGGTCGCCGGCACCACGCGCGATTCGATCAGCGTCGCGCTTGAACGCGACGGCAAACACTACACGCTGATCGACACCGCCGGCGTGCGCCGGCGCGCCCGCGTCGAGGAAGCGGTCGAGAAGTTCAGCGTGATCAAGACGCTGCAGTCGATCGCCGCCGCGAATGTTGTCGTTGTCCTGCTCGATGCACACGAAGGCGTGTCCGAACAGGATGCGACCGTCATCGGGCACGTTCTGGAAGCCCGCCGCGCGCTCGTCATCGCTGTGAACAAATGGGACGGATTGTCGACCTACGAACGCGAGCAGTGCCGCGCATCGTTGTCGCGCAAGCTGGACTTCGTCGGCTATGCGCGCATCGTCACGCTGTCCGCGCTGCACGGTTCCGGCATCGCCGAATTGATGCGCGCCATCGATCGCGCGTATGCCTCGACGACGCGCGAATTCGGCTCCGCGGAACTCACGCGTGCGTTGGAAAAAGCTTACGAAACGCACCAGCCGCCGTTGATCCGCGGTCACGCACCGAAATTGCGCTTCGCTCATCCGGGTGGCACCAACCCGCCAGCCGTGGTGATTCACGGCAGCCGCACGAAACATATCGCCGACGGCTACCGGCGCTATCTCGAGAATTTTTTCCGCAAACGATTCAAGCTGGAAGGCACGCCGATCAAGATAGAGTTTCGCGAAAACGAAAATCCCTACGCTGGTAAAAAGAACGAGCTCACCGAACGTCAGGTGAGAAAACGTCGACGTCTGATCCGCAAAGCGAAAAAGAAATGAACGCGCGCGGCGTGACCGCCGCGATTCTCGCTGGCGGCGAGGGTCGGCGCCTCGGCGGCCGCGACAAAGGCTTGCAATTACTGGCCGGGCGCCCATTGATCTCGCACGTGATCGAGAAAATCCGCCCGCAAGTCGACGACGCAATCATCGTCGCCAATCGCCACGCCGACACCTACGCGACATACGCGCCGGTGATTGCGGACGATGCTTCGGGATACCTTGGCCCACTGGCCGGCATCGCGAGCGCGCTCACCCATTGCAGGACAGCATGGTTGCTGACCGTTTCTGTCGACGTGCCCGATCCGCCACGCGATCTCGCGGCGCGATTGATGAATGCGATCGGCGATAAAGATATCGCCGTCGCGCACGACGGTGAACGCCGTCAGCCGTTGCTGGCCCTTTATTCGGCGCGCCTCACCGATTCCGCGAAAGAAGCGTTGAGTCGGGATCTCGCCGTGTGGCGATGGCAAGATGAGCGCGGTGTCATCGAGGTCGATTTTTCGAACGAGCGCGATGGTTTCCATAACCTCAATACGGCCGAGGACTTCCGAAACTGGGAGAATGCGCGCAATGGGTAACGTCAGCGCATCCATGCTCAGCGTCGACGAAGCGCGCGAACGCATTCGCGCTGTGTCCGCCGCGCGCGCAATGACCAACGAACGCGTGCCGCTCGAAGCGTGCTGCGATCGCATTCTCGCCGAAGATGTGCGCGCACCGTTCGATGTACCTGGCTACGTCAATTCCGCGATGGATGGTTTCGCCGTTCGTGGCGTGGATCTCGACACGAGTGGCGAAAGCCGATTGCGATTGCGCGGCGAGATTCTCGCTGGCGGCACGGAAATTCCGACCGTCGAAGCGGCAACGTGCGTGCGTATCACGACCGGGGCGCCAATGCCCGCGGACGCCGACACTGTGGTGATGAAAGAGAACACGCGCATTGACGGCGATTTCGTCGTAGTCTCCCCCGGCACCGCGCGTGGCGCGAACGTGCGCCCGGCTGGCGAAGACTACGCAGTCGGCGATGCGGCTCTCACGCGTGGCGATCCGCTCACGCCGTCGCGCATCGCAGTGCTGGCGTCGTTTGGCCTTACCCATGCGGACGTCGTCGCTCGGCCGTCCGCTATTCTTTTCACAACTGGCGATGAACTGATCGCGCCGGGCAGTCCACGTGGCTACGGCCAGGTATACGACAGCAATCGTTTCAGCATCGGCGGGCTGATCGAACAACATGGCGCAAAACTCATCGCGCACGAACGTTTGCGCGATGATCCTCCGGCATTGGTCGCTGCACTCAAACGCGCCGGCGCATGCGCCGACATCATCGTCACCAGCGGCGGTGTCTCAGCGGGCGAAGCGGATTTCCTGCCGAATATCGTCGCTGACATCGGAGAAGTATACTTTTGGAAAGTGCGCATAAAACCCGGCATGCCGTTTTTGTTCGGACGCATCGACAAAGCGTTGCTGTTCGCGCTGCCGGGCAATCCAGTCTCGGGCATCGCGACATTCCTGACCTTGGTGAAACCCGCCATCGCCGCGATGACCGGCACGCACGATCCGTGGCTATCGCTGTCCGCGCGGCTGACCAAGTCGATCGAGAAGCGCCATGCCCGTGCTGAATTTTTGCGCGCCAGCATTACGTGCGACGATCACGGACAGCTCACCGCGACGCCACTGATGAAACAGCGTTCCGGCATGCTTCGCGGCGCGGCGGATGCCGACGGGCTTATCCTCGTTCGCGAGGAAACGCGCACGCTCAACGTCGGCGATAGCGTGCGTTTCCTGCCGATGCCGGGCTGGCGCGGCTGACGGCGTATACTTTTCCATGGCCGCACAGGTGCAAACTCAGCCAGCAGAAATATCCCCGAACGAAGCGTTGGCGAAACAGCGCGACGGTGCGCTGCTGATCGACGTGCGTGACGACAACGAACGCGCAACCGGTTCGCCGGAAAGTGCGCATGCGTTGCCGATAGCGGCGCTCGAAAACGGAATTACTTCGCTCGCGCCCGCGCTCGACCGCGAGATACTCACCATTTGCGCCACCGGCAACCGTTCGCTGCGAGCGGCTAAAATACTGACACAACGCGGTTATGCGAACGTCGCTTCCGTCGCCGGCGGATTTCAACGCTGGCAAGCCGAATCATTACCCATCGCGCATAGCGAATTTGACGCCGACGCAGCGGAACGCTATTCACGCCATCTGCTGTTGCCTGAGGTCGGCGTCACGGGGCAACGAAAGCTCGGCGCCGCGCGTATCACGTTGATCGGCGCGGGCGGACTCGGTTCGCCTTCCTCGTTGTATCTCGCGGCAGCGGGCGTTGGCAGGTTGACCATCGTCGACGATGACCGCGTGGAGCGCTCGAACCTGCAGCGACAGATCGTCCACACCGACGCACGCGTCGGCGAAAGTAAAGCCGAGTCGGCGCGCATGTCATTGAACGCTCTGAATCCCTCGGTTCATGTCGATGTGCGTGCGCAACGGTTGTGCGCGGCAAACGTCGAATCGGTGATCGCAGGAAGCGACGTCGTGATCGACGGCGCCGACAATTTTCCGACGCGTTATCTGCTCGACGCCGCCACGCGTCGCTTGCGTATTCCACTTGTATACGGCGCAGTGCATCGGTTCACGGGACAGCTCAGCGTGTTCGATGCGCGGCGCGACGATTCGCCGTGCTATCGCTGTCTGTTTCCCGAACCACCCACGGCCGCCGAAGCGCCGAACTGCGCCGAAGCCGGCGTACTCGGCGTGCTGCCGGGCACGATCGGACTTTTGCAGGCGACCGAAGCGATCAAACTCATTCTGGGAATCGGCGCGCCGCTGGTCGGTCGACTGCTGTGCTACGACGCACTTGGCGCGTCATTCCGCGAACTGCGATTGCCGCGCGATCCCAACTGTCCAGGCTGTGGATCGGCAGCGCATTTCACGGGGTACGAAGATATCGAGCGGCATTGCGCCGCGCGTTGAGTGTCAACCGTGCGTCTTTTGCGCGGCTTCGAACGCGGCCATTTGTTCGGGTGTGGCGTCTTTCTGATGTTTGGCCTTCCATGTGCCGAATGGCTCGCCGTAAATACGCTCACGCGCTTCATCCTTGCTCAGGTTCACGCCGCGCTCGGCGGCCGCGTCGCGATACCAGTCGGCCAGACAATTGCGGCAAAACCCGCCCAGGATCATCAGATCGATATTCTGCACGTCGGTGCGCTTATCGTTGAGGTGGGCCAGCAGGCGTCGAAACGCCGCGGCCTCAAATGCGCTGTTGGATTCGGTCACGTTCGCTTCTCCGTTATTTCGTGATTTTACCGCGCGCGCCGCAATGGCGATAATGCACCTCCTTTTCGAAGCGCGTCTGCATGACCGCACGCATCCTCGACGGCAAGCGCATCGCCGACAATCTGCTCGACACCTTGAAAGCGCGCGTGCAGCAGCGCGTGGCAACGGGCAAACGTCCGCCGGGGCTGGCGGTGATTCTGGTCGGCGACGATCCGGCATCGGCGGTGTACGTGCGAAACAAGCGCCGCGCCTGCGCGCACGTCGGATTCCATTCGCGCGATTTCGACTTGCCCGCGACGACGACGCAATTCGAATTGGCCGCGTTGATCGATCAGCTCAATGCCGATGATGATGTGCATGGCATTCTCGTGCAGTTGCCGTTGCCGCCGCATATCGATGCGCCGCCGCTGATCAATCGGATAGATCCGCGCAAAGACGTTGACGGATTCCATCCCGAGAACATTGGCCGCCTCGCGCTGCGCCAGCGCGGATTGCGGCCGTGCACGTCGAAAGGCGTGATGACGTTGCTGGCGGCCACGGATCGACCCGTTCGCGGCAGTACAGCGGTGGTGGTCGGTGTCTCAAATCATGTCGGCCGGCCGCTGGGGCTCGAACTGCTGCTGGCCGGCTGCACGACGATTTCCTGCCACAAATTTACGCGCGACCTTGCAAACGTCGTCGCCGGCGGCGATATCGTGGCGGTGGCGGTCGGCAAACCCGGATTGGTGAAAGGCGACTGGATCAAACCCGGCGCAGTGGTCATCGATGTCGGCATCAATCGGCTCGCTGATGGATCGCTGACCGGCGATGTCGAATTCGCGCGCGCGGCCGAACGCGCGTCGTGGATCACACCGGTGCCGGGCGGCGTCGGGCCGATGACGGTCGCGACGTTGATGGAGAACACGGTGGAAGCAGCGGAACTCGAATGATGCAGCGGGCGCGTTTCATTTCGCGCCGACGTGGTCGGGTTTACCGGCATGCGCGAATGGCCGAGCAAACTGCTCCAGAAGAATTTCCTACGACCATCATGTTGGCGCCGCTCACGACGTACGTGTCGCAACTGTCGCTTTGGCTTG
>CAZZYA010000001.1:35417-42233 GCA_964658115.1 uncultured Rudaea sp. | reverse complement strand
TCGTCCTGCTGCATGGACTATGGATGCGCGGCTTCACATTGATCTCGCTGCGGCGGCGTCTCGAAAATGCGGGTTTTTCGGTCGATCTTTTCGATTACGCCAGCGTCACGCAAGATTCATCGGCGAGCGTCGAAAAATTGCTCACGATGACCGCCGGGGCAAGTGCACACAAGGTGCATTTCGTGGGTCACAGTCTCGGCGGTCTTCTCGCGTTGAAGACGCTCGAACACAAACCTGATTTGATCGCCGGACGCATCGTTTGCCTCGGTTCGCCGTTGCGCGGAAGTTCCGTCGCGCGCGCGCTGGCGAGTTTTCCCGGCGGGTCGTTTCTGATCGGGCGCAGTCTCGATCTTTTGCGCGATGGACTGCAGCGTTGGGACGGCCCGCAGGAAGTCGGCGCGATTGCCGGACGGTTGCCGACGGGCTTCGGCGTCGCCGTCGGCGCGCTGAGCGTTCCGCACGACGGCACTGTGAGCGTTGAAGAAACGCAACTTCCGGGCCTCACCGATCACTGCGTTATCGCTGCGAGTCATTCGGGTCTGGTGTTTTCCGAGGAGGCCGCGCAGCAGACTGTCGCATTTTTGCGCGACGGACGATTCGCGCCGTCGACGTGAGTGGACGCTTCACAACGCGTGCACGGGGAAATGTATCGACAGCAATCGTCGGCATCGCGTTCGTTGCGATCGGCGTTTTTCTTTACGCGTTGAGTTGGAATCCGGTTGCTGCGGGTTTTCTGTCGGACGATGCCGTCTATCTGTTGATGGCGGATCGTTTCAGTCCATTTCATGTTGCCGAGCCCGCGCTGACGAGCTACGTCATGCGGCAATCCCTGTTTCCGCCGATGTACCCGACGCTGCTCGCGTGGCTTGGTGGCGGCAGCGACGCACTGTTGTGGTCGCACATCATCACGACGTCGACGCTCGTCGTCGCGCTCGGCGCATTCGCGGCGTGGGTGCATCTGGAGACGCGCGATCGCTGGGCGACATTCGCACTCGTCGCCACGTATGCGCTGCTGCCGGGCACATTGCTGCACGATCTGGAAATACTCAGCGAGTTTCCGTACTTGATGTTCAGCTTGCTTGCGTTGTGGCTCGCATCGCGCGCGGACACGATGCTGCGCGGACATCGCTTGGTTGCCGTTTTTGCCGGCTTGTCGGCGATCACGCGAACGGCGGGGCTGTCGCTGATCGTCGCGATGGCGTTGTGGCTGTTTCCCAAGCGTGGCAAGAGCCGCGTTTTTTGTCTGTTGATCGCGGTCGTGCCGGGCATCGCGTGGTCCATTTACAAGTCGCTCTACATCGGCAACGCAGTCGGTGGCGGTTATCAGCAATTCTGGATCGATCTTCTACAGCAGGCGCGCGAACAAGGGATGACGACGTTCCTGCCTTCGTTCGTCGCGGCGCAGTTCGCCGCGATATGGCATGGCTTCGTCACGAATCTCGACCTGCGTTCGTTGCCATCGACGCAGGTGATCGCGGCCATCGTGGTACTCGTGGCGATTCCCGCGTGGATCACGCGACTCCGACAGAATCGTCTCGACGCGTGGTATCTGCTGATCGGCGGCGGCATGACGCTCGCATATCCCTTCCCGACCTTTTCCACGCGATTGGTCATGCCGTGGATCCCGGTGCTGCTGTTCTATTTCTGGCTCGGGATATCGAAAATGGCTTCGGCGATGCGCAGCCGAACTGTTTCTGCCGGAGTGCGTTGGGGTGCCGTGGCGATGCTCATGATCGCGTGGTTGCCATCGCTCGTTTTCATCGTGTCGCGAATCGCCACACCGATCGATCCGGCACTCGCGCACTGGAAACATACGCGCTACTGGTTTCGACAAAATGATCTCGATGCGATCGAGCGCGATGTCGCATTTCGCGAGTCGCTCATCGTCGCCACGCGCGGTATCGCCGAACACGTGCCGGAAGGAGAGTGCGTGATGACGGTGCACACGGCGATAGCAATGCTGTATGGCCGTCGTGTCGCGCAGCAACCGCCGCCGCCCAGCGCCACTAATTTCATGGAGCGGCTCAGCGCGTGTCACTACCTTCTTATCGTTTCATCACCTACCGCGATCAATGGCGAGCATGTGGATGCGTATTATCCGATCGATCGCTTATCGCCCGACGCGGCTGTGCCGCTCATTCAATGGTCCGATCCGTTGGATCCGGAGCATCCGGTCGCGATTCTTCTTCGACTCAAGCCGGCAACCTAGCCGACGTAGCGCAAGCGCGCCGCGTGATAAACTCATACGCTTAACCTGACTACGATTTACCAGTTATGGCCGGCCATTCCAAATGGGCGAACATCCAGCATCGCAAGGGTGCTCAGGATGCGAAACGCGGCAAGATCTTCACCAAGGTGATCCGCGAAATCACGATCGCTGCGCGTAGCAACGGTGGCGATCCCGCGACCAATCCACGGTTGCGTCTGGCGATCGACAAAGGTCTGGCCGCCAACATGAACAAGGATTCGATCGAGCGCGCCATCAAGAAAGCGACGGGCGAACTCGAAGGCGTGACATACGAAGAAATCCGCTATGAAGGCTATGCGCCGGGTGGTGTCGCGGTGATCGTGGAGTGCATGACGGACAACCGCCAGCGCACCGTCGCCGACGTGCGGCACGCGTTCTCGAAATTCGGCGGAAATCTGGGCACCGACGGATCGGTGAGTTACATGTTCCACAAGCTCGGTGTGCTCTCGTTTGCGCCTGGCGCGCCGGAAGACAAAATCACCGACGTGGCAATCGATGCGGGCGCCGACGATGTCGTCGTGAACGCCAACGACGGTTCGATCGAAGTGCTGACCGCGCCCGAGTCGTATCAGGGCGTGCGCGATGCGATGGAAAAAGCGAGCGTGAAACCGGATGCATCCGAAATCACGATGCGTGCGGAAAACGAAATCGCGCTGACTGGCGAAACCGCGCAATCCGTCGCGAAGCTTCTGGACTGGCTGGAAGATATCGACGACGTGCAGAACGTCTATTCGAATGCCGATCTTCCGGCGGAAGCATATGCGTAATCGAATCGGGGAATGGGGAATGGGAAATCGCGCGTGTTTGTTCCGGAACTTCGATTTCGCGGATTTTCGCTGAGCGCAGTCTTGGAAGTTCCCCGCGCTACGCGCATTCTCGGCATCGATCCCGGCTCGCAACGCACGGGCGTGGGCATCATCGATGCCGATCACGCCGGCAAGACGCGCTACGTGTACCATGCCGCGCTGGAATTGTTGAACAACGACACGTTCCCGTTGCGGCTGAAGCAGATTTTCGATGACATGTGCGCCCTGATCGACGAACACCGTCCCGACGAAGTCGCCATCGAACGCGTATTCATGGCGCGCAACCCCGATTCGGCGTTGAAGCTCGGTCAGGCGCGCGGCGCGGCGATTTGCGCGGCGGTCCACAAAGGATTGACCATCACCGAATACGCGGCAAAGGAAATCAAGCAGGCCGTGGTCGGCAGCGGCGGGGCGGACAAAGTGCAAATCCAGCACATGGTCGGACTCTTGCTGAACGTCTCGAACGCATTGCAGGCCGACGCCGCCGACGCGCTTGCCGTTGCGCTCACGCATGCGCACACGCGCGCGACGGTGCAGCGCATCGGCATTCCGCGCACGGCGTGGCGGAGGCGGCGATGATCGGCCGCTTGCGTGGCACGCTGGTGGCGAAACAGCCGCCGTGGCTTCTGGTCGAGGTCGGCGGTGTCGGCTATGAAGTGCAGGCGCCGATGTCGACGGTTTTCGATTTGCCGGAAACCGGCAAGGAAGTGATTTTGCTGACGCACTATGCCGTCAAGGAAGACACCGCGGCGATTTTCGGATTCCTGCGCGAGAGCGAACGCGTGCTGTTCCGCGCCTTGCAGAAAGTCAGCGGCATCGGCGCGAAAACCGCCTTGTCCGTGTTGTCCGGCGTTTCTGTGGGCGACTTCGCGCGCCTCGTGCAGAACGGCGACATCGGCGCGCTGATGCGCGTGCCGGGGATCGGAAAAAAGACCGCCGAACGCATCGTGGTGGAACTGCGCGATCGCGTCGATGGGATCGCGATGACGGCACCCGGTTTCAGCGAAAACCCGATTCCGCGCGACGCCGTCGGCGAAGCGACGGTCGCGTTGCAGCAACTCGGCTACAAACCCGTCGAATCGGTGCGTCTGGTAAAAGACGCCGCGCAGCCCGGCGATGACGCCGAAGCTATCATCCGCAAAGCATTGAAGGCGGCTTTGAAATAATCATGGACGCCAACAACCGCGACATCCATCGTTCCCGCAAAGCGCTCGCGCGCTTGGCCCTCGGCGCGCTCGGCATCGTCTACGGCGACATCGGCACGAGTCCGCTGTATACCATCAAGGAAACCTTCGGCGAACAGGGCGTGCTGCCGACACCGGAAAATGTGCTCGGCATTTTGTCGCTCGTGTTCTGGTCGTTGATTCTTGTCGTGTCGGTCAAATACGCGGGCTTCATCATGCGCGCCGACAACAAGGGCGAGGGCGGCATCATGGCGCTGACCGCGCTCGCGCAGCGTAGCGTGCGTGGCGGCATGCGCGGACGTTGGTGGATCGTGATGCTCGGCCTGTTCGGCGCGTCGCTGTTCTTCGGCGACGGCGTGATCACGCCGGCGATGTCGGTGCTGTCGGCCGTCGAAGGTCTGGAAGTCGCCACGCCGCGTCTCGAGCATTGGGTTGTTCCACTGACGGCGGCGATCATCTTTCTTTTGTTCGCGTTCCAGAATCACGGCACCGGCAAAGTCGGCGCCGTGTTCGGCCCGATCATGACCGTGTGGTTCGTTACGCTCGCCGTGCTGGGACTCATTCAGATCGTGCAGTATCCGGAAGTGTTGCGCGCGCTGTCGCCGACGTACGGCATCAACTTTTTCGTTCAGAACGGCGCATCGGCGTTCTTCGCGCTTGGTTCGGTCGTGCTGTGTATCACCGGTGCGGAAGCGCTGTACGCGGATATGGGTCATTTCGGCACGGTGCCGATCCGCATGTCGTGGTTCGGCTTCGTGCTGCCAGCCCTTGTTCTCAACTATTTCGGACAAGGGGCGTTGCTGATCGCAAGTCCGGCTGCGGCGGCCAACCCGTTTTATCTGCTGGTGCCGCCAGCGTTGTTGTATCCGTTGATCGCACTGTCGACGGTGGCGGCGATCATCGCGTCGCAAGCCGTGATTTCAGGTGCGTTCTCCGTCGCGCGCGAAGCGATCCAGCTCGGATTTCTGCCGCGCATGGAGATTCGGCACACCTCTACGCACACGATCGGGCAAATTTATTTGCCGTGGATCAACCGCATGCTGTTGGTGTTGACGCTCGGCGTCGTGATCGGTTTCCGTTCGTCGGCGAACCTCGCGGCGGCATACGGCATCGCGGTGGTCGGCACGATGACCATCGATTCGATCCTGGTGATGTTCGTATTCCGCAATCTGTGGCATTGGCCATGGTGGAAAGTGATCACGATCGGCGGATTGTTCCTGTTCGTCGATCTTTCCTTCCTCGGCGGCAACGCGGACAAGGTCGAGCACGGCGGCTGGCTGCCGCTAGCGCTGGCTTTCAGCGTGTTCGTGTTGATGAGCACATGGCGACGCGGACGCGAACTGGTCATCCGCGAATTGAAGCAAAGCGGCCTCGCGCTCGAACCGTTCATCGCGAGTTTGTCGGCGCATCCGCCACTGCGCGTGCCGGGCACTGCCGTGTTTCTTACCGCGAACGTCAACGCCGTGCCGAACGCGCTGCTGCACAATCTCAAACACAACAAAGTGCTGCACGAACGCAACGTGCTGCTGACGGTCGAGACGTTGGAAACACCGGTCGCCGAATACAACGAGCGCACGGAAATCACCGCGCTCGGCGGCGAGTTCTATCGTTTGACACTGCGTTTCGGATTTTCCGAGGATCAGGATATTCCGGTTTCTCTCGCACGTTGCGAAACGAAAGGTCTCGACTTCGACATGATGGACACCACGTTCTTCATCAGCCGCGAAACGGTCGTCGCTACGGACCGACCCGGCATGCCGTTGTGGCGCGACAAACTGTTCGCATTTCTCGCGCGTAATTCGAATCCCGCGACGGCATTCTTCCGCATTCCGGGCAACCGGCTGATCGAACTGGGCACGCAAATCGAGATTTGACGCGGCGCGGCCGTGCGATAATCGTCGCATGAGCGAAAACCGCGTTATCGACGCCGGCGCCACGCGCGAAGACGAAACCGTCGAAGCCAAAATCCGTCCGCAAAGACTCGATGAATACGTCGGCCAGCGCGCTGTGCGCGAACAGATGGCGATCTACATCGAAGCCGCGCGGCGTCGTGGCGAAGCGCTCGATCATGTCTTGATCTTCGGACCGCCGGGATTGGGCAAAACCACACTCTCGCACGTCATCGCCAACGAACTGGGTGTGAATCTGCGCACGACGTCTGGGCCCGTGATCGAACGCGCCGGCGATCTCGCCGCCCTGCTCACGAACCTGCAACCGCGCGATGTGCTGTTCGTCGACGAAATCCATCGCTTGTCTCCCGTCGTCGAGGAAATCCTCTATCCCGCGATGGAGGATTGCCAGATCGACATCATGATTGGCGAAGGTCCTGCTGCGCGTTCGATCCGGCTCGATCTGCCGCCGTTCACGCTGATCGGCGCGACGACGCGCGCGGGTCTGCTCACCGGCCCTCTGCGCGATCGCTTCGGCATCGTGCAGCGCCTGGAGTTCTACACGGCGCAGGAACTGTCCGGAATCGTGAAACGCTCGGCGCGCATTCTGGGCATCGCCTGCGCTGACGAAGGCGCCGACGAAATCGCCAACCGTTCGCGCGGCACGCCGCGTATCGCGAATAGATCGG
>CAZZYA010000001.1:14472-35407 GCA_964658115.1 uncultured Rudaea sp. | reverse complement strand
CGCGCAGATAAAAAGCGACGGTACGATCACGCGCGATACCGCCATTGGCGCGATGCACATGCTCAATGTCGATCCTGAAGGTTTCGACGCGCTTGATCGCCGCTTGCTCTCGATCATCATCGAGCATTTCGACGGCGGTCCGGTCGGCGTCGAATCGCTCGCCGCCGCGCTGTCGGAAGAGCGCGGCACGATCGAAGACGTCCTCGAGCCGTTTCTGATCCAGCAAGGCTTTCTGATGCGCACCGCGCGCGGACGCGTGGCGACGAGCAAGGCGTATCGGCATCTTGGTTTGAAAGCGCCGAAACGTGCCGTTGCCGACGATCTGTTCGACGCCACCGGAACCACTTCGTGAGCGAAGTGCCCGCGCCCGTCTTCAACTGGCCGGTGCGCGTGTATTGGGAAGACACCGACGCGGGCGGCGTGGTTTATCACGCGAGCTATCTGCGTTTCATCGAACGCGCGCGATCGGAATGGCTGCGCAGCCGCGGTGTCGAACAACAGAAGCTGCGCGGCACGCACGGAATTCTTTTCGTCGTGAGCGAGATCGATGTGAAATTCCTATCGCCCGCGCGACTCGACGATCAACTCGTCGCGACCATCGACTCGTTCACTCGCCGTTCGGCTTCGTTGACGTTTGCGCAATGTATACTGCGGCCAGCGGATGGTGCGCGGCTCGTTGAAGCGCGCGTGCGTGCGGCGTGCGTCGATGCCGCGACACTTAAGCCGACGCGCATCCCCGATTTTCTTCGGTCGATCTGATTCAAGGGAGCAGCTCAACGCATGAATGGCGGTATAAACGTCCTTGAGCTCACGCTCAACGCGAGCCTGTTCGTCAAGATCGTGATGGTGATTCTGCTGCTGTTCTCGTTCCTGTCGTGGGTGATCATCTTCCGCAAATGGAGCGTGCTGAATCGCGCGATGAAAGGCGCGGACGCATTCGAGGAACGCTTCTGGTCCGGTGCCGATTTGGCCGGTCTGTTCCGCGAAGTCACCGCCAACGGCGATCAGGTCACCGGCATCGAAAGCATCTTCGAGGCGGGCTTCCGCGAATTCGCGCGATTACGCCAGCGTCGCCAGATGGATCAGCGCACGATTCTCGAAGGCGCGCAGCGTGGCATGCGCGTGGCGCTCACGCGCGAGCTCGACCGGCTCGAACACAATCTCGAATTCCTCGCCAATGTCGGTTCGATCAGTCCGTACGTCGGCCTTCTCGGCACGGTGGCTGGCATCATGGTCGCGTTCGTCGGCCTGGCGAACGTGAAGGAAGCGACGATCGCGATGGTCGCACCCGGTATTTCCGAAGCGCTCATCGCAACGGCGATGGGTTTGATCGCGGCGATTCCCGCGGTGTGGGCATACAACCGCTTCTCGACCAAGGTGGAGCGCGTCAGCACGCGCTACGAAACATTCGTCGAGGAGTTCTCGTCCATCCTGCAACGTCAGGCGCATCTGGATGAAGCACATTAACCCCGCGCGGCATGGCGGAGCGTTTCAATGAGCATGCAAACCGGCCGGCGCAAACGTCGCAAGCTGAAAGCGGAAATCAACGTCGTGCCGTATATCGACGTGATGCTCGTGCTGCTGATCATCTTCATGGTTACCGCGCCGTTGCTCAATCTCGGTGTGGATATTCATTTGCCCGAGACGAATGCGAAAGCGTTGCAGGTCGACAAAGAGCCGGTACTGGTCAGCGTCGACAAGGACGGCAATTTCTATCTCACGCTTGCCGCGCTTCCAAAAGAACCGATCGACGGACCCACGCTTGTCACGAAGGTGACTGCGTTCGTGAAGGCTAATCCGCAGGTACCCGTGTTGATCGGTGGCGACGAGCGTGCCGACTACGGCAAAGTACTTTCTGCGATGGTGTTGCTGCAGCAGGCGGGCGTGGCCAAGGTGGGTTTGATGAGCCAGCCGCCGCAACAGCAGCAAACAAAGCGATAAAGCATGGAATCCTTCGGCGACAAGGCGCGCGCCTATCTCTTCGCGCTCGTCGTGCACGTGCTGTGCATCGGTGCGCTGTTTGCCGGACTGCTGTGGACGGAAAACGAGGTTCATCCGATCGATCTCAAAGGTCCGGTGATCGACGTCGAGCTTTCCGGAGTCAGCGCGGCGCCCGTGCCAAAAACGCAGCGTCCGAAGTCCCTTCCGAAACCCACGCCGCCAAAACCTCAGCCCGAGGCGGTAAAGCCGCCGGAACCTGAAGTGCAGTCGCCGACGCAGGTGCGCCCGCAAGATCGCGTCGATCGCGAAAAGATCGTGCAGATCGCGAACGAAAAAGCCGAAGCCGAACGTGCGGAGGAAGAAAAGCACCGGCAAGAACAAGTGGAGCTCGAAAAGGAATTGAAAGAGGAACGCGATCGCGAAAAACAACTCGAGCAGATCAAGAAGCAGCGCGAGGCTGCGCAAAAAAGCTTAGCGGCTGAGAAAAAGCGAATGCAAGACTTGCTCAGCGAGAAACCCGTCAAGGCGACCAATCAACCGGTGCCGGCCGCGGATAAGGCTGTCAGCGGCAACAATGGGCAGGACGACAGCATGCAAGCGCAATATTGGGCCGCTATTCAGAATGCAATAACAAATAATTGGCTCCGGCCTGATTCGGCGCAAGCGGGATTGAGGTGCACGATTCGCATTGTCCAAATTCCAGGAGGCGACGTGATTGGTGTGCAACTCGGCAGTCCATGCAATGCTGATCCGCAGACGCGCACCTCGATCGAACAGGCTGTGAAGCGCGCGTCGCCGTTGCCGTACAAAGGTTTCGAAGGCGTGTTCTCGCGCGATTTCAATTTGAACTTCAGTTACGACGGATGAAAACGGACTTCCACATGCTCAAACGTTTCCTCGCAAAATCGCTCGCTGCTTTCTCCCTGTCACTTTTCGCCGTCATCGCCGGCGCACAGACGTTGAAGAGCGACGTTCCGACTATCGACATCAAAAACGGCACCGCCTCGGCGACGCCGATCACCGTCGTTCCATTTTCGTACGAAGGCGCAGCCTTGCCACCGGAAACCAACGTCGACGACGTCATCGGCACCGATCTCAACCGCAGCGGTCAGTTTCGCGTGCTGCCGAAAGAAAGCGTCGTCGAACGTCCCACGCACGGCAACGAGATCAAGTTCCCGACCTGGAACATGCTCAAGCAGGCATACATCGTCGTCGGTCGGCAGATCGAAACCGGCAATGGTGGCGAAGTTCGCGTCGAATTCGAATTGTGGGATGTCGCGCAACAGAAACTGATGTTGGGCCTCGCCGTTTCCGGTCAACGCAGCGGCATGCGCGATGTCGCACATCAAGTCGCCGATCTCGTCTACGAGAAAATCACTGGCGTGCGCGGCGCGTTCTGGACGCGCATCGCTTACATCGTCTCTACCGGACTGGGCAACAACGTCAGCTACGCGCTGATGGTCGCCGATTCGGACGGGTTCAATCCGCAGACTGTCGTGCGCTCGCACGAACCGCTGCTGTCGCCGTCATGGTCGCCGGATGGCCGCAAGCTCGCCTACGTGTCGTTCGAACGCGGCAATTCGTCGATCTACATCCAGGAAATTTCGACCGGCGCGCGCGAAGTCGTTTCCAGCTCGAAGGGCATCAACGGCGCACCTTCATTTTCGCCCGATGGAAGCAAGCTCGCGCTCACGCTGTCATACGGCGGCAATCCGGATATCTACGTGATGGATCTGGCGACACGGCATACCACGCAGCTGACCAAGCATTTCGCCATCGACACCGAAGCGGCGTGGATGCCCGACGGCCAAAGCCTCGTGTTCCTTTCAGACCGCTCCGGCAAGCCGCAGCTTTATCAGACAGGCCTCGGCGGCGGTGACGCTACCCGCATCACATTCCAGGGCGAATACAACGCCAATCCATCGATTTCTTATGACGGAAAGCACATCGCTATGGTGCAGGGCAGCGGAAACGTGTATCGTATTGCGGTTTTAGATCGTGCCAGCGGCGATACCAAAGCGATATCGCCCGGCAGTCTGGACGAGCACCCAAGTTTCGCCCCGAATGCCAGCATGATTCTGTATGCCGCGACGGAAGGTCCACGCGGCGTGCTCTGGGCCGTGTCGACGAATGCGAACGTGCGTCAACGTTTGCTGCTTGCCGACGGTGACGTGCGAGAGCCGTCGTGGTCGCCTTATCGTCAACGCGGACAATAAAAGCTCCAGCAGTTGTGTGACGATTTTTTTCTGACAACCGATGCATGAGGCCTAAATAATATGAAACTCCCCGTACGTATACTTCTCACCGCCGCCGTTGCGAGCGCCACGCTTGTCGCGTGTAGCAGCAACAAGACCAAGCCGCCGGTTCAATCGACCGACACCGGCACACAGACCACCACGAACAACGACCGCAACAATGGCGGCCACTACACCGTGGAAAGCCTCGATACCGATTCGTGCCTGCGCCAGCGCGTGGTGTACTTCGACTTCGACCATTCCGAAATCAAGCCGGAATTCCAAGCCCAGGTCGCCTGCCACGCCGCGTATCTGCGCCAGTTCCCGGGTGCCCGCGTAACGCTGGAAGGCAACGCCGACGAGCGCGGCACGCGCGAATACAACCTCGGCCTCGGCGAGCGTCGCGGCAATGCCGTGTCGAGCGCGCTCGGTTCATCGGGTGCATCGTCCAGCCAGCTCAACGTCGTGAGCTACGGCGAAGAGCGTCCGACCTGCAAAGACCACAACGAAGGTTGCTGGCAGAAGAACCGTCGCGTCGAAATCGTCTACACCTCGAAGCAGTAATCGATGCGCGTTTGGCTTACGTTGAGTAAATTCGTAGCGGCGGCCGTTGTGGCCGCCGTTGCGTTCTCGGTCCCCGCTTATGCGCAGCGCATGAGTCTCGCCGAACGAGTCACCGCGCTCGAACAGCAGGCGCAAAATCACAACGGCGCGCAAGGCAACATCGAACTGGTCAACCAGATCAACGCATTGCAGTCGCAAGTGCAGACGTTGCAGGGCCAAGTCGAGGAATTGCGCCATCAAGTCGATGAAATGCGCAACCGGTCGAAGGAACAGTACATCGACCTCGATTCCCGAATTGGACGTCTGGAAGGCCGAAATCCGACCGGCACTACGCCGCCGCCCGGTGCGAATCCGAACAACGGCAACCTTCCCGATATGACACTCAGCGGTGCGCAATCCGCGCCGCCTCAACCGCCGCCGCAGCAACCGCAGGCGCTGGACGACCAAGCGATGGCTTCGACAATGCCGCCGGATCGCGGTGCGCCGCCGCCGGTCGCGTCGAGCCCAGAAGACATGAAGTCCGCCTACGATCAGGCTTTCGCCGCGCTGAAAGACGGCCGTTATGCCGAATCCGCGCGACGCTTCCAGATTTTCATCCAGCAGTATCCGAACGCCGATCTCACGCCAAACGCGTATTACTGGCTGGGCGAGTCGTATTACGTCACGCAGAATTATCCAATTTCGCTGGATACGTTCCATCGTCTGCTGCAACAGTTCCCGGACAGCCAGAAAGCGCCGGATGCGTTGCTCAAGATCGGCTACTGCCAATACGAAATGAAGCAATGGGATCAGGCCGAGGCGACGCTCAATCAGGTCGTGCAGAAATATCCCAACACGACCCAATCGAGCCTCGCGCAAGGCCGTCTGCGCGCGCTGAAGCTCGAAGGCCGCCGCTGAGTTTTGTCCAACGCCGCGCCCGCGATTGCGGGCGCATGCTGCGATGACTGACGTCGAATCCTCCGCCGCGCCGCGCCTGCGCATCACCGAGATTTTCCATTCGCTGCAAGGCGAAGCGCGCGACGTCGGACGGCCGACGGTTTTCGTTCGCCTGACCGGCTGTCCGCTGCGCTGTGTTTGGTGCGACACCACGTATTCGTTTCACGGCGGTGAATGGCGCGCCATCGATGCCATTCTCGATCAGGTGAAATCGTACGGCGCCAAATACGTGTGCGTCACCGGCGGCGAACCCCTCGCGCAAAAACGTTGCATCGATCTGTTGCGCCAACTGTGCGATGCCGGTTATGACGTGTCGCTCGAAACATCCGGCGCGATCGATGTCGGCGATGTCGATCCGCGCGTCAGTCGCGTGGTCGACGTGAAAGCGCCTGGATCGGGAGAAGTCGAACGCAATTTGTGGAGCAATCTCGACGTGCTCACCGCGCGCGATCAGATCAAATTCGTGCTCGCCGACCGTGCCGACTACGACTGGGCACGCGGACAATTCACGCAACGCGATCTTTCCACTCGCTGCGATGTCCTTTTTTCGCCCGTGCACGGCAAGCTTGCGCCGCGCGATCTCGCCGAGTGGATACTCGCCGATCGCTTGCCCGTACGAATGCAGATACAGCTTCATAAACTGTTGTGGGGAGAAACTCCCGGAACATGAGCGCTATGCAACCGACGACAACAACAACCAAACGCGCCGTCGTTCTCGTCTCCGGCGGTATGGATTCGGCGGTTACGCTGGCACTCGCTCGCGCGCAGGGATTCGATTGCTACGCGCTGAGCGTCGCCTATGGACAACGCCACGTCGCCGAGCTCGACGCCGCGCGCCGCATCGCGCGCGAACTCGGCGCTAAAGAACACAAGATCGTCGACGTCGACCTGCGCAGCATCGGCGGTTCGGCGCTCACCGCCGATATCGATGTCCCTGAAGATGGCGGTCACGGCATTCCGGTGACCTATGTGCCGGCGCGCAACACGATCATGCTGTCGATCGCGCTCGGCTGGGCCGAAGTGCTCGGCGCGCAAGACATTTTCTGCGGCGTCAACGCCGTCGACTACTCTGGTTATCCCGACTGCCGGCCCGAATACATCGAAGCGTTCGAGCGGCTCGGCAACCTCGCCACCAAAGCCGCGATCGAAGGCAATGCGCTGCGCCTCCATGCGCCGCTGATCCGCCTGAGGAAGTCGGACATCGTGCGCGAAGGCGCGCGCCTCAACGTCGATTTCGCCGCGACCGTTTCGTGCTACACCGCCGACGCGAATGGTCTCGCCTGCGGTCGCTGCGACGCCTGTCGTCTGCGCGCGCAAGGGTTTGTGGACGCCGGTCTCCCCGATCCCACGCGCTATCGCTGATCCTTGGCCGAATCGCTTGCCGAACCGCGCGCCTGCGCCTAAACTGCGCGGCCCGCGTCGACACGCGGCACGCACCGTGTGGGCCGTTAGCTCAGTTGGTAGAGCAGCGGACTTTTAATCCGTTGGTCGCTGGTTCGAATCCAGCACGGCCCACCAATCCAGTCTGTGGATCGCGCGTTACATATCACCGCGCCAGCAGCCGATGCCGGCCACCAAGTGCCAACAACTTTGCAGAATTATCAAGGCGAGCGCGCCTTTGAGATCGAGATGGAAAATCCCGAGCAGAATTGCGAATGCGACAACAGCATTAATGGCAAGACCGGTGATGCCAAAAACCAGTTTACGCCGCGATTTTCCAAGGAGACTTGCCGACCAGAAAATCAGGCCCGCTGACATCGCGACCAGTCCGGCCGCGGTCGCCATGCGGATAATGGATGAACACAAATAAAGGGCGGGCAATGCGCCGTGTTCGTCCTCGGCCGAAAAGTTTTGCAATGAAACCAAATCCGGAATGACGAACCCATCGACAAGCGCGGCTAGCAGAACGAACAGCAGGCCAATCCAGTAAGCCATCGCTCCGCACTGAGTCGAGAGGCGAGTCCAACCGAGTCTATGCGCAATTCCAAAGTAGGCGACGGCCTGAACGCTCACGAGAAACATTAGAGCGCCATGGACAATTTCATCCGCGACCGACTTGTCCGAGATTTCACGGAGCGCGTCATGCGCGTTGTGCGCGACGACTTGCGGATGATGCATCATCGCCAGCACGGCTAAACAGGCGCTGCCGATGAGAATCGCGCCATCGATACGGCCTCGCATTGTTGAAACAGTGTCGTCGTTCGTCATCAGCGTGCTCACCAAGAATGATCGCGACATGCTAAAGACAGGCGCACATTAAATTCTCGGACACTTGCACGCGAATGTCCGAATCGGAGCAGTCGGCGTATGCGAAACGTCAGATCGAAAGAAACGCGACGTACATTGATTGCGACGTTTTCGCGATTGCTGCTTTCCTCGAGACCGTACGAAACACTATCGGTAAGGGAAATCGCTCGTGAGGCTGGCGTTGCACGCTCGACGTTTTACGCACATTTTCGTGACAAAGCGGAAATTCTCGCGGAAAGTTTGAAGCTGCCGCTCTCGCCGTTGGCTGACTGCGTTATCGAGGAACCTCCGTACGTTGAACTACAGCACGCGCTTGCGCACATTTGGGACAACAGACGTTTGGGACGGTCTCTTTTTCAGGAAAGCAATCGTCGTTTCGTTGGGCGGACGCTCGCCGCAATGATATTGAAACGCTTCAAGCCGCGAAGACACGCAGCGCGCGCGAGTGTCGCCGCGTTGGTCGTCGCGATCGCCGAAGCGCAAATTGGGACCGTCGCGGCCTGGCTTTTTGGCGATATCAGTGGTTCGATCCAAGAGATTGCGGCGGTGATCGGTGGACTATCGAGCAAAGCTGCCACTTAGCGCCGGGTATACAAAGCGCTTTTTTTGCTTCATCGAGCCCGACGCGACGCCAACTCGCCACTCAGCGAATTCGCGACCGCTTTACGGCGACGATTGCAACTCGAGTTCACGCAAGCGTTCCCCTTCCGCCGCGCCGACATGCATGGCCGTGTCGTACAGCACCACAGCGAACAGGATTGTTGCGACGGCGAGCGCTATGAATGCTCGAATGTGCTTCGCGCCGTACGTGCGAATTGACCGCGCATATCCAATGAACGCGAGCAGCGCAGCGACGACGATCGTCGCGTCGACGCTGGCACGCTGCCAGTAGCTGCCGCCCAGATGCAGCCACATGCCGAACTCGTCGAACGTCAGCGCCATCGCGATACCGTATGCGAACGCCGCGAATTTCAGCATGCGTCCGCTCGGCGCGTTGAACAACACGAAACCGCCAACCGCCGCCAGCAAGAAAATTCCGTAGTTCAAGTGATGCACGTGCGTGCCGCGCAGGAAGAAGTAAAGATTCGGAATGCGGTCCGACATGATCATGAAAACGAGCACGCGCGCCGCGATGAACGTGAGAATGAATGCGAGCAGCGCGCGGCGCGCCAGTTCGTCGGTCGATGGCGATACGGCTTGATTCATTTCGATTCCTTGGCTGAACGATCGAGCTCGGCTTATGATTACGACGCGTATACGTTTGGATTAGTATAAATCGCCGCGCATCGTCCGGAGGATAGTCATGAAGGCTCGATTGCTTCGTATGCTTGTTGTGATGTGTGTGGCATGCCTGGCCGCCTGTGCGCCGGTGAAGCCGACATCGCAAACGCCGCCGCCCGCGTCCGTTGCGCCGACTCCCGCACCGCCACCACCCGCACCGGAACCCAAACCCGAGACGATCGCCTTGAGTTGGGATGACTCGTCCGAACGCGCTGCGTGGTCGCGCGCGTTGGTCGAAGCTATTCGTAGCCGCAAGTCCGAACTCGACGCGGGCAATCCCGACGCATTCATTCCGGGCTATTCCGCGCTGTCGGCCGAGGGACAGATCAAGTTCTGGGCGGAACTTGTCGTCGCCATTGCGAAATACGAGTCGACGTGGAACACGCATGCGCATTTCAAGGAACCGCCGCCGCTCAATGTGATGTCGGTCGGATTGCTGCAGATCGCGTACGAAGATCAAAAGGAATATCGCTTCGATCCGCCGCTCGACCGAAATGCGAATGCGCTCGAAGATGCGGCGACGAATCTGCGATGCGGCGTCGCCATCCTCGCTCAACTCGTATCACACGATGGCGCGGTCGTGGGCGGCAACGGCGATCATTCGCGCGGCGCGGCGCGTTACTGGGCGGTGTTGCGAAGTGGGAAATCGCACCATCTGGAAGCCATTAAGGCGCTCACGAAAAAGAACGCGGGAATTCCTTAGCGCGAAAAATCGGCCGGCGTGTAATTCGAAATCCAAAAAGCGTAATAAAATTCGCGCGCGCATTCGGGTTGCGCAACGTGGGTTTTCACGTCATCGTTGCGCAGCAAACTGCGGCGGATAGGGAATGGCGCGCATCAATCTGATTGCCTGGGATAACGGCGTGGGTTTGTCGACCGACTTGCGCCTGCTCGAGGATCGACTGCAACAGCACGGGCATCGCGTAACGCTCAGCACGCTTCGGCGCGGCAAGCTGCGCAAGATTTTCCGGCCGATGGTTGTTCGCGCGCGAATCGCCGCGCAGCGCGCCGTCGGCAGACAGGTGCGCCGGTTCGATGTCAACATTTTCCTCGAGCATGTGCGGCCGGAATATCTGGCGCTCGCGCACGCCAACGTGATGATTCCAAATCCGGAATGGTTCGATGCGAACGATCGCGCACTCATTGCGTCGCTGCAAGGCATGCTGGTCAAGACACATCACGCCGAAACTATTTTCCAGCCGCTTATACCCGCCACGCGATTCATCGGTTTCACCAGCCGCGATTTGCGCGAAACTGGTATCGCTCGCCGTCGCGCTTTTTTTCATCTTGCCGGACGCAGCCAGAACAAGAACACGCAGCCGCTGATGGAATTGTGGCGACGTCATCCGGAGTGGCCCACGCTGACGGTGGTGCAGAATCCGCGCACAGCTAAGCCGGGAGCGCCGGCGGCCAACATCGATCATCGCGTCGACTATCTCGATGCCGCGCAATTGCGGCGTATGCAGAACGAGCATGTATTCCACATCTGTCCATCGCAGACGGAAGGTTTCGGCCACTATCTGATGGAAGCGATCGGTATCGGCGCGATTACGATAACGCTCGATGCGCCACCGATGAACGAACTCGTTGCGCCGGATCACGGCATGCTGGTCGCGGCCAAACCGATCGGCACTCAGGCGCTTTCTACGCTGTACACCTTCGACGAATCGGACATGGAACGCGTCATCGGCGAATGCATCGCGATGCCCGATTTGCGCATCGATGAACTGAGCGCCGCCGCGCGCGCGTTCTACGAAAGCAACGATCGCGGTTTCGGCGAACGACTCGGCACAGCCATCGTGGCGATTTCGACCTGAACGCGGCAGCGGCGCCGGCTATAATGGCGCACCGTGATTCCAAGCCCGCTCCCTTGTCCGGCCTGACCCACCTCGATCGGCTCGAAGCCGAGAGCATCCATATTTTGCGCGAAGTCGTCGCCGAGGCCGAGCGCCCGGTGATGCTGTATTCGATCGGCAAGGACAGCGCGGTGATGCTGCATCTGGCGCGCAAAGCGTTCTATCCGTCGAGTCCGCCGTTTCCGTTGTTGCACGTCGACACGACGTGGAAATTCCGCGACATGTATGCGTTGCGCGAACGCGCCGCCGCGCAGGCCGGAATGAAACTGATCGTGCACAAAAACCCCGATGCCGAGCGGCAAGGCATCAATCCGTTCGATCACGGAGCGCTGCACACCGATCTGTGGAAAACCGAAGGATTGAAACAGGCGCTCGATCAACACGGTTTCGATGCTGCGTTCGGCGGCGCGCGACGCGACGAAGAAAAAAGTCGCGCGAAGGAGCGGATCTTCTCGTTTCGCTCCGCGAACCACCGTTGGGATCCGAAAAACCAGCGCCCGGAATTGTGGCACCTGTTCAACACGAACAAGGCGAAAGGCGAATCGCTGCGCGTGTTTCCGTTGTCGAACTGGACCGAGCTCGATGTGTGGCAATACATCCTGCGCGAGAACATCGAAATCGTGTCGCTGTATTTCGCCGCGTCGCGTCCGACCGTCCAGCGTGACGGCATGCTGCTCATGGTCGACGACGATCGATTCCGTTTCCGCGACGGCGAAAAACCGGCGCAGCGTTCGATCCGTTTTCGGACGCTCGGTTGTTATCCGCTGACCGGCGCCGTCGAAAGTACCGCGAGCACACTGCAAGACGTGATCCGCGAAATGCTGCTGACGACAACGTCCGAACGTCAAGGTCGCGCCATCGATCACGATGCGGTCGCGAGCATGGAAAAGAAAAAACAGGAAGGCTACTTCTGATGTCGGCCGACAGCAGTTATCACGCTGACGATCTCGTCGCCCGCGACATCGGCGAATATCTGCGCCGGCATCAGGCGAAATCGATGCTGCGTTTCATCACGTGCGGTTCGGTCGACGACGGAAAATCCACCTTGATCGGCCGGCTGCTGTTCGACAGCAAACTCATTTTCGAGGACCAGCTCGCCGCGCTCGAAGCCGACAGCAAACGCGTCGGCACGCAAGGTCAGGACATCGATTTCGCGCTGCTCGTCGATGGTCTCGCCGCCGAGCGCGAACAGGGCATCACGATCGACGTCGCTTATCGCTTCTTCGCGACGGAGAAACGCAAATTCATCGTCGCCGATACGCCGGGTCACGAGCAGTACACGCGCAACATGGTGACGGCGGCATCGAACGCCGATCTCGCCGTGATCCTGATCGACGCGCGTCTGGGCGTGCTCACGCAAACCCGGCGCCATAGTTATCTCGTGCGTCTGCTCGGCATCCGCGACATCGTCGTCGCTGTCAACAAGATGGATCTCGTCGGATACTCGCAGGAACGCTTCGACGAAATCGTCGCTGACTATCGAGCGTTCGCCGAAAGCATCGGCATCGAAAAATTCGTTGCGATTCCGATGTCGGGATTGCGCGGCGACAACGTCATCGCGCACAGCGCGAACATGCCGTGGTTCGATGGAGCGGCGTTGCTGCCGCATCTCGAAACCGTCTCCGTCGACGCGGATCGCATGGCGAACCGGCCGTTTCGTTTGCCGGTGCAATGGGTCAATCGGCCGAATCTCGATTTTCGTGGCTTTTCCGGAACGATCGTGTCGGGCGCGATAAAACCGGGTGACGCGATCCGCGTCTTGCCATCGGGCCGCACCAGCGCGATCAAGTCGATCGTCACGTTCGATGGCGAACTTAATCACGCGCGCGCAGGCCAAGCCGTGACGCTCACGTTCGTCGATGAAATCGATTGCTCGCGCGGCGACGTGATTGCTGCCGCGGCCTCGCCGCCGGAAGTCGCCGATCAGTTCGAGGCAACGCTGGTGTGGATGGACGATGCCGAAATGTTGCCCGGCCGTCCCTACCGTTTCAAATGCGGCACCGCGAACGCGATCGCGACGATCACGAAACCGAAATACGAAATCGACGTGAATTCGATGGCGCACGTCGCATCCGACACGCTCGCGCTCAACGCGATCGGGGTGTGCAATCTTTCGCTCGATCGCCCGATTCCATTCGAGGCGTACGACGACGATCACGATCTCGGCGGATTCATCCTGATCGACCGCATCACCAATCGCACCGTCGCCGCCGGCATGATCCACTTCGCACTGCGCCGCAGTCACAACATCCATTGGCAATCGATCGACATCGGTCGCGATTCGCACTCCGCGCAAAAAAACCAGAAGCCCGCGGTGCTCTGGTTCACCGGATTGTCCGGCTCCGGCAAATCGACCATCGCCAATCTCGTCGAGCGAAAGTTGTTTGCGCTCGGGAAACACAGTTTCCTGCTCGATGGCGACAACATCCGTCATGGACTCAACCGCGATCTCGGTTTCACCGATGCCGATCGCGTGGAAAATGTTCGCCGCGTCGGCGAAGTCGCGAAACTGATGACGAACGCGGGATTGATCGTGCTGACCGCGTTCATCTCGCCGTTTCGCTCGGAACGGCAGATGGTCCGGCAACTTTTGCACGAAGGCGACTTCATCGAAATCTTCGTCGACACGCCGCTGTCGGTCGCCGAATCGCGCGATGCGAAAGGGCTATACAAAAAAGCGCGCGCGGGACAACTGAAAAACTTTACAGGTATCGACAGTCCGTACGAATCGCCGCAAAAACCCGACGTGCATATCGATACAACCCGCATGTCTGCTGAGGAAGCGGCCGATGCGATCGTCGCGTTCGTACTCGGCGCACGCACCGCGCGCTGATCAACGAATTGTTTTGTCCTGTTGACGTCTGCTTGATGTCGTCATCTATTGCGTGACGATCGGCTAACTTTCATCGCGCAGTCAGCGACGCACGACTGTCTCTCGCTTCGTACAACGGACAGCAGACACTAACGATGATCGTTCCCCACCATAATTTGCAGGAGTTCACGCGCGTTGCCGAATGGCAACTCAAGGACGGCGAAGACAAAGGATTTTTCGATCTCGACGGGATCCTGCGCTCGCTCGCGTTCGAATGCGATTACCTTCCGGAGACGACGAACGCGGAACTTCACGAAATCCTGCGCGATCCACTCGAGCTTCCCGCATCGTGGCAATACGGGCATATCCTCGCCGACTCACGGCCGCGTTGGCAGCTCCGTTACGGTTATCTGCCGGCGAACGACGATTTCATCCGCAGCAACGCCGCGCACATGATCGTATGCGCCATCGGTCCCGAACCGCTGGTCGTCGACTACTACGCGCCATCGCAGCCGATCGACACCGATGTATTCGACGCGTCCACGTTTCTGCAATCGCCCGAGCGCGAAATATTCCAGCCGGGCGAGTTGTGTCTGATCGATTCGGCGACCGAGCTGGCGGACATCGTTGTCGAAAAGCCGACGATGGCCATGTGGCTGATCGGCCATCCGCGTCGCTCGATCCAGTGGTTGTTCTCGCGCCACTCGCGCAGAAGTGTCCAGGCCATCGCGAGCAAGGCGACCGACGCGGACACGGTGAATCTCGTGCGCGCACTCGTCGCGTTGCGTAGCGTTGCGTCCGTGCCGACCCTCTGCGCGTTGACGACGCACGCGAACCATCTCGTTCGCGTGGAAGCATTGCAGGCGCTCACGACACTCGATCCTGAAGGTGCGCGCGCCAGCCTGCAGCGTGCTGTGAACGACGAGCATCCGTTTGTGCGCTACGCGTCGCAAAAATCCATCGACTCGCTGGCGGCGTGACATGAGCATCGTTCTGAAACCTTCCGCTACGGGTCGCCTGTCACTCAAAGGGTTCGTCGAACACGTCCGGCAGGTCATCGATCTGCAAGAACCCGACAGTCTGATCGGCCTCGCCTCGCCGCTATGCATGCTCGCCAACGATCCGGATGTGGTCGCGTGGCATTTCAACGACGCGATTCGACGTTCGCTCGATACTGCCGCACCGCCTGCGGATGTGTCGTCGTGCGTGCGTATCGCCGAAGACGATCAGTTCTTTTTGTGCGCTAACGTGTGGATGCCGTCGTCGCTCGCCGAGCGCGCAGGCTCGAACGGAATCGCAACGGGCCGTGTCCATAATCACAACACGAGTTTGATGACCGTCGGATATGCCGGTCCGGGCTGCGACGTGGATTTATATTCATATGATCCGAAAAACGGCCAGGGCGAGATCGGCGAACGCGTCGACTTGCGATTCGTCGAACGCGCGCGTTTGATGCCGCGCACGGTTGTGATCTATCGCGAAACGGTCGACGCACACGCGCGGTTCGCTCCGTCGAGTCTTTCCGTTTCGCTTACGTTTTCGATCATCAACGAGCGTTCGCAGCATAGCGATCAACTGCTGTTCGATCCTCAGACGGCAACGGTCGCCGGTTTCGGTCCGCAAGCGCCGGTTCATCGCCGCGCGTCGGTGGTACGCCTGGCCGGCGAGTTCGGCAACGCGGGAACGATAGATCTGCTCGACGGACTGTTGCGCCGATCGCATTGTCGCCGCGTGCGCGAAGCGGCGGTCGACGCGGCCATGCGCCTGCGCGCCACGACGAGTGGCGAACGCGCACGTGTCGTCGAGCGTGCGTTACGCGACAGCAGCGAACTCGTTCGTCGCCGCGCCGAAGCGGCGGCGGCGCAACTGGACGCGATCAAATCTTCCGGCACCTCGTGAATGCATCGGAGTACCAACGCCATGGATGGCTTTCTCACGGGCCAGCGATATAACGTTCGCAGGCGCCGAGCGTTTCCTCAAGTGCGCGCGCGAAGTCTTCGATCAATGCGTCGGACAGATCATTTTTCTCGCTGGCGTTTTCGACCGCTATCGCTGTTGCATGTAGGCGCATTGCCGCAAGATTTCCTGCCGCTCCCGCAACACTGTGCGCGATGTGCAGAGCTTTACGCATGTCGTTGCGCGCCATCGCGTCGCGGATGTCGGCAGCCGCCGTACGGTGCAGATCGGGAAACATCGCTGCCAGCTTGCGCAAAAGCGTCTCGTTGCCGTTCATGCGCGCGATCGCGGTTCGCGTATCGAAGACGGCATCCGTCGATGTTGCCGGCGGCGCAATAAGGACGCCTGTGTCCGGCATCCGAGCGTACTTGCGCAATGTCGCGATCAGTTCGTCGAACATCACCGGTTTCGTAACCACATCGACCATGCCGGCTTCGATGCAGCGTCGATGGTGTTCGGCGGTCGCATGTGCCGTCATGGCGATGATCGGCGCGCCATCCGGTTGCCGTTCGCGCAAGGTGCGCGCAGCCGTATAGCCGTCCATTTCCGGCATTTCGATGTCCATGAGGATGGCATCGTAGTGCCGAGCTTCGGCGCATCGCACCGCTTCGGCGCCGTTGTCGGCCACGTCGACGGACACGCCAGCGTCGGCGAGCATCTCGACCGCCAACTGTTGATTGATGGGATTGTCTTCCGCCAGCAGCACCCGCACGCCGCTAAGCGGAGCAGCGACGATACGCTGTTCGGCCGGTGGATTGGTTCGCAACGTGTCCACACCCAAGACGTCGACAAGGGTGTCGAGCAAAACCGATGCATCGACGGGCTTGATCAGGAAACGTTTCACACCCACCGATTCGGCGGCGTCCTGAATCGCTTCGCGGCCGTGCGCGGTGACCATGATCACTTCGGGAATGGTCGCGAGTCCGAGATCAAAGCGGATGCGCCGCGTCGTCTCGATGCCGTCGATGCCCGGCATCATCCAGTCCATCAGGATGACGTCGAACCGCTCGGCATGCAGTGCGCTCAACGCCGCTTCACCGGAATCGACGCAATGTACGTGGAAGCGTAGCGCTGACAATTGATCGCACAACCACGTGCGCGCCTGCTCACTGTCGTCGACGACGAGAATGCGGCGCCCTTTCATTTGATCGGGCGCAAGGCGACGGGGCGTGTCGGGCGCTTGTGGCTTGAGTCCGATCTCGAACTGGAAACAACTGCCCGCGCCGGGATGCGAACGTACCGTGATCACGCCGCCCATCTGCGCGACCAGACGTTGCGAAATCGTCAGGCCCAGTCCGGTGCCGCCGAATGTGCGCGTGGTCGAATGATCCGCCTGCGAGAAAGGTTGAAACAACTGTGCGAGTTGATCGCCGGACATGCCAATGCCGGAATCCTCGACCGAGAAGCGCAACAGCACTTTGCCGCTAGTGCGCTCTGAATCGACACGCTCGGCGTAGAGCTGCACGAAACCCGCGCGCGTAAACTTGATCGCGTTGTTGACGAGATTCAACAGCACTTGGCCGAGCCGCAACGGATCGCCGAGGTAGTGATCCGGCAGATTCGGCGCGGTGCCGACGACGAATTCCAGACTTTTCTCCGACGCCTTGATCGCGAACAGGTCCGACACTTGCGCGAGCACGTCGGAGAGCGCGAACGGCACGGTTTCCAACGCGAGTTTGCCGGCTTCGATCTTCGAAAAATCCAGAATGTCGTTGAGGATGTTGAGCAGGTTCTGGCCGGAATTGTTGATCTTGCGAAAGTAGTCGCGCGCTTTCGTCGGAATATCCAGGCGCATGCCGAGTCCGGCGAAACCCAACACCGCGTTCATCGGTGTTCGGATCTCGTGACTCATGTTAGCGAGGAATACGCTTTTCGCTTGCGTCGCCGCTTCGGCGGTGTTGCGTGCGTCTTGAAGTTGGGAATTGACCAGTTTGAGCGACGCTGTGCGCTCGTCCACGACGCCCTCGAGCACTCTCGCGGCGCGGCGTACGCGTTCGATGCGCCAGCGACTGACGGTCAGAACGAGAACGATCGTCGCCAATGCATAGAGGGCGATCGCCCACCATTGTTGCCATAACGGCAGGCGGATTGAGAAATGCATCGACAGCGGTTCTGCCTCGACGCCGAAGCCGTCGCGCGCGTAGGCGTGGAACGTGTAATCGCCGGGCGGGAGTCGGCGGTAGACGTGTTCGCTTTCGGCAGTCCACGTCGTGGGCGGCTCATCAGAACCGACGAGTTCGGTGCGATAGCGCGTGCGTTTGTCGCGTTGATACGAAAGCAGACTGAAGTCGAAGATGAGATTGTTCTCGTCCGACGCCAGCAGGGCATCGCGATCCAGCGGTGTCGTCGAGCCGTCGACGCGCGCGGACAACAGACGAAACGGTCGCGCTGACGGCGGCGGCACTTCTTCGCGCGGATCGTAAAGCACCGCGCCTTGCGCCGTCGCTGCCCAGATGCGGCCCTGTTCGTCGACCATGGAGCCGCGGTTGAATTCGAGTGCTGGCAAACCGTCGTCCAAGCCAAACTGTTCGAGCTTCGCGCGCGAGAATTCCAGTGGGGCGTAGGCGTCGCGCGTCAGCCGAATCACACCGTGATTTCCGAACAGATAGACGCGGCCGTCGAGATCAAATTGAATCTGCGAGATCGGTTCGCCCGTGATACCCGGCAAGGTGACGTCGGTGCAGTGAAAGCCGTTTTCCAAATCGACGATCGTTGCACCTTCGCGATGAGCGACCCAGAGTTCGTGCGTGCCGCCCGTGCTGCCGTGTTCACGCAGATCGGACGTGGATTTGGATCGTGCGGCGCATTGCTCGGGCAACGCGTGCCATTCCTCGCCTTCGCGATAGGCGAGGCCCGCGGCGCCGCCGGCCCAGATCAAGTCATGCTCGCGCAGTCGAGTCGATGCGAGTGCGGCAACGGGCGGTTCGGGCCCGAGCGGCGGAATCGCCAAGGTTTTTAGCTGGCCCTCGCGCATGCGCACGAGTCCATAGTGGGTGCCGGCCCATAGTCCGGGCTGTTCCGGCGGCCCGTCTAAAACTGGCTCCACGATACCACCCAGCATTTCGGTGACGGTCATGTTGTAGATTTGTGTCCGCTTGCCCGTGAGCCGGATCAGTCCTTCGTTCGTGCCCAGCCATGCGCCGCTTGCGTCAGACGCGCTGCTATTCAACACTACCGATGTGTAGGGTTCAGAGAGCCAAGACGCCCAGCGTCCGTTTCGCCAAACAACGGCACCCGATGCAGTGCCTAGCCAAGGTTGGCGGGCGCCATTGTCCGATAGCGTTTCGCCGACGCTCAGCACGGTGTGGTTGGGCAGACCATTGCGTTCGTCGAAATTCGACCACGTGCCTCCATCGCTCCGCGCAACGCCGCCTTTTTTCAGGCCCACCCAAAGTATCGGCGCGCGCAAGTCCGGATCGGTTTGCAGCAAATCGTTGATCGATCCTTCCGGCAGGCCGGTGGAGCGGTTTTCGATGCTCCATGTACCGTCTTCTCTGATTTCCGCGATTCCGTGCCCACTCATGCCTGAAAAAAGCACGCGCTCGCCACTTTCGTTGCGGCCGGGCGTAAGCGCCATCGAACCAGATAGCCACGCGCTCCCGGGCGCGACATATAGCGTGATACCAGCGTTCGTGATGCGCGCCAGGCTGCTGCCCGTGCCGACCCACAAATCGTGATCGTCTTCGCCGCCCCACTGCGCCAGCGCTCGTACGGAAGGAGCGCGTAATTCCTTGCCGCTGAGATGCCATGGCGCACGAACGGGTTCGGACGTGTCGATGCGATCGATGCGATACAGTCCATCGACATTCGTGCCAACCCATAAGCACGAATGATTGTCGACCATGCCGAGGAGCAGAGCGGCGACTTGCAGTCCACGGGCCGCCAGCACTTCGGTGCATCGTTGAGCATCGCAGGTGTAAAGCGATTGCGACGTGCCCGCGTAGACCGATCCGGAGCCCGCAGGAATCAGCGCCTCTATGTCTCTTTCTTTTGCACCTTCGGGCAGTGGCACTCGCGAGATTTGACCGTGCAAATCATGCAGCAGACCGTCGTCGTCGGTACCGATCCACAATGAAGCATCCGCGGTTCGTGCGAGCTTCAGCACCATGGGACTGTGGCTGTTCGTGGGCAGCGTGATGTCGCGCCATGCTCGCCCGTCGAATTGCGCGAGACCGCTTTCCGTTCCGGCGTAAACGAATCCGTCGCTGTCTTGCACGAGCGCGTTTACCGTGTTGGCGGGCAATCCATCCGCGCTGGAATAGCGGCGGTACGCCGACCAGCGGAAAGCATCGGCGCGAATTGGTGGAGGTGCATCGACGATTGTGTAGGCTGGCGATTTCGCCGGATGCGTCTGCGCAAACGCATCCGGCGCGAACAAGCCGGCCGCAGCTGGCGCACAAACGAAACCAAGCCGGACGATGGCGGCCGCGACCGCGCGAATAAAAATCAGCGCGCGCACGCCGAGAATCACCGGCACGAACGCCCCGTCAAGCGACGGCCGCGGACTCATCGGCGAATTCGGCCGCTATCGCACGAAACTGCTCTTTGATTTGCACAAAGGCATCGAGCACATCCGGATCGAAATGCGTGCCGCGCCCTTGTTCCATCATTGACACCGCCGTTTCGTGCGAGAACGGTGCCTTGTAGCGCCGGCGTGAAATCAGCGCGTCGTAGACATCGGCGACAGCCATCAATCGCGCGGAGACAGGAATTTCATCGCCCGCCAAACCATCGGGGTAGCCCGTTCCGTCCCAATGTTCTTGATGCGAGTACGCGATCTCGCGCGCGAAGCGCAAAAAATCGCTGCTTTCGCCGAGCCGGGCTTCGACCGAACGGATCGCATCGCCGCCTTTCGTGGTGTGCAGCTTTACCGCCTCGAATTCCTCGTCGGTCAGTGGACCGGCTTTCTTCAGGATGTGATCCGGCACACTGACCTTGCCGATATCATGCAATGGCGCGGACTTGAACAGCAGATCGATGCTGTCGTCCGACAATTCGTACGCGAAGCGCGGATGCTGCTGCAGCGCGCGCGCAAGCACTTTCACGTAACGCTGCGTGCGGTAGATGTGATTGCCGGTTTCGTCGTCGCGCGTTTCTGCGAGCGAGGC
>CAZZYA010000001.1:0-14462 GCA_964658115.1 uncultured Rudaea sp. | reverse complement strand
ACCCGCGCCATCGCGGCGATGGTCGCATCTTGCACACGCGCGAGTTCTTCAGTGCGGCGACGAACGAGATCCTCGAGTTGATCGTTATGCGCCTTCAGCGCGCGCTGCGATTGCACGAGTTTCAGATGCGTGGCGATGCGCGCCATCACGACCGGTGCGGAAATCGGCTTGGTGATGTAGTCGACCGCGCCGATCGCCAGGCCGTGCGCTTCTTCTTCCGGCTGAATCTTGCCGGTGATGAAGATAACGGGAATATCGGGCGCCTCCGGCAGCGACTTCAGCGCCTTGCACAATTCGAAGCCGTCCATTTCCGGCATCACGACATCCATCAGGATGATATCCGGCTGTGGATGGCGTAGCGCCGACTTCATGGCGAGCGCGGCGTTCGTGGCGATTTTGGTCCGATACTTGTCCTTGAGTGTCTCGGAGAGCAGCAGCACACTGTCCGGAGCATCGTCGACGATGAGCACGATCGGTCGCTCGTGCGGCAGCAGCGCGCGCGGCGGCGCCGCTGCGGTCTCACGCGCAGGCGAGGCGAACGGCAGGTCGGGCATCGTGTCGGGCGCCGGCGGTGTATCGAGTCGCCGCACGGTTGCATCGAGACGAACGCCGCGGCCGCGCACTGTCACTACGCGCGCGCCGAACGGACCGAGCAATTCGCGCAGACGTCCGATGAGTTTGGTCAGCGCCTCGTTCGATGCGATCTGGCGCGGCCAGATCAGGTTGAACAGTTCGCGGCGCGGCAGCATCACGCCAGGCCGTTCGCATAAAGCCTGCAGCAGACGTAACGGCAGCGTGGGTGCTTGCACCTCGCGGCCATCGACGACGAGCCGAGCGCGGGTGAGTTCGAGAACGACGCGATCGAACGCGTATCCGTAACTTACGCGGCGTTCGGTCGGCACAGCGGCATTCACTTGCGTCATGAGAAAGTCCCCCGGAACTTCTGCGCACAAACGAAACAGGATGTACGAGACGTAGTCTACGCAGCGAAATGGCCTCAATACCGGCGTGTCCGGATATTGTCCGACTATTGTCCCGATAGGTTGCGGACACACGCCTTCGGTGTCCGATTCATTGTCCTCTCGCCGTCTGCCAGTTGTCGTTTTCGCACGCGCAGCAATGGCTAGCATGGCCGCACTCAATCAAGGGAGCCAGCCATGAACGTTTCCGCGAAAATCCAGCACGCCGTGATGCTTGTGCACTCGACACTCAGCGACGCCGCCGCCGAGCGGGCCGACCGTGTGTACGTCGAGCCGTCGCCGTGCATCGTCATGCGCGCCGTGGATTTGTCGACGTTGATTCCCACGCGGTTTCCCGCACCCCGAACCATTCACGAATGTCTTACCTAAGCCATGAATCTGACTCGCTACAACCAACGTTACTACTCCACGCCGCAATACGCAGCAACCGATCCGACGCCGGCTGTCTTTGGCGTGCGCCGCGCCCACGGGGCGTCGCAGCCGGCGCAGGCGCGCGGGCACTATGCAGGCATCCGCCGACGCTTCGCCGCCCACGCGATGTTGCGAACGCAAATTAAGGACAACGCGTCCTGAACGACTGCGTGAACGACCGCCACGGAGGCGCGCCTTGGTATAAACTTTCGGTCGCGAGGAAAGGGCGGATTTCAGGGACGTATGAACAGAACACAATCGATCATCAAGCGGATCGGACGCCTGACGCGCGCGATCCGTTTCAAGCGTCATGCCGACGCGATCGCCGCGTACGTGCAGGCAATGGCGCCGGTTGATATGTTGCAGCTTCGAGCGAACATCGAAGCGTCTTTCCAGAGTCTTGCGGCGGCTCCGGCCGCGCACGCTGCGGCAGACGGCCTAAAAACCGAGCGCGATTTCGAAGCGTTGAACGCGATGACGAACGACCGGCAGTTGTCGTCCGAAAGCGCGATCGTTCGCATGCGCTACATTGCTAAATGGCTTACGCAAACGATTCATTTGACCGTCGAGACGGACGATCGCGACCTGCGCGAAATTTATCGGAAGGCCGTTGCGGTTGTGCGCAGCGTGCAGGCCGTGGCTGCTGAACCGCGCCAAGGCGCGTGGTTCATTTCCGACAAGAAGCGCGCGTAAGTTTCATGGACAGGCGGAGCACTGCGCTGAATTCGCAGTCGCCCCCCCCCATGTGACGGAACCTTTTTCGGACGCAACCACCGCACGCGACGGCGACAACGTGTCGTCAAAAACAGCCGCCATGATTTTTGCGACGTCGTTACTTGACGACTTTCGCCATCCGCAATAACTCGGTTCCAAAACCGCGCCGCTCATAAAACGCACGGGCCCGCTCGTTTCCGGGAAACACCGACAGCGTGAGGTGGCGGCAGCGGTGTTGTTTCGCCCAACGCTCGGCGTGCGCGATCAACTCCGAGCCGACGCCGCTTCCGTCGCTATCCGGCGCCGTCACGATGTCGCTGATGTGGCAGTTCAACGCGCCCGTGAAATAGTCCTTCTGCGTCTGCAGATGCAGAAAACCCAGACGTTCGCCTTCATCGTTTTCGGCCACGAACACATGCGAGGCGGCGGGCAATTCGCGCAAGTGCCTTGAAATGTCGGCGCGAATGCCGTTCAACGTTTCGTTGCGCTTGCGCCATGCGGGCAAATCGAAATCGACGAGTCGCTCGGCGAGCGAAAGGATGAAATCGTCGTCGTCGGCGTGCGCGAGTCGCACATGAATCGGAGAAGCGGTTTGATCGTCGCTCATGAGTTTGTCGGTAGGTCGATCCGCCCGATCATTTTAGGAAATTGCGGGCGCAGAGAAAACCCCAATCATCCGAATTGCGTGTCCGGCATGGCCATCAGGCTGTCCAGTCCGGCGCGCGCAATCGCGGCGTGCATCTGCGTGCGCGGCAGGATGCGCGCGAAATAGAAACGCGCGGTGCTACGTTTGGATTGCTTGAAGTCGTTGTCGACAGCAGATGTGTCGACGGTCGCGACGCTGCGCGCCCAGAAATAGGCGAGAGCGACGTATCCCGCGAAATACAGATAATCGACGGCGGCGGCACCGATTTCATCCGCATTGGCGAGCGCACGTTTACCGATTTCCTGGGTCAGGTCTGCCCATTCCTTCGTCACGATCGCCAGCGGCGCTACGAATTCGACCAACGACGCGTTTTGCGCATGCTCGTGGCAGAACGCGCTGATCTCTTCGAGAAAATGGCGTAAACCCACGCCTTGTGTCTGCAGGATCTTGCGGCCGAGCAGATCGAGCGCCTGAATCTGCGTGGTACCTTCGTAAATCGTGGTGATGCGCGAGTCGCGCGCGAACTGCTCCACGCCCGTCTCGTGGATGTAACCGTGACCACCATAAATCTGCAGCGCCAGATTCGTGCACTCCACTGAGGCTTCGGTCAGCAATGCTTTCACGATCGGAATAATGAACGACAGCGATTCATCCGCGCGCTTGCGCTCGTCCGCATCCTGCGCGCGCTCGACGACATCGACGAGCATCGCGGCGTAATACCCGAGCACGCGGCCGCCTTCGGCGAACGCTTTCTGTGTCAGCAGCATGCGGCGGATGTCCGGATGTACGACCAGCGGATCGGCCGGTTTATCCGGAAACTTGGCGCCTGACAGCGCGCGCATCTGCAGGCGCGTGCGCGCATAGGCGAGGCTGTTCTGATACGCGCGTTCGATCAGCGCGAGGCCCTGCAGCCCGACCGCGAGCCGCGCGGTGTTCATCATCGTGAACATCGCCATCAAGCCGCGATTCGGCTGACCGATCAGCCAACCTTCGGCGGCGTCGAAATTCATGACGCACGTCGCCGAACCTTTGACGCCCATCTTATGCTCGATCGACCCGCACGCGAGCGAATTGCGTTCGCCCATTTTTCCACTTTTGCCCGTTTTATACTTCGGTACGATGAACAGTGAAATGCCTTTCGTTCCAGCCGGCGCGTCGGGCAATCGCGCAAGAACCAGGTGAACGATGTTTTCGGTGAGATCGTGCTCGCCGGCGGTGATGAAAATCTTGGTGCCGCTGACGCGATAGCCCCCGTCGGTCGTCGGCTCCGCCTTCGTTTTGAGCAGACCGAGATCGGAGCCGCAATGCGGTTCGGTGAGACACATGGTGCCGGTCCAGCGGCCTTCGACGATGGGCTTGAGAAATACGTCGCGCTGCCATTCCTCGCCGTGCTGTTTCAGCGCTTCGGTCGCGCCGTGCGAGAGCAACGGATACGTGCCCCACGACAAATTGGCCGAGTCGATCATTTCTTTCAGCGGCGCACCGATCGATTCGGGCAGATGCTGTCCGCCGTAATATTCTGGCGCCGTGAGCCCGCCCCATCCACCGGCGATGTACTGGTCGTAGGCTTGCTTGAAACCTTTCGGCGTCGTCACGCTTGCCGTGGCTTTGTCGAAGCGGCAGCCTTCTTCGTCGCCGATCGCGTTGAGCGGCGCGAGCACGTTCTCGGCGAATTTCGCCGCCTCGTCAAGCACCGCGTCGAGGATGTCGCGCGATGCGTTTTCGCCGCCCGGCAACCGCGCGTAATGCGTTTCGGCTCCGAGCACATCGAACAGCGCGAAGCGCATGTCCGCCAGCGGCGCTTTGTACAAAGTCATGGTTTTGTTTTCCGATGAATTATCGGTACTGGTTGGCGATGCCCGGCACCGGCGACAGCCGGCTCCTGTGTTCGAATTTGAAATCCTTGTCAGCGGCAGGAATCGTGATGGTGCCTTTCAATTCGTACGACGCGCCGCCGGGAAGTTTCACATCGGTTGCCAGCGCTTTCGCGGCGGCAGCCGATGGCGTGAACGTGGTGTCGACGGTGTCCGCGTTTTCGCCGGGCACGTCCATGTCCGCGTTGAGCGAAATATCGGTGGCCGGTTCTCCGCCGACGCGAAGCGACGCCTTGACGTTGGTGTAGTGCACCGTCTTGTCGCTGAAGTTTTCCAGACGAATCTGCACTTTCCAGCGTCCGTCGGGCAACACATCGAGCTGCTGAATACTGGCGTTGGGCGGATTGATCGGATGAAGCGGTCCGTTGCCGCAACCCGACAGTGCCAATAGCAAACACGCGGCGAAGATCAGACGAATACGCATAAGAGTTCTCGTAGACGGGCGCCTACAGTAGCCAAAACGCATGCGGTGCGGAAGCACGACGTCGAGGTGTTCGTCATTCTCGATCACAACGTCGATGTGCCCGTGAGCCAAATGATGCCGTCGCGACTTCCGCACGACAACAGCCTGACGGTCAAGCTGCCGTGGAATGTCTATCTGTAATTGCGCGTAAGCGGACTGCTACGATAGCGCGATGACGCAAACAGCCACGGACGTGCTGCGCCGCGTGTTCGGATACGCGGCGTTTCGGGGACATCAGCAGGCGATCGTCGAGCATATGGTTGGCGGCGGCGACGCGCTCGTGCTGATGCCGACTGGTGGCGGAAAATCGCTGTGCTATCAAATTCCCGCGCTGTTGCGCGACGGCACCGCGATCGTCGTGTCGCCGCTGATTGCGCTGATGCAGGATCAGGTCGCCGCACTGCGCCAGCTCGGCGTCGAGGCGGCGTTTTTGAATTCGAGCCTCGATGCGTTCGCCCAGCGCGACGTCGAGCGGCGCATGCTCGCGGGCGATCTCGAATTGCTTTACGTCGCGCCGGAACGCTTGCTCACCGAGCGCTTTCTCGAACAGGCGGCGACCATGCCGATCGCGCTGTTCGCGATCGACGAAGCGCACTGCGTGTCGCAGTGGGGTCACGATTTCCGTCCCGAATATCGACAGCTGTCGATCCTGCACGAACGTTTTCCCGACGTGCCGCGCATCGCACTCACGGCCACGGCGGATGCGCCGACGCGGCGCGAAATCGTCGAGCGCCTACATCTGGACGATGCACGCCAGTTCGTCTCGAGTTTCGATCGTCCCAACATTGTCTACCGCGTCGTCGGCAAGGACGATCCGCGCCGGCAGCTCAAGGATTTCATCGACACGCACACCGACGAATCGGGCATCGTCTATTGCCAAACGCGGCGAAAGGTCGAAGAAACCGCGAGCTGGCTCGCCGAACAAGGCGTGATCGCGCTGCCTTATCACGCGGGCATGGAATCGTCGGCGCGCTCGGCGAATCAGGTGCGTTTCCAGCGCGACGACGGCGTCGTCATGGTGGCGACGGTGGCGTTCGGCATGGGCATCGACAAACCCGACGTGCGTTTCGTCGCGCACATGGATCTGCCGAAAAGTCTCGAAGGGTACTATCAGGAAACCGGCCGCGCCGGCCGCGACGGCATGCATGCCGATGCATGGATGTGTTACGGACTCGGCGATGTCGTCGCGCTCAATCAGTTCATCGCGCAATCCGAATCGGGCGAGGAACGAAAGCGCGTCGAGCGCGCGAAGCTCGAGGCATTGCTGGGTTATGCCGAAACGACGGGATGTCGGCGCAAGCGATTACTGGCGTACTTCGGCGAATCGATAGACGGCGCGTGCGGGCATTGCGATAACTGCCTCGAACCGCCGGCATCGATCGACGGGACGGAACTTGCGCAGAAAGCGCTGTCGTGCGTTTACCGCACCGGTCAGCGCTTCGGTATGCGACATCTCATCGCCGTGCTGCGCGGCGAGGACGACGAACGCGTTAACGTGCTTGGTCACGCTGCATTGAGCGTTTACGGCGTCGGCAAGGATCTCGACGAACGCCAATGGCGCAGCGTGTTCCGACAACTCGTCGCTGCCGGTTTGCTGCTGACCGACGACGAAGGATTCGGCGTGCTGAGTTTGAGTGCGACGGCCAAGCCCCTCTTGCGCGGCGAAGCGACGATCAATCTGCGCAAGCCCGCGGACAAAAAAGAACGGCGCCGCAAAACGCCGCGCGGCGACGGAAAAAAAACGTCGCTCGACATCGCACCGCACGAAACAGCGTTGTGGGATCAGCTACGCGGCACGCGCGCGCGTCTCGCGCGTGAGCAAAGCGTGCCGGCGTATGTCATCTTTCACGATGCGACGCTGGTGCAGATGCTGCGCGAGCGGCCGCAGACGCTGGATGAGTTGGCCAAAATCAGCGGTGTCGGCGCGGCAAAGCTGGCGAAATACGGAGAGGCATTCGTCGGCGTTTTCCGCGCGTAGAACCGATTATTCGAAACCGTCCCCAAACAGGCGATCGCCGACGTTCAGTGCGAAGTTGATGATATGCGGCAACGTCGACGTGCCGCTCACCGCGATGGCCGTCGCACCCGTGAGCGAACACTTGCCCGCGTACGCCGTACCTTGCGGACATTGGATTCCGGAGTAAACCTGATCGACGTAACCGCCACCGGCTTCCGTGGCCGCGAAATATTGTCCTTGGCCGTAGTTTATCGAGGCGACGTAATAACCCTGCGCGTCGGAAACGCCCGAACCGTACAGCGTTCGGCTGCCGTCGAAAAGGTCGACCACGACGCCAACGATCGGAATGCCGTTTGCGTCGGTGACTCGCCCGGACACCGAATACGCTTGCGTGAGCGAGAAATCGATTCCGGTTACGTTTCCAGCCGCGCCGACGTCGATGATATCGCCCTGCGTCGGAATGCATCCGCCATTAGAGCATGCGATGTTTTGCCACAACTGCGGAAAGAACCCACCGCTGCCGGCCTCGACGGTGTAATCGCCTTCGGGAATGTCGGTGACGATATACCGCCCAAGCGCATCGCTGTTGGCGCTGGCGACATTCGTGCCCGTCGTGTCGTAGACGTTCACCGACGTTATCGCCGGGATGTCGGATCCGGGGCCTGCATTGACCCTTAGCGTACCGCTGATGCTGCCCGACGCCATCAGCGAAAAATTCGCATCGGGTATCGCGGTGTCTGGCGTCGAGACGATGCGCGTGGCGCCGCCGACGTCGCATTGCGCGTTGCCGTTCTGTGTCTGTTCGCACGTGATGCCGGGATAAATCTGATCGACGTGATCCGGACTCACCGCCCATGCGTAGTACGAACTGCCGGGAATGTTGCGAACGGCGTAATAACCTGTGTCGTCGGTCGTCCCGCTGACAGTCCCGAAGTAATTTTGCGACGGCGGAGCCGGACTCAGGATGACCGTGACGTTCGCGACGGGTGCGTGCGTTGTTGCGTCCACGACATGGCCATGCAGTGCGGGCAGCGGATCTAGTATGAAATCGACTTCCACCTGTTGCGCGTAGCTCGTCAGCACGATCGGCGTCGCGGTGGCGAACTCGCTCGTGCAATCGGTGGCGCAGTCCACATGATTATTGAGTTGCAGGAAGTACGTGTCGGTCTTGGCGACGACGAAGTATTCGCCGGGCGCGAGTCCACCGACGCTATACGTGTCGCCGCTGAAATCGGCGTACGCGTTCGTGATCAGGTTGCCATAGTTGTCGTAGATGATGATTTGCGCGTCCGCGCTGATACCGATCGGGCCGGACGACGATGAAATCGTTCCATGAATGGAGTCGAGGACGGTGAGGTCAAAATCAACCTCGACATCCTGCGTGCCGATCGTGAGTACGTCGGCCTTGTTTAGGTCGCAGCTAAGCTGCGTGGGTCCGTCGCAGTTGACGTGGTCGTACATCTGCGAACCGTATCCGGAGGCCTGTGCTTGCAGTTTGTACGTACCGCTCGGAACCGTGGTGAACGCGTAGTGCCCGACCGAGTCGGTGACGCCGGTTACCGGAGAGCCGCCTTGCGCGTTGTATAGCGTCACCTGACCGTAGATCGGCACGTGGTTCGTTCCACGTAGCTGTCCGCTGATCTGTTGTCCCGGATTCAACGAGAAATTGATGTTGGACGGAGACGATTGCGCCGACACGGTGACGGTACGCGCCTGCGAGAGGTCGCATCCGTAAAAACCCGATGGCGAAAGGTCGCAATCGTCATTCAAGTAGGCCTGCGCGATGTAACCTTGCGCTCCGGCGTAAACGTAGTACGTGCCCGCATCCGGAACCGCCACACTGTATTTGCCGTTCGTGTCGGTCCACGTGGAGGCTTCGAATCCGCCGGTCATGGGCGAAACCTCCACACTCGCATTGTAAATTGGTAGTCCGGTCCTGACGTCGCGAACGGTACCGCTGACGGTCATCGACGCGGTCGCCGCGTAGACGATGACTCGTCCGTCACTTCCGGTGTTAGTCAGATGCACGTAGCGTGTGCGTCCGTCGGAAGGTCCGAGCGTGAGCGCGGCATCCAGTCCGACAGTGTCCTCGTCCGCCGCCAGCAGCCGACGCTGCGTGCTGCAGCCGTCGTAGACCTGCAGTGCGGGATCCGGGCCGGCCGAGTCCGTGCCGATGCGAACGTGGGGTGAATCCGTTGCCGGAATCGCAAACCATACATCGCCGCCCGTGCGCAGCGTGACGGCGACCCGCGATGATTCCGTGAGTCCGAACGCATTTGCGCATTCGCTGCCGCGCGTAGCTGAAACGATCTCCACGTCGCTGGTTCGACTGGCAGGCCGTTTCGTGACCGGCCGGCTCATCTCGAAACGCAACTGCTCGAACAACGCGGCTACGGCGCGCGCTTTGACCGCGAATGGCGCGGAGCCGTCCGCATTGGCCTCGATCTGGTTCAGTCGCGCCTGCATTGCCGCGACATCCGCTGAAGTCGGCGGACGACCCGATTCAGTCTCGACGAGCGACAGTTTGATCCGCACGCCGATATCGCGTAATGCATCCATCGATGTGGGTGTTTGCGCGGCTACGACGCTGGCAAAGAACACCGAGCACAACAGGAATTTCGGCAAACTGACCACGGCGCGTCCCCAACAGACATTCGCGCGCAGCCTATCAGAATCGGATTGCGCCAGATAAGAGCAGCGACTGCGAGAAATCGCAGTGTTGCCGAACGCGCGGATTGTGCTAAGCGCGCGTGGGTTCCGCGCGGTTGACCGTGTATTGCGCCGGCTTGCGATCCATGAAGCCGAGTCCGTGACAAAACGGCATCACATGCACACCCGCTTCAGTTTGTTTCGCTGCAATCGAGTCGCGTAGCTTCACCATCTTCGTCCAATGCACTTTCGGACGAAAATGGTGCTCGGCATGATAACCGTTATAGAGCCATGTCCAATTGTATACTTTGTTGTACGTGCTCACGCCCCAGGCGATCGGCACATCGGGATTGCCCTTGAAGTGTTCGTAGTAGCCGTTGAGCGACGACAGGGAATGGCCGATGTAATAGAACGGCACGAGCACCAGAAACGCGCGCCAGTCGTAGATCAGGCAGATCAGATACAGGCCAACGACAATATAAATCTCGCGCCAGATCCACTTCGCCTTTTCCGGAAATTTCTCTTTGGTGCGCTTGTAAACTTCGCCGATGTCGTCGCGGAAGTAACTGTAAAATGTATACGTCCACGGACTTTCCGGTTTGCCGTCCTTGCCATGACGATAGATCGACAGCGGATCGATGGTCGTGCCATTCGCGCCGATGCGGTCCATGTTGCCGACGTGATGGCGCAGGTGGACGTGGTAATAAAACTCCTGCGAGAACCCGTCCGTGATCGAAAGAATGATGCTGTAGATACGATTCAGGATCGGTGAGCTGAAAAACGCGTTGTGGATGAAGTTATGGCTCGTTGAATTGATGCTCCACGAGATGCTGATGGAATACACGCACGCAAGCGGAATCCAGACAGCCCACGGGATGGCGTGGAAGCCGAAAAAGAGGGTGGCCAGGAAAACCAGATGACCCAGACCCATGAGCGTGGGAACCAGATCCCACGGCGTGTGGGCGAAGAACGTCTTGCGGCTCGACATGTGAGTAGTGATAAACGACAATAAGCACGTATTTTGCCAGAAAGCTCATGGACTTGGGTTAAGGCCGCCTCAATTTTCGCGGCGCGCCGGAGCTAGGCCAACTTAACGCCGCGCTGTCAGAATCCGCGCGATTTTCGAACGGGGAAACGACGTTGTCCGATTGGACCATCTTGTGCGATTTCGACGGCACCGCCGCCATCGACGACACCACCGATACGCTGCTCGAATCGTTCGGTCAGGACGGCTGGGAAATTCTCGAAGGCGAATGGCGCGCGGGAAAGATCGGATCGCGTGAGTGCATGGCCGGACAGATCGGGCTTCTCGACATGGACCGCGCGCAACTCGATGCGCATCTCGACGCGCGCAAGCTCGATGCGTCGTTTCCGGATTTCGTCGCGCTCGCGCGATCGCTCGCGTTGCCGATCACGATCTTGAGCGATGGTCTGGATTACGCGATCCACAAGATTCTCGCGCGATACGGTCTGGACGGATTGCCGGTCGTTTCCAACAAACTTCAGTCCGTGGCCGAACGGCGCTGGCAGCTCACGTTCCCGAACGCGAGCGCCGAATGCCGCTCCAACAGCGGCACGTGCAAATGCGCGGTGTCGGTGAACACGAGCGCCGCGTCCGGAAAACGCGTACTGCTGATCGGCGATGGCGCGTCGGATTTTTGCATCGCACGCGTCGCCGATTTTGTCTTCGCGAAAGGCAAGTTGATCGCGCACTGCATCGCCAACAACATTCCGCATGCGCCGATCGCCCATTTCGCCGATGCCATCGCGCTGATGCCCGCGCTCGTTTCCGGCGAGCTAAAACGGCAGGCCGAACAACCGATTCATCTGAAGGATCTCGTCTCTCATGCGTAACGCCACCGCGCCGGTCATGCCGGCCACGATCGACATCGACCAACGCGATGCGGCGTTGCTCGCCGAAGAAGCGAAATACTGTTCGTTCGGCGACACCGTCCATTATTCCGATCCGCCGAAGATTTTCGATCGCTGCGACGGCAGTTATCTGTTCGATGGTCATGGCACGCCGTTTCTCGATCTGCAGATGTGGTATTCGGCCGTCAACTTCGGCTATGCCAACAAACGTCTCAACGATGCGCTCATAAAACAGATCAACACGCTGCCGCAGGTCGCGAGCCAGTACCTGCATCCGACCAAGATCGAACTCGCCAAAGTCGTCGCCGAAGACGCGAAGAAAAAGTGGGGTCTCGACGGGCGCGTGCATTTCAACGTCGGCGGTTCGCAATCCGTCGAAGACTCGATGAAAATCGTGCGCAACGCGAACAACGGCAAAAGCCTGATGTTCGCGTTCGAAGGCGGTTATCACGGCCGCACGCTCGGTGCGTCGGCCATCACGTCGTCGTATCGCTATCGTCGTCGTTACGGCCATTTCGATCGCGCGCAGTTCATCGAATTTCCGTATCATTTCCGCGGGCCGAAAGGCATGTCGAAGGAAGAATACGGCGAATTATGCGTCGCCAAATTCGAGCGTCTGTTCGAAACCGAATACAACGGCGTATGGGATCCGAAGGTCGGGCAGTGCGAATACGCCGCGTTCTATATCGAACCGATCCAGGGCACCGGCGGTTACGTGATTCCGCCGATGAATTTCTTCACCGGCCTCAAACGCGTACTCGACAAGTACGGCATCCTGATGGTCGTCGATGAAATCCAGATGGGTTTCTTCCGCACCGGCAAGCTGTGGTCGATCGAACATTTCGGCGTGAAGCCCGACGTGCTCGTGTTCGGCAAAGCGCTGACCAACGGGTTGAATCCGCTCGCGGGAATCTGGGCGCGCGAAGAACTGATCAACCCGACCGTGTTTCCGCCCGGCTCGACGCATTCGACGTTCGCGTCGAATCCGCTCGGCACGGCGGTTGGTCTGGAAACGATGCGCATGCTCGCCGAAACCGACTACGAGTCGATGGTGATGGCGAAAGGCAAACGCTTCCTCGAAGGCTTGAAAGAATTGCAGCGCAAGCACAAGGAAATCGGCGACGTCGATGGTCTCGGTCTCGCGTTGCGCGCTGAAATCTGCGAAGCGGACGGTTTCACGCCGAACAAGAAACTGCTCGACAAGATGTGCGACATCGGACTCGCCGCGGAACTCGAACACAACGGTAAGAAAACCGGACTCGTGCTGGATGTCGGCGGCTACTACAAGAACGTGATCACATTTGCGCCGTCGCTGCACATCAGTAACGACGAGATCGATATCGGCATGAAGCTGCTCGATCAGGCGCTGACGAAAGCGAAGAAGCTGGTCTAACGTTCGTCATTCCTGATTTCGCGGGAACGACTGGCAAGGTCAGGCACCTTTTATCCCCACGTAAGTGTGCGGTCGGTGACGGTATGCGTTCGTCCACCGACCCACACCGTGCCGTCGGCATCGATGCGCAGCGAAATCGAGGCATCGTGTCCGATCTCGCGGCCTTGACTCACGCGATATCCGTGAGCGAGCGCGCCTTCGGGTTCGCGCAGTGCGATCCATGCGGCGATGAGTCCATTGGCCGCGCCGGACGCCGGATCTTCGACGATTCCGACACCCGCGGGAAACGCGCGAACGACAAGTTGGTAGTTCGACCGTGCGCATCGCGCGAACACGCACAGGCCAAGGCAGTCGTCGAGCGTCGCGAGTTCTCCGATCGCAGCGTGATCGGGTTTCCACGTTCGCACCGATGCCTCATCGGCAAACTCCGCCACCCACCAGCGACGGCCGCCGTTGATCAGCGCCGGCGGCAACGCGCCGAGCGGGCGATCGGCGAGCGCTTTACGCAACACATTCGCGCCGCGTGCGTCGGCGGTGAGATCGGTCGCGCGTGGCGCCTGCACGAACAATTCGCGCCGCTCGTGCAGACCTTCGATGCGAATCGGCAACAAACCGGCACCGCATTCTTGAATTAGACGTCCATCCCTAGCTTTTGCGAAACGCGTGTCGAGTGCCGCGTGCGCGGTGCCGATGCTCGGATGTCCGGCAAACGGTATTTCTTTGGTCGGCGTGAAGATGCGCACGCGATAGCTGGCGCGCTCGTCTTCCGGCGGCAATAGGAATGTGGTTTCGACCAGATTCGTCCACGCTGCGAAACGTTGCATCTGCTCGGGCGCGAATACGCGCGCATCGATCACGACACCGAGCGGATTGCCGCCGCCGTGCGAAGCGGGGAACACGTCGAGCTGCTGATAATGGAACGTGATCATGCGGTCGGCTTGGCCACGGAGCGCGCATGATAGCGCGCATCAGTCCACGCGTTTGAGAGCCACGACCGCATTCAGACCGCCGAAGGCGAACGAGTTGGAAAGCACGGCGTGCACCTTCTTTTCGCGCGGCACGTTGGGAACGTAATCCAGATCGCAGGCGGGGTCCGGATCGATGAAATTGGCGGTCGGCGGAATGACGCTCTCGCGCAACGCACCCAAAGCGGCGATCAGCTCGATAGCACCCGCCGCGCCGAGCGCGTGGCCGTGCATCGATTTCGTCGACGACACGGCGAGCGAATCGGCATGCGCGCCGAACACGCGCCGGATGGCCTGCGATTCGGTTGGATCGTTGGCTGGCGTGCCGGTGCCGTGGGCGTTGATGTAGCCGACATCGCAGGCATCGAGTCGCGCGTCGGCAAGCGCGTTCGACAGCGCTTTCGCCGCGCCGGCTTCGGATGGCAACACGATGTCGCCGGCATCCGCGGACATGCCGCCGCCAGCGAACTCGGCGAGGATCGATGCGCCGCGTTTGCGCGCATGCTCGAGTCCTTCCAGCACGAAAATACCGGCGCCT